>JBCNOP010000057.1:0-25415 GCA_039593775.1 Pseudoduganella sp.
GACACCGTCGAGGTGCCGGCTGGCGCCACGACCTTCAGCTTCCCCAACAGCATCAGCTACGGCACCGAATACAAAGTTGAATTTGTGCAACAACCGGCTCACATGACTTGCGGCTTCCTGGGCACCACCAACGTCGGCTCGGCCGGCCACACCACCACCATCAACGTGCAGATCAGCTGTGTCCAGAATAGCTACGCCGTGAGCGGTACTGTGGAAGGCTTGACCAGCGGCGACATGGTTCTGGTCAATGGCAACACCAGCATCACCGTCGCCAAGGGCTCGACCGCATTCAACCTGCCAAGCGCCATCCCGGTCGGCACCGCCTACGGCATCTCCATCCTGAGCAAGCCAAATGACCTGAACTGCCAGGTCTTCAACGGCAGCGGCGTGATGGGCGACGAGCCGCGCAACAATGTGCGCGTAGTCTGCACCCCGATCCCGCAGTGATATAAGCAAGTGGAATGACTGGGATTCCAAAAATAAATTGGAACAATATGCCGCGACGCAGCATAATTACCCCTGTCTCCTCCACTTCTTAACAGAAATGGATTCAGCCCGCTCCCTGAGCGGGTTTTTTTTTATCCCGCGCTGGTGGCGCCCGAACCGGGTCAGTCTTGATGGGCGCAGCGTTTCTAGGCTATAGTCGTCTACTGTTTCAAGAGCCAAGCGCCATAGCTGGAAAATTTATGACATCAGACGGCTACCAGGGCCAAGCGGTAAAACTGCTGAACGCAACGCAAAAACTCTACGCGGCAGCATTCTTCTTCCTCCCCCTTTCCAAGGCATTCCTGTTTATCCTGCTGGCGCTCGCCTTCATCCCCTTTGTGGCAGGCGGGGGCTTCAACAGGGCGGTACGCAACTGGCGCACCCTGCCGTGGACCATGCCCGCGGCCATCCTGGCTGCCCTGCCGGTGGTGTCGCTGCTGATCCACCCTGCCAGCGGCAAGCTGGTGGTGCACTCCGAGGCCAGCTACTACTGGATCATCGCCGTCATGACCTTCCTGGCGGCGAGCCAGATGAGCATCCTGCCGTGGCTGCGCGCGCTGCTGTGCGGCATCTTTGTCGGCTTCCTGTACGCCCAGCTCCCGTACAAGGGCTGGTGGCCGCTCGACCCGCCGTCCCTGATTGCCAATTACATCCTGTATTCGCAATTCCTGGCCATTGGCGTGGTCCTGCTCTCGATCCTGTTCAAATATGAGCGCAGCAAGGCCATCCGGGCCGTGTATGGCGCCGGCATGGCCTTGTTCTTCTTTGGCCTGACCTCCGGCATGGGCCGTACCGGCATGTGGGTGGTGCTGGTCCTGCTTCCTTTCATAATTACCAATCTTTTTGCCAAGCAAAACCGCAGCAAAGCCGCCCTGCTCTGCGTGGCCGTCTGCGCCGCACTGCTGATGGCGCCCACCGTACAAAAACGGATCAAGGATGCGGCCAGCGACGTCCAGCTGCTGCAACATAACGTCACCCAAACCTCGCTTGGCTACCGCATGGAGATGTGGAAGACGGCCTGGGGCGTGTTCCGCGCCCATCCAGTACTGGGTGGCGGCGCAGCGGGTTTTGAAGCCGCCTGGGCCAGCCAGCCACGGGGCGAAGAAGCCAAAGCCTTCGTCGAGCCGCATAATGCCTTCCTGTTCTACGCCTCGTTCTACGGGATGTTCGGCCTGCTTGCGCTGCTCTGGCTGTATGGCGCACTGCTGGCGACCGGCTGGAAGCGGCGCCAGACCTTCGAAGGCCGCATCATCTTTGCGTTTGCCCTGGTCCTGGTACTGTGCAGCTTCACCAATACCGTCTTCATGGGCTCCGTCAGCCGCGCCTGGGTGATGCTGTTCCTTGGCCTGCAAGGCGCCCTGCTGCTGCCCTCCCCGGCGCCGCTCGCGGCCCGCAAGCTAGAGGCAAGCGCGGCATGAAGCAAGAAAAACTCCACCTGCTGTTCATCTGCCCCACCGTTGCCGGCTATATCGGCGGCACCGAAACGGTGGTCAGCCAGTTCTGCCAGCGCATCAAGCACAAGGCCAGCATTACGCTGCTCAGCGGCGAGCCCGGCCCTGGCCGCAAGCGCCTGATCGACCTGGAAGGCGTCGAGCTGCTAACCCTGCCGTTCCTGGCGCGCGACGCGCAGCTGAACCGCGTGCTCAGCAAGGTCCTGATGACCAGCCCGTTCAAGATCGAGAGCTACAGCTTTTTCCGCTCGCTCAAGCAAAGCGGCATGGACTTGTCGCGCTACGACTACATCGTGACCTTCTACGAAGCCGATGCCTTCCTGCTGTCAAAGCGCTATCCCGCCCTGCGCGAGCGCTTCCGCCATTTCCTGCCGGGTGTCTCGCTGCGCGGCTTCTTCCGGCGCGTACCGGCCAGGGACGTGTTTTACCTGGGCTACCGCGCGGCCGAAAAAACCAAACGCAAATGGGGCCTGGACATCCAGTCGCTGCCGCTGGGCGTCGATGCCGGCTTCTTCCCTGCCAGCGCGCCGGCCTATCCGGCCGAGAAACGCCTGCTGTACATCGGCCGCCTCGACGGCAGCAAGAACGTGGACTGGCTGGCCGATTTCTTCATGCAAAGCGGCCTGGCCCAGAAAGGCTACCACCTCGACATCGTCGGCGACGGTCCCCTGCTGGACAGCTTGCTGGCCAAATACGGCAGCGCGCCCAGCATGACTTTCCACGGCCGCAAGCGCCAGGAGGAAGTGATCGGCATCCTGCGCCAGGCCTTCATGCTGCTGCACCCGACCGACCACGAGAGCTTTGGCCTGACGATCCTGGAAGCGATGGCCGCCGGGATCCCGGTGCTGACGCACGGCCTGGACAGCATCAGGATCTGGGCCAAGGACCACCCGCGCTACGCCGGCCACCTCGACGCGGCGGCCTGGAAGCGGGAAATCCTGAAATTCGAGGACCCGGCCTGCTGGCGCAGCGTCAGCGCCGCCAGCCTCGATTACGCCAAGTCCTTCACCTGGGAGCGCGTCGCCGACCAGGTGCTGGACCTGATTACCAAATGAAAGTCGGGGTCAGGTCTGGCAATCGGACAACGCTGCGCGTTTGTCCGATTGCCAGACCTGACCCCGACTTTCAAACCGGCAGGTTGGCCAGCGCCACGTAGGCTTCCACCGGCACGGCTTCCGGCCGGTCTTGCGGGTTGATGCCGGCCGCTACCAGCTGCGCTTCGGTGAACATGCCGGCCACGCAATTGCGGATCACCTTGCGCCGCTGCGAGAAGGCCTTCTGCACCACGGCCTCCAGGCGCGCCGGGTCGCAGGGCAGCGGTTTTTCGATCGGGATCATGCGCACGATGGCCGAATCGACTTTCGGCGGCGGGTCGAAGGCGTCCGGCGGCACGATGAACAGCATGGCCATGCGGTAGCGCCATTGCAGCATCACCGACAGCCGGCTATAAGCCTTGGTGCCCGGCTCGGCCACCATGCGCTCCACCACTTCCTTTTGCAGCATGAAATGCTGGTCCTGCACGATGGGCGCGAATTCGGCCAGGTGGAACAGCAGCGGCGAGGAGATGTTGTATGGCAGGTTGCCCACCACGCGCAGCTTTTTCCCTTCCGGCACCGGGATATAGCCAAAGTCGAACTTCAGCGCGTCGCCGGCGTGGATGGTCAGTTTTTCGCGCGGGTAGCGCTTTTCCAGGCGCGCCACCAGGTCGCGGTCCAGCTCCACCACATGCATGTGCGGCAGGGACTTGAGCAGCAGGTCGGTCATGGCGGCCAGGCCGGGGCCGATTTCCACCATGGTGTCGCCGGCAGCCGGCGCGATGGAGTCGATGATGTCGCCGAGGACGCGGTCGTCCTGCAGGAAGTTCTGGCCGAAGCGTTTGCGGGCAATGTGTTTCATATTCTGTCTTTCTTATTGGCTGGCCTGCGCCATCTGCAGCGCCGCTTCCAGCGCGGCCTGCATGCTGGAGCAGTCGGCCTGCCCCAGGCCTTGCGCGGCCAGGTCGAGCGCGGTGCCATGGTCGACCGAGGTGCGGATCAGCGGCAGGCCGAGCGTGATGTTGACGCCGTGGCCGAAGGTGGCGTACTTCAGCACCGGCAAGCCCTGGTCGTGGTACATGGCCAGCACGCAGTCGGCGTCTTTCAGGTATTTGGGCTGGAACAGGGTGTCGGCAGGATATGGGCCGCGCGCATCGATGCCGCGCGCACGGGCCGCTTCCAGCGCCGGCGTGATGGTGTCGATTTCCTCGCGTCCCAGGTAGCCGTTTTCGCCGGCATGCGGGTTCAGGCCGGCCACCAGGATGCGCGGCGCGGCGATGCCGGACTTGGCGCGCAGGTCGGCATCGATGATGTCCAGCGTTTGCGCCAGGCTCTCTTGCGTGAGTGCCGCGCTGACGTCCTTCAGCGGCAGGTGGGTGGTGGCCAGGGCCACGCGCAAGGGATAGCCGCCGGCATCGCCGGCCAGCATCATCACCACCCGCGCGGTGCCGGTCTTCTCGGCGAAATACTCGGTGTGGCCGGAGAACGGCACGCCGGCGTCGTTGATGGTGGATTTCTGCACTGGCGCCGTGGCTACGGCTTCGAACCAGCCGGCGCCAATGCCTTCGATGGCGGCGTCCAGCGTTGCGAGCACGTAGCGGCCGTTTTCCTTGTCCAGCACGCCCGGCTGCACGTGGGCGCCGAGCGGGATGTCCAGCGCGCACAGGCGGTCGGCGCCGAAGTGCGGCAGGCCGGCATTGCGCGCGGCCATGGTCGTGACGGCACTGATGCGGATTTCGGGATCGATGGCCGAGGCGGTCATGGCCAGGAAGGCGGCATCGCCCACCAGCACCGCATTGACCTGGTGCCGCATGGCCCATGCCGCGCGGATGGCGATTTCCGGCCCGATGCCGGCCGGCTCGCCGGTAGTGATTGCAACGACGGGGCGCACACCCGGGCGCCGTGCTTGCAGGTTGGCGCTCATGGTGTCCCCCGCCTGCTTATTTCAGCGATTCGTCGCGGAATTCGACGTAGGCGCGGTCGCGCACCTGGCGCTGCCAGTCTTCCACCGCTTCCACCAGCTTGCGTTCGCGCAGGGCATTGCGCGCAGCGGCGCGCTGCTTCTCTTTCGAGACGTCGTCGCTCTTGCGCTCAAGCACTTCGATCAGGTGGTAGCCGAAGGACGATTCGATCGGCTCGGACACCTGGCCTACCTTCAGGCCGTTCATGGCCTGCTCGAATTCCGGCACGGTGTCGCCCGGGTACAGCCAACCGAGGTCGCCGCCCTTGCTGGCAGTACTGTCGTTGGAGAACAGGCGCGCCAGTTCCTCGAACTTGGCCGCCTTGTTGTCCAGGCGCTCCTTCAGTTCCAGCAGCTTGCGCTTGGCGTCGGCCGCGCTCATGGTTGGCGTCACCTTCAGCAGGATGTGGCGGGCATGGGTCTGCTGCACGGTTTCCTGGGCTGCCGCATCGGCCATGCTGCGCTTGTCGACCAGCTTCAGGATGTGGAAGCCGGCCGCGCTCTTGATGATCGGGGTGTTCTGGCCCGGTTTCAGCTTGTTCAGCGCTTCGGCGAAGATCGGCGGCAGCGCGCTGCCCGGGCGCCAGCCTACGGCGCCGCCCTGCAGCGCGTCCGAAGCGTCGGAATAGGTAGCGGCCATCTTGGCGAAGTCGGCGCCGGTGCGCAGCTGGCGCAGCACTTCCTCGGCGCGCTTCTGGCGCTGGCCCAGCACCTCGGGCGAGGCGTTTTCCGGGATGCGCACCATGATCTGCGAGATATTCAGCTCGAACTGCTCGGAAGCTGCCGCTTTTTCGGCGGCGATGAAGCTGTCCACTTCCGCTTCGCCGATGGTGATCTTGTTGTCGACCTCATACTCGCGCAGGCGCTGCATGATGATCTCTTCGCGGATCTCTTCGCGGAAGGAAGCGAAGGTGGTGCCCTCCTTCTCCATCTGGTTGCGCAGCTGCTGCACCGTCATCTTCTGCTGTTCGGCGATGCGGGCGATGGCGCGGTCGAGCATATTGTCGTCCACGCGCACGCCCATTTCCTTGGCCAGCTGCAGCTGGGCGCGTTCCACGATCATGCGCTCGAGCACCTGCTTGCGCAGTTCAGCCGCATCCGGCAGGGCCAGTTTCTGCTGCTGCATGCGGGCCACGATGGTGGCCACGCGTTCGTTCAGTTCACGCTGGGTGATCACTTCATCGTTGACGATGACGGCGATGGCGTCGATCGGCGTATTGGCCGACTGGCCCGGCGGCGTGAAGCCCTTCGAAGGCGCCGCCTTGGCAGCTGCCGGCGCTGCCGGCTTGGCAGTCTTGGCGTCCTGCGCCAGGGCCGGGACGGCGAGGGAAGCACACAGCAGGGCAACAGCTAATTTGATCGGGTGCATATCTGAAACGCTCATGTATCAGTGTTGAGGAAATCGAAAGCTTAACGGCCTTCATTGACGCGGCGATAGCCTGGGATGCTGTTCTTCAGCACCTCCAGCGGGTTGCCGAAACCGAGCTTGGACAGGCCATTCAACTCCAGCTGGAAGAAGAACTGGGTCGAAGTTTTCTTGGCGGTGGTCACGAAGCGCTGGGCGCCCATGCGGAATACCCAGCAATCGCAGTTGTATTCCAGCCCCACCACGCTTTCCAGCATCTTGTGCTCGCGCAGCGAATACGACACGCGGCCCACGCCGAACCATTTGTCCGACAGCGGCCACTGGGTCGACAGGTCGGCATTTTTGAAGCTGTCGCGCACATAGCGGTAGCCGGCATTGATCACCTTGTAGGTGCCCGGCATGTACTGCACCGACATGTTCGAGGTGGTGACCTTGCTGGTGCTCGGGTTGTACTGCACCAGGCTGTCGATGCCCCAGGATTTGGAGATGCGGCCGGTAGCTGCCAGCAGCATGTCGGAACGGGTGCTGTTGACCGGCGTCGAGTTATCGATCTGCACGCGCTGGTCGGCGAAATAGAAACGCTGGCCAAACGCCAGGCGCAGGCGCTCGGCGCCGCTCGACTCGAGGAAGCGCGATACCACCGCTGCCGTCACCTGGTTGGCGTCGCCGATACGGTCGGAGCCGACAAAGCGGTTCTCGCTGAAGATCTGCGAGAAGTTGAAGGTGGCCGGCGCGGTGTCGAAGTTCGGGAACTGGTCCTGCTTGCGGTACGGCGTGTAGACGTAGAACAGGCGCGGCTCCAGGGTCTGGGTCAGCTGTTTGCCGCCAAACTTGGTGTCGCGTTCGAAAATCAGGCCTGAATCGAGCGAGAAGGTCGGCACGGCGCGCTGCAGCGAGCGCGACGGGTCGGTGCCAAAGGCGTCAAGCTGGTAGGCGCTGGCGTTCAGCATCACTTTCGGCGTCAGGAAATAGGACGCGCCGATGATCGGGTAGCTAAGCTGCGGCACCACCACCATGCGGTTGCCCTTGATCATGTCCGGGTGCCAGAAGCGGGTCAGCTCCGAATCGAGCTGCCAGTCGAAGCCGCCGACGTCGTAGCGCGCCGCGTGCAGGTTGATGGCCGGCAGGCGGTCGTAGGGGCGCGAGACGAACAGTGAGGGGTCGGCCGGGTAACCCGGGTCCTGCAGCACGTGGTACTTCTGGGCGCGCGCAGTCAGGCTCCAGAATTCGCCGCCGTAATCGGTGCGCAATTCCTTCAGCAGCTGGCGCTCGGACGAGGAGGCCACGGTCTTGGAAAAGTCGCTCGGGTAGTTGTTGTCCGAAGCAGCACGCAGGTTCCAGCCGTAGGTCCAGTCCTCGGTCAGGTGCTGCGTGTGCACCGTGTGCAGTTGCCAGCGGTCGCGATCGGCTTCCTTGTCGTTCGGCAGGTACTCGAGCAGGGTCCTGCCCTCGTAGTAGTTGCCGGCGTCGGTCTCGCCGATATAGCGTGCCACAGCGCCCAGCTGCAGGCCGCGGCGCGCGATATAGCGCGGGTACAGCGTCAGGTCGCGGTTGGGCGCGATATTGAAGTAATACGGCAGCACCAGTTCGGCCCCGCCGCGCGAGGAGTAGGACGGGGTTGGCGGCAGCCAGCCGGAGCGGCGCGCGCCCGACAGCGAGAACGACATGGCCGGCGTGCCCAGGATCGGCACATCCTTGAAGTAGATCAGGGTGGCGCCGGCGGTGCCGACGTCGCGCCCCTGGTCCAGGTTCAGCGAACGCGCCTTCACGTACCAGTCCGGGTTCGGGCCCTGGCAGGTGCTGTAGGTGCCGTCGACCACCTGGGCTTCGTCATCGTTCAGGAAATTGATGCGCTGTGCCTTGCCCTGGGCATTATTGGTTTCGAGCTGGTAGGTCGGCTGCAGCGCATAGCCGCGTGCCGTTTCCAGGTTCAGTTTCAGTTCATCGGCCGTGTAATAGTCGCCGAAGCGCCACAGGCGCACATTGCCCTTGGCCTCGAGTTCCTGCTCCACCTGCTGGAAGCTGGCCGAGTCGGCGGTCACGCGCGTCTTGTCGTGAACGACTTCCACGTCGCGCAGCAGGCGCAAGTCGCGCTCGGGGCGGCCGGACATGTCTTCGGCGCGTACGGTGGTCGGAGCATTCTTGTCTTCCACATGCGGCGGGCGTTTGGCTGCCGGATGCGACTGCGCATGGGCGGACATCGCCGTGGTGGCGGCGGCAATGGCGGTCAAGGCGAACGCCCAGCGCTTGGAGTTGGGGGGTGCCAGGAACCGGGTCATGGGTGGGACGCGTGAAACACCATAAAGGCGATTTTTTAATGTGAATCCCTTATTATATGGGAATCTTTACCATTCACCGGATTTCGCAGGCTGCTTTAATGTCTTTATTGTCTAATTCACCATCCCCAGCCGCCGATCCACGCCTTGCCGAGCTTACCGAATGGCTGCAAGGCACGGGCCTGGTGGACGCCGCATCGGCTCGCCCGGCCTCCGAGGACGCCAGCTTCCGCCGCTATTTCCGCGTTGACGTGCTGCCGGCGCACCGTGCCGCGCACGGCGCCACCCTGGTTGCCATGGACGCGCCGCCGCAGCGCGAAAACGTGCCGGCATTCGTGAAAGTCCAGGGCTTGCTGGAGGCTGCCGGCGTGTCGGTGCCGAAAATCGCCGCCGAAAACATCGGGCAAGGCTTCCTGCTGCTGTCCGACCTCGGCACCACCACCTACCTGCAAGCGCTGAACCACGATTCGGCAGCTACCCTGTATGCCGAAGCGCTGTCTTCCCTTGTCAAGATCCAGCAAGCGAGCCAGCCGGGCGTACTGCCCGAATTCGACCGCGCCTTCATGCTGCGCGAACTGAATATCTTCCCCGAGTGGTACATCGGCAAGCACCTGGCCACCACCCTGACTGAAAAACAGCAGCAGGAGCTGGACAAGGTGTTCGAGGCCATCCTGGCCAACTGCCTGGCCCAGCCCCAGGTTTATATGCACCGCGACTACCACTCGCGCAACCTGATGTGGATGGACGAAGGCAACCCCGGCATCCTCGACTTCCAGGACGCGGTATGGGGACCGATCACCTACGACGCCGCCTCGCTGCTGCGCGACGCTTACGTGTCGTGGGACGAGGAACTGGTGCTGGACTGGCTGATCCGCTACTGGCAGCACGCGCGCAGCGCCGGCCTGCCGGTGAAAAAGGACTTCGATGAATTCTACAAGGACTTCGAGTACATGGCCTTGCAGCGCCACCTGAAGATCCTCGGCATTTTCTGCCGCCTGAACTACCGCGACGGCAAGCCGCACTACCTGGGCGACCTGCCGACTGTGATGGAATACGTGCGCAAGACCGCCAACCGCTACCGCGACCTCAAGCCGCTGATCAAGCTGCTCGATACGCTGGAAGGCACCGCGCCGCAAGTCGGCTACACCTTCTGAGGGGCGACGCATGAAAGCCATGATCCTCGCCGCCGGACGCGGCGAACGCATGCGGCCACTGACCGACACCTGCCCCAAGCCTCTGCTGAAAGTGCGCGGCCGCCCGCTGATCGTGTGGCACATCCTGAACCTGGTGCGCGCCGGGATCACGGAGATCGTCATCAACCACGCCCACCTCGGCCACATGATCGAGGAAGCGCTGGGCGACGGTTCGCAGTTTGGCGCGAAGATCCAGTATTCGCCGGAAGCGGAGGCGCTGGAGACGGCAGGCGGCATCGCCAATGCGCTGCACCTGCTGGGCGATGAACCGTTCCTGGTGCTGTCGGGCGACATCTACTGCCCGCACTTCGATTTCTCCGAAGCGCTGGACGTGCTGAAGGACAAGGACCACCGCGGCGATCCCTATCCCGATCACGTGCGCGACATCGCATGGATCTGGCTCACGCCCAACCCGTGGCACAACCCGGATGGGGATTTCGCCCTGAACCTGTACACCGTTTCCGGCCAGGGTTCGCCCAAGTGGAACTTCGCCAACATCGGCGTGTACCGCCCCGAAATGTTCGCCGGCATCAAGCCGGGCCAGAAGGCCGGCCTGGGCAAGCTGCTGTTCGAATACGCCGACCAGGGCCGCATCGGCGGCGAGATCTACCAGGACGAATGGGTCAACGTCGGCACAGTGCGCCAACTGGAAGAACTGAACGCATGAAACCTTACGCCGACCGCCGTGCGCGCCTGCTGGCCCGGATGGAAGCGGGCAGCGTGGCGGTCCTCGGCACCGCGCCCGAAGTGGCGCGCAATGCCGACACCGAATACCCCTACCGCCACGACAGCTCCTTCTACTACCTGACCGGCTTCACCGAGCCGGAAGCGGTACTGGTGCTGGTAGCGCCGCGCGGCAACGCCGCCGCGCAGTCGCTGCTGTTCTGCCGCGAAAAGCACCTCGAATCCGAAATCTGGGATGGCTACCGCTACGGCCCCGACGCCGCACGCGAGGCCTTCGGCTTCGACGCCGCCTTCCCGGTCGGCGCGCTCGATGAACACATGGTGCGCCTGCTGTCCAACGCCAGCGCCCTGTTCGCCCCGCTGGCACGCGGCGGCGAAGAGCAGCAGCGGCGCTGGTTCGACGGCGTGCGCAAGCTCGCCCGCAGCGGCACCACTGCGCCGCCCGTGCTGCGCGACTTGCCGCCTTTGATTGACGAAATGCGCCTGTTCAAGGACGAACACGAAAGCGCCATCATGCTGCGCGCAGGCGAGATTTCCGCAGGCGCCCACGCCCGCGCCATGCGCTTTGCCGGCTCCCACGGCGCCGGCGTCTTCGAATACGAACTGGAAGCCGAACTGCTGCACGAATTCCGCCGCCACGGCGCCCAGTTCCCGGCCTACACGCCGATCGTGGCCTCCGGCCCCAACGCCTGCGTCCTGCACTACAACGCCAACAACCGCCGCACCGTGGAGGGCGACCTGGTACTGATCGACGCCGGCTGCGAGCTCGATGGCTACGCCTCCGACATCACCCGCACTTTCCCGGTCAACGGCCGCTTCAGCCGCGCCCAGCGCGAGCTGTACGAACTGGTGCTGGCCGCGCAGCAGGCAGCCTTCAATGCCATCAAGCCGGGCCGCAAATACCACGACGCCCACGACGCCGCCGTTCAGGTGCTGGCGCAAGGCATGCTGGACCTGGGCCTGCTGCAAGGCACGCTCGACGAAGTGCTGGCCGAGAAAAAGTACACGCAGTTCTACATGCACGGCACCGGCCACTGGATCGGCATGGACGTGCACGACGTCGGCCTCTATCGTGACGTGGCGCAGGAAAGCAAGCCATCGCGCCTGCTGCAGCCCGGCATGGCGATGACCGTGGAGCCAGGGATCTATGTGCGCCCGGCCGAAGGCGTGCCGGAGCAATACTGGAACATCGGCATCCGCATCGAAGACGACGTGATCGTGCGCGACGGCGGCTATCAGCTGTTGACTGGGGACGCCCCCAAGACAGTGGCCGAGATTGAAGCCTTGATGAAATGATTGATTACGATATCGCCATTTGCGGCGCCGGCCCGGCTGGCATGGCGCTGGCGGCGCTGCTGGTCAAGCGCGGCGTGGATGCCGCACGCATCGTGCTAATCGACGCCAAGCCGCTGGATCAAGCCATGCAAGACCCGCGCACCCTGGCCCTGTCCTACGGCAGCCGCCAGATCCTCGAGCAGGTCGGCGCCTGGCCGATCCACGCCACCGCCATCCACGAAATCCACGTCTCGCGCCGCGGCCAGTTCGGCCGCAGCATGATCACGCGCGACGAACACAAGCTGGCCGCGCTGGGCTACGTCACGCGCTACGGCGCCATCGTCGAAGCGCTGGGCAATGTCTGCAACCGCCTCGGCATCGCCGCCCTTCGCCCGGTACGCGTCACAGGCAGTGACGAAGCGGCCGACAGCGTCACCCTGCATCTCGAATGCGAAGGCCAAAGCCCGCGCGTGCTGCGCGCCGCCGTGGTGGTGCAAGCCGAAGGGGGACTGTTCGGCGAGCAGGCCGACAAGGCTGAAACGCGCGACTACCGGCAAACCGCCATCATTGCCCAGGTCAATACCAGCGCCCCGGTAGCGCACCGCGCCTACGAACGCTTCACCAACGAAGGCCCGCTGGCCCTGCTGCCGCAGGACGACGGCTACTCGCTGGTGTGGTGCACCCGCCCCGCCAGCGCGCAAGCCATCCTGGCCCTGGACGATGGCGCCTTCCTTGCCAAACTCGGCGAAACCTTCGGCGAGCGCCTCGGCAAGTTCACGCGGGCGACGCGCCGCCTCGCCTTCCCGCTCGGCCTGAATGCCGGCGTGACCGGCACTGCTCGCAGCGTCGCCATCGGCAATGCCGCGCAAACCCTGCACCCGGTGGCCGGCCAGGGGCTGAACCTCGGTCTGCGCGACGCCAGCGAACTGGCGCGTGCCCTGGCGCGCGGCGCCACCCCGGAGGCGCTGGCCG
The DNA here is from genome assembly GCA_039593775.1 of Pseudoduganella sp. Taxonomy (GTDB): domain Bacteria; phylum Pseudomonadota; class Gammaproteobacteria; order Burkholderiales; family Burkholderiaceae_D; genus Rugamonas. Next base: position 12,698 of record JBCNOP010000057.1, read on the forward strand.
AATACGCCGCCCAGCGCCGCCAGGACCGCAAGCTGACCGTGCGCCTGACCGACACCATGGCCCGCATCTTCGCCAACGAATCGGCGCTGCAGCCCCTGCTCGGCCTGGGCCTTGCCGCCATCGACATCGCGGCCCCTGCCCGTGCCGTGTTGGCCGAACTGATGATGTACGGCCGGCGCTAAAGGAAAAAAATGCACCGCGCCGCCCCCGCCCTGGCCCTGTTTGCTGCCCTGCTGGCACCTGGCGCGGAGGCACGAGACACGATGACCTGGCTGATGCCCGACATCCCGCCCGCCTCGATGCCGGTGGATGGCAAGCCCACCACAGGCATCGCCGACCAGATCGTGCTCTACATCAGCGCGCACTGGCCCGAGGCCGAGCACCGCTTCATCTACGCCAACCCCAAGCGCACCTGGCTGATGGTCGAGCGCGGCGAACGCGCCTGCGTGGTAGCCGCCCTGCGCAACGCAGAACGCGACAAGCTGGCCTATTTCGTCAACACCAACCTGGTGCCGCCGCTGCAATTGGTGGCGCAGGAAAGCACCTTGCCGCGGCTGCCGCTGAACGGGCATGGTGAAGTCGATATGGAAAAGTTGTTGGCCGATCCCGCCTTGCGCGGCATCATCGTGGAGCGCCGCAGCTACGGTGCGGCAGTGGATGAACTGCTGGCCAAGCGCCCCGCCAGTTCAAGGATGGAAACGACGTCGGTCGGCGACTATGGCCGCAACGTATTGAAGCTGGTCTCGCATGGCCGCGCCGATTACACCCTCGACTACGACTACGCCCTGCAATACGCCAGCAAATCCGAGCCGGAGATTGGCGCGTTGAAAACGGTACCGATCGCGCAAAACAACAAGCCCATGCTGGGCGGCATCGCCTGTCCCCGTAACGCCTGGGGCATGGCAACGGTGAAACGGATCGACCAGATCGTCGGCACACCCGAAGGCGCCGCCGCCATGATCAAAGCGCAGAATAGCTGGCACACCCAAGCCTCCCAACAACGCTACGCCGCGCAAATCAACGAATTCCAGCGCCAGCGCGCCAAACCCGCCCACTAAGAAACAGAAGAGCCCGTGTCACACCTTGGGGTCACACCCCAATCGTGACACGGGCTCTTCCATTGCAGCAGTTGGGCTCGTGTCACACTTGGGGTGTGACCCCAGGGTGTGACACGGGCTGGGCAGTGCGGCAGGCTTACTCGACGGCTTTTACCATGTCTTCCAGCACCTTCTTTGCATCGCCGAACACCATCATGGTCTTGTCCATGTAGAACAGCTCGTTGTCCAGGCCTGCATAGCCGGAGGCCATCGAGCGTTTGTTGACGATGATGGTTTTCGCTTTGTAGGCTTCGAGGATAGGCATGCCGGCGATCGGGGATTTCGGATCTTTCGCGGCCGGGTTCACCACGTCGTTCGCGCCCAGCACCAGTACTACGTCGGCTTGCGCGAATTCGCTGTTGATGTCTTCCATCTCGAATACCTGGTCATATGGCACTTCGGCTTCCGCCAGCAGCACGTTCATATGGCCCGGCATGCGGCCTGCGACTGGGTGGATCGCGTACTTCACCGTCACGCCGTGGTGGCCAAGCTTCTCCACCAACTCCTTCAGCGCGTGCTGGGCACGTGCCACCGCCAAGCCGTAGCCGGGAACGATGATCACGGTTTCAGCGTTCTGCATCAGGAACACGGCGTCGTCGGAGGAGCCCGACTTGACGTTGCGTTGTGCCTGCGCGCCGCCGGCTGCCGCTGCCGAGGCATCGCCGCCGAAGCCGCCCAGGATCACGTTGAAGAACGAGCGGTTCATCGCCTTGCACATGATGTAGGACAGGATCGCGCCCGACGAACCCACCAGCGAACCGGCGATGATCAGCATCGAGTTATTGAGCGAGAAGCCAATGCCCGCCGCTGCCCAGCCGGAGTAGGAGTTCAGCATCGACACCACGACAGGCATGTCGGCGCCGCCGATCGGGATGATGATCAGCACGCCCAGCACGAAGGCAATTGCCGTCATGACCAGGAACGGTGCCCAGGCCGGCTCAGTGCCGCCGCTGAACACGAACACCAGGCCCAGGCCGACCATGACCAGCGCCAGCACCAGGTTCAGCATGTGCTGGCCGCTGAATACCACCGGTGCGCCCTGGAACAGGCGGAACTTGTACTTGCCCGCCAGCTTGCCGAAAGCGATCACGGAACCGCTGAAGGTAATCGCACCGACAAAGGTGCCGATGAACAGCTCGATGCGATTACCGACCGGCAGCGCCTGGCCGCGTGCTGCAATGCCGAAGGCGTGCGGCTCGGCCACAGCTGCAATGGCGATGCAGACTGCCGCCATGCCGATCAGCGAGTGCATTGCCGCCACCAACTCCGGCATCTTGGTCATCTCGACGCGCTTGGCGAGGAAGGCGCCGATGCCGCCGCCCACCAGCACGCCCAGCGCCACCAGGCCGAGGCCCAGGCCACCTGAGCCGGAACGCGCATGCACGTCCATGCCGAGGGCGCGCGCCGCAGCGGCCACCGCTTCGGCTGCCTGGTTCGCCTGGGCCGCATCGGCTTTCAGGCGCATGATCAGGGCGATGGTGGTCACGGCGGCAATCGCCATGCCGGCCATGCCGAAGGCATTGCCCTTGCGTGCCGATGCCGGCGACGACAACCCTTTCAGCGCCTGGATGAAGCAGACAGACGCGATCAAGTACATCATCGTGACAAGGTTCATGGTGATGAAGCTCATGCCTTGGCCTCCTTCTCGGCCGAGGCGGCTGCACCTGCCGCAGGCGCTGCCTTCTTTTCCTTCTTCTTGAACATCTCCAGCATGCGCTGGGTGACCAGGAATCCGCCGAACACATTGACCGCGGCCAGCGCCACGGCGATCGTGCCCATGATTTGTCCAACCAGGCCTTCGGTCAGCGCGGCCGCCAGCATGGCGCCCACGATGATGATGGCCGAAACTGCGTTAGTAACCGCCATCAGCGGCGTATGCAGCGCCGGCGTGACGTTCCAGACCACGTGGTAGCCCACATACACGGCCAGCACAAAAATGATCAGGTTGATGATGGTGTGACTGACTTCCATTGCCGTCTCCTATTTCCGCAACTGCTCGCCGCCGTGGCAGACCAGCGTTGCTTTGATGATTTCATCCTCGCGGTCGATGACCAGCTTGTCCTCCTTGTCGAAGACCAGCTTGAGGAAGTCGAGCACATTGCGCGCGTACAGGGCGGAGGCATCCGCCGCCACGTGGCAGGCCAGGTTCGGCTCACCGACGATATGCACGCCATGCTTGACCACCGTCTTGCCCAGTTCGGACAAGGGGCAATTGCCGCCCTGCTCCACCGCCAGGTCGACGATGACGGAGCCGGGTTTCATGGCCTTCACGGTTTCTTCGGAGATCAGCACCGGTGCCGGGCGGCCCGGTATCAGTGCCGTGGTAATGACAATGTCAGCCTGCTTGGCACGTTCATGCACCAGCTCCGCCTGGCGTTTCATCCATTCAGGCGGCATCGGGCGCGCATAGCCGCCGACACCTTGCGCAATCTCGCGCTCTTCGTCGGTCAGGTAAGGCACGTCGATGAATTTTGCGCCGAGCGACTCCACCTGCTCTTTTACTGGCGGACGCACGTCGGACGCTTCGATCACGGCGCCCAGGCGCTTGGCGGTTGCAATGGCTTGCAAGCCGGCCACGCCGACGCCCATGATCAGCACACGGGCAGCTTTCACGGTACCTGCTGCGGTCATCAGCATGGGCATGAAACGCTGGTAGGTATTCGCGCCAACCATCACGGCCTTGTAGCCCGCGATATTGGCCTGGGAGGACAGCACGTCCATCGACTGGGCGCGCGTGATACGCGGCACAGCTTCCAATGCAAACGCGGACAGGCCGGAAGCCGCCATGGCCGCTATGTTTTCCCCATCAAAAGGATTCAGCATGCCGACCAGCACGGCGCCCGGTTTCATCAGGCTGCGCTCTTCGGCGTTCGGGGCGCGTACCTTCAGTACCATTTCCGCGCCCAGTGCGTCTGCGGCGGTGCCAATGGTGGCGCCGGCAGCTGCATATGCTTCATCCGTCACCGAAGCAGCAATGCCGGCTCCCGCCTGCACTATCACCTGGTGTTTGACTGCTAGTTTCTTGACCGTCTCGGGCGTTGCCGCCACCCTGGTCTCCCCCGGCCTTGACTCGGCCGGTACGCCAATCCTCATAATGCCTCCAAATAGTGGGAAAAACTGACTAAAATCTAACATGAAATGTTCCACGGCCAACATTAGGTATGCCGAATTGTTGCAATGCACAAGCATTTCACACCGTGGTCACAACGAAGAGGCAAGATCAGGCTACAATGTCGGCTCTTCTGAGGATGGACAACATGCCGCGCACCTGGAAACCGAATGTCACAGTCGCCGCCGTCATAGAGCGCGACGGGAAGTTTCTCCTGATTGAGGAAGAAACCAGTGACGGCATTCGCCTGAACCAGCCGGCCGGCCACCTCGATCCGCTGGAATCGCTGGAACAGGCCGTCATCCGTGAAACACTGGAAGAAACCGCCTACGATTTCACCCCGACTGCCCTGGTAGGCATGTATATGTCGCGCTACCGCTCGGCGCGTACCGGCCAGCTGGTGACCTTCCTGCGTTTCGCTTTCTGCGGCGAAGTTGGTACCTACTATCCGGATCGCCCGCTGGATGACGGCATCCTGCGTACCCATTGGATGACGCGCGATGAAATCGCGGCCTGCCGTGAACGCCACCGCAGCCCCCTGCTGCTGACTTGCGTGGACGAATACCTGGCGGGCAAGCGTGCGCCGCTGGAAATCCTGCATACCCACGTGTCGGTATTCGAAGAAGTCTGAAGGTTTCTTCTAGTTTGGTTAATTTGCAACACCCTGCCTGGGGCGCGCCGCGCCCATGGCTCAATTGGACCGCATCATGAGCAAGAAAAAAGTTGTCATCGGCATGTCCGGTGGCGTTGATTCCTCCGTTTCCGCCTGGCTGCTGAAAGAACAGGGCTATGAAGTTGTCGGCCTGTTCATGAAGAACTGGGAAGACGATGACGATTCGGAATACTGCTCCACCCGCCAGGACTGGATCGATGCAGCCAGCGTGGCCGACGTGGTGGGCGTGGACATCGAAGCCGTGAACTTCGCCGCCGAATACAAGGACCGCGTGTTCGCGGAATTCCTGCGCGAATACCAGGCCGGCCGCACCCCGAATCCGGACGTCTTGTGCAATGCGGAGATCAAGTTCAAGGCCTTCCTCGACCACGCCATGCACCTGGGCGCGGACCTGATCGCCACCGGCCACTATGCGCGCGTGCGCCACAACACCGCAACCGGCCGCCACGAGCTGCTGAAAGCCGTCGACCACACCAAGGACCAAAGCTACTTCCTGCACCGCCTGAACCAGGCGCAGTTGTCGAAGACCCTGTTCCCGCTGGGCGAGATCCCGAAAACGGAAGTGCGCAAGATTGCGGCAAAACTGCAGCTGCCGAATGCGGCCAAGAAGGATTCCACCGGCATCTGCTTCATAGGCGAGCGCCCGTTCCGCGAATTCCTGAACCGCTACCTGTCCTACAAGGCCGGCCCGATCAAGACGCCGGACGGCAAGGTGGTGGGCGAGCACGTGGGCCTGTCCTTCTACACCCTGGGCCAGCGCAAGGGCATCGGCATCGGCGGCGTGAAGACTTACCAGAACACCGACGGTTCTTCCGATGCCTGGTACGTGGCACGCAAGGACGTTGAAAACAATACCCTGTGGGTGGTGCAGGGCCACGACCATCCGTGGCTGCTGTCGGAAGGCCTGCATGCAGGCCAGGCCAGCTGGGTCGCCGGCGTAGCGCCGGAAGCCGGCCGCATCAGCGCCAAGACGCGCTATCGACAGGCCGACGTGCCTTGCGACGTTGCCGCCAACGGCGACAGCGAGTTCGCGCTGAAATTCATGGATGCCCAGTGGGCTGTCACCCCAGGCCAGTCGGCCGTCCTGTACGACGGCGACGTTTGCCTGGGCGGCGGCATCATCGACGGCTCAAGCTTCGTCTGATCCCTCGGCCGGGCTGGCGCCTTGCGCGTCGGCCTGCGCCTTCTGCTGCCGCTTCACCGTCGCGATGATGGTGTTGCGGATCGTCTTCAAGACCGTACCGCCATTGAACGGCTTCACGATGTAGCCGTTGATGCCCATCGCATGGGCTTTCTGGATCGTGGCCTGGTCGAATTCGGACGACACCATGAAGATCATGGCTTTCGGCCACTCCTTGCGCATGGCCAGCATGGCCGGCTCGTCGGCTTCAATGCAGTCGCGCGAGATGCAGATGATCTGCGGATGGTGTTTGATCAGCAGCACATTGCCCGCCAGGCAGGTGTGCGCCTGGCCGACCACGTCGTAGCCGCCGTCGATCAGCACCGTGTTGAGCAGGCCGCGGGCAATGGCGCTACTGTCGATAAGGACCGCTTTTAACATCAGGAAGTCTTAACGGTGGTCCCAGGCCAGCATATTCCAGCTTACGCCGATCCGGACGTCCGTTTTCAGTTGTACCAATTGACGAGAAAGATACAACATCTCGCGCTCTTTTCGTAGGCTTTCGCCGACTTTGTCCTTCAGGATGCCTGCGCCGGCCATGATTGCGTCCAGAGTGCCGTAAGTTCGCAACAGTCTGGCGGCGGTCTTCACGCCAACGTTGGAGACGCCGGGGATGGAGTCGGTCTCGTCGCCCATCAGGGCCAGCAGGTCCGGCAGCATGCCGGGAGTCACGCCCCACTTCTGCTCGACCCAGGCGCGGTCGTGCCATTCGGACTTGAAATGGTCCCAGATGCGGGCACCTTCCGCGATCAGGCAGTGCAGGTCTTTGTCGGTGGTGGCGACTACGGCCTCGCCGCGGTTTTCGTTGAGCCAGCGGGTGACCACGGTGCCGATCACGTCGTCCGCTTCCACCTCGGGGATGGCGATCGGGCACATGCCGATCCGGGTCAGCTGCATGTAAAACTCGGGCAGGGCCTCGCGCAGCACTTCCGGCATCGGCTGGCGGCCTTCGCGGTAGCCCTTGTACAGGCTGTGGCGCCAGGTGGGCCCGCCATAGTCGAAAGCTGGCAGGATGTGGGTGGGTTCGTGGCCGTTGACGAGACGCTGGAAAGCGTTGAACGCATGGCGCATGGCGATCTCGGCTTTGAGGTCGGAGTCCGGCTCCGGACTTGCCTCATACACACGCCGCACGATATTCAACCCATCAATGGCCAACAATCTTCCCGTCATGCCGCCATTTTACCGCACAGCTACTTGCTCCCGGCCTTGAAAGCCCTGTTCTCATGCAGTTGCTTCTCAATTTCAACAATGTCCTGGTCAGTCAGCGGGAGAGCATCCAAATCAGTCAGCGCGGCTTCGAAGATGACGCGTTCCTCTTCCGGTGTTGGCAAAGCAACAGCGCGGCCATCAGAAGTCTTGAGATTCATAGCATCTTTGCAGGAGTCAAACTCGATTTTCACTTTACCACTTCGGGTAAGCTCGTCAAGCAAGCTTATCCGGCGGTGGAGAAGGCGTTTTGCGCTAACGCAGCAGTTTGTTATGCCTGCCGGAGGCGCGACCGCACTTCCATCAAAGCGAATCCTAGCAAGTTCATGCCGGTCCATTCAGATGGAATCTCCGCATACGGCGAGTCCGCCGCAAAGCCAGTACCCCAGACAAAGTCGACCGGGCTTGCTTCGACCAGAACCTGTTCTCCGGTGGCGAGCAGGAAGTCACGCAACGCTGCGTTCTGGGAGAACTTTGCGTCGTTGGCCCGCACCACGATATCCCAGCGCTTGTCCGCCCATACCTCTTCGTCGAAAGCCTGCACTTCACGGCCGGCGGCCTTGGCCACCGAAGGATTGGACGATTGCAGGATGCGGTCGAGCGCGCGCTCGTCGTCGAACAGGCGAGCCTTCTCGGCCATCATGAAATGCTCGGCTGTCGGATAGCGGATTCCATCGATCACAAACTCTGCTTCAAACCACTGGCTGAAACAGGTCTTCGTGATCGCACCATTCCTGGCCGGCTGGTGCCCCCAGAAGAGCAGCATCTTCGGCTGACCATGATTGCGAACGTACTCGCACAACTCGATGACATTTTTCATTTCAATTCCAATTCAGTGAACTGCGCTTCAAAGGCGGCGACGGCAGCCCCCTTCCGGTCAAGCACGGCAAAGACGACGTGCTCGAATGCGTTGCAGTACCTGGGGTTGCGCAGCAAGTGCTCCGCGAACCAGCGTGCCATATCCGATGGCTGGTTGCCGAATACGCCGCAGCCCCAGGCGCCGAGCACCAGTGCGGTATGGCCATGGTGCATGGCAAGCGCCAGCAGCATTTCAATGCGCGCCAGCATGGCCGCCTCAAGCTCGCCAAGACGTTCCGGTTCATTGCGTGCGATCGCGCCGCGATTGACTGCCGGCGCCGTTACCATCGACGCGAGATATGGTTCGTCCAGCAGCCCGTAATCGTCGTTGCGAATTACCGGCACCTTGGGCGAGTAGATCATGTCGTCCAGGTAGATGCAGGACTTGTATGCGCGGTTTGCCTCGTACATTTCGGACTTCTGCACGATGCACGGATAAAGCCCGGAAGACTTGGCCAGGTTCTCTTCTTGCGCCTCAGCACCGCCGAGGAAGCCGCCGCCAGGGTTCTTGGCCGATGCGAAGTTGAGGCACAGCGGATCGGCATGTCCCAGTTCGATAAGGCGGCGCACTGCCGCCAGCGTCGGTTCGTTACGCACCTCAAACCTGGTCTCAAAGGACCGGCTGCCGCTTTGCTCCTTCAGCAGTTGCCGCAGCGCCGCGCCGGTGTAGTGCATCGTGCCGGCTTTCGCCAGCCGGAGGTCGCCGGCGATATCGACTTGTTTGCCAAGCGCATTTTCATAGCCGCCCGCATCCATGATGGCCAGGGTTTCCTGGGCGATTCGCGAGCGGATTTCTCGATTGATCATTGTGATGTTCCTTTCTTGTTATTGGTTTTGGATCAAGCAGGAACATCATAATGCACTTAGTGTGTTTTATCAACTAAGTTAAGTTATTTTTTGCACTAAGTATCAGCGCAGCAGTTCGTATGGGCCGCCGCGCTCCAGGGCGCGCTGGTAGGCGGGACGGGCGTGGATGCGCTGCAGGAAGGCCTGCAAGCGCGGATGGCTGGCGCCAAGGCCTCCGCGGGCGGCCGCCGCCTCGAGCGGGAAACTCATCTGGATATCGGCGGCGCTGAACTCATTGCCGGCGAACCACTCGCGCGCGGCAAGTTCGGACTCGAGGTAGGCCAGATGGCGGTCGATGTTGGGCTGCACAAAGCTCGACATCACCTTCTGCGCGATGGCACGCTTGATCGGCTTGACGAAGAACGGCGCCGGCGACGCTTCAACCTTGTCGAACACGAGCTTCATCAACAGCGGCGACATCAGCGAGCCCTCCGCATAATGCATGAAGTAGCGCCAGCGCAGCTTGTCGGGCGTACCGGCTGGCGGCACCAGCCGGTCGTTGCCGTGCTTCTCCACCAGGTACTCGATAATGGCGCCCGACTCGGCAACGATATTGCCTTCATGTTCGATCACCGGCGACTTGCCGAGCGGATGCACCTTGGTCAGCTCCGGCGGCGCCAGCATGGTTTTCGGATCGCGCTGGTAATGCTTGATCTCATATGCCAGCCCCAGCTCTTCCAGCAACCACAGCACACGCTGCGAACGGGAGTTATTGAGGTGGTGGACGATGATCATGGGTGCGCTCCGGAGGGTTAAAATGGAGCCATGACTTTACCACTGACCCAAGAATCCATCGCAACCCTGGTCTACGCGTTCTACGACAGCGTGCGTGCCGATCCGGAGCTTGGGCCGGTGTTCAACGCAGCCATCGACGATTGGGAGCCCCACCTCGCGCGCATGGTGGAATTCTGGAGCACCACCATGCTCGGCACCAAGAGCTTCCAGGGCAATGTCTACGGCAAGCATATGGCGCTGCCGGGCGTGCAGCCGCAGCATTTCCAGCGCTGGCTCGCGCTGTTCCAGTCGACGGTCGAGCGCCTGTTCGAGCCTGCCGTAGCGGAAGAATTCCGTCTCGTGGCCAGCCGCATTGCGCAAAGCCTGCAATATGGGTTCTTCGGGCAGGTACATTTCAAGTAAAGGCGTCTGCAGCGCTCATCACCGAATAACTGGCCTGCCAGCGGCGCAGCGCGGCCGGCAATACCTGCATCGGTTGCGGCGCCACGATGAAATTGCCGGCGGCGTGTACGCAACCGGCCTCGCATACGTGCAGCCAGTCGAGCAGGTTGGAGACTTCGCAGCAGCCCGCCACTTCAGATTCCCGCAACACCAGGCGTTGCGGCGCCACGCCGGCTTGCATGAGCAGGCCGTCGATCTGAGCCGCGAGCGGTGGCGGCACCGGCAGCGGCAGGCAAAGTTCCAGTGCCAGGGAGAAACCGTCGGCTTCCCACATGCGCAAGGCTGCCAGCGCATCGCACACCATGTGCTGCACGAATACTTGCTGCAGGCCTTGCGCCGCCAGCGCATCGGCGAATGCCGGGAACTGCAGAACGCCTCGCTCCGGATGCCGCCAGCGTATTGAAGCCTGGACACAGGACACGCTGCCATCGCGCGCCGCCACATGCGGCTGGCACCACAGTTCGAACTGGCCCAGCTCCAGCGCATTACCAATCAAATTTCACCTCCGCGGAATAGGAGCGTTGTGGGTACGGGTGGAAGTTCCAGTACTTGTAATTGTTGGCATTGTCGATGCCGAACGCGGCACTCCAGTGCTTGTCGATGCGGTAGCGCAGGCGGGCATCGACCGTGAAATACTTGCTGGCGCCCTGGTAGGCAAAACCGTTGATGTCGGTATTGTCGAGCGTCGAATACTGCTTGCCGCTGTAACGCGCAGCCAGTGTGGCGGACAGCTGGCCATTCACGCGGTAAGTCGCCACGGCACTGGCGCGCCATTCAGGAATGCGCGGCTGCCATTTGCCTATGCTGGCCGGGAATTTTTCGTTGCGCTTGATCTTCGAGTCGGTCCAGGTCAGGCTGGCCTGCATATCCAGGCCTTCAAGCAGGACGTTCTCGTTGGACCACGCGGTTTCCAGGCCATGCGTGCGGATCAGGTCCACGTTCTGCACATTGGTCACGTTCGGCGTGACCAGCACATTGGTTTGCGAGTACAACGCGTCGCGGTTGCGCTCGAAGAAGGCGGTGATGCGCAAGGCGGAATTGCCCACCAGGCGCTCGGCGCTCAGTTCCGTGGTCCAGGAACGTTCTGCCTTCAGGTTCGGATCATTGTTTATCAGGGTGCCGGTGTTGTTGATGCCACCCTGGTACAACTCGGACACCGTGGGCATGCGTATTGCACGGCCGGTGGAAGCTTTCAGCGTCCAGTCCTCATTCGCCTGGAAAGCCAACGCCGCCTTGGGCGACACATAATTGTCGCTGCGTTTGGCGTGCTGCACCACGGTGCTGGCGTTGGCAGTTTCGCCATCGCGGCCTTCCCAATGTTCGACGCGCGAGCCCAGCACGGCCTTCCAGTCTTGCGACAGCCTCCAGGTATCCTGCAGGTACAAGCTGTCGATGCTGGTGCGGCCCGAGAAGGCCTGGTTGCGGGCACCCGGCTGGCCAGTCAGCCAGTCAGTAGTGGCGCGTTCGATGGTGGACAGCTTGTAGGCAGCGCGCTGGTAGCCGAAGTCGAAGATGTGCGCACCGCGCATGCCATCGGGGCGATACACACCCTTCAGCGACAAGGTATTCCAGCCTGTGCCGCCCTGGTCGACGATGCGGCCGGCGCCACCGGTGGCCGCGGCCGGGCGCGCGGTAGTTGGTGCGCGCAGTACGTCGCGGCTGTAGTCGTACAGGCTGGCTGCCACTTCCCAGTCGAACACGCCCTTGGTATTGCTCTTCACGGTCAGGCCATGCATCAGGTGGCGCAACTCTTCTTTCGTTGAATTGAAGTCGGAGGCTGCCAGCGTGAAGCTGCGGCCATTGATCGAAACCGGTCCGCTGAACACCGGCTTGCCCGCTGCATCGCGCAGGTAGGTGTCAGGCGTACCACCCGAGTCGTTCTGCCACCAGCCCAGCGAGTAGCTGGCGCGCACCGTCGGCGAAAAATCGTAAGCAATCTTGATCTTGGCGTGGTCCTGCACCGTGCTGTACCGAGTTGCCGTGCCGAGGACGTAGATGTCGCGGTTGGTACGATCCTTGTCAGCCACAGCGCCGGTGACCGGGACGCCTTTGCCGCCAACCGTGCCGCTCGCAATGGCGCGCGTGGTGTAAGTCTGCGGCTGGCCATCGCTGTCGGTGCGGTTCACGCTGACGAACCAGGACCATGCGCCATGGCGGTCACCGAGCGACATGCTGGCCTGGCGTGCAGCCGAGGTCATGCTCGTGTTGTACAGCTCAAACGGCTGCCGCACGTAAGCCACGCGCGCATGGGCTTCGAATTGCTTTGGCATGCGCGTCACATAGTCGACGACTGCGCCGACCGAGTTGCCGCCATACGCAGCCGAGAACGGTCCATACAACACGTCGACCCGCTCAATTTCTTCCGGCGCCACCATGCCCCAGCGCGGCGCGAACGTCGCGCCGTTGCCAAGGTAGTTCGACAGCAGAACGCCGTCCGCATACACCGCCGAGCGCGCACTATTGCCGGTGCCGGAAGCGCGGGTCGACAGCACGGCGTGATTGTAGTCGCCGATATAGCGCTTGCGCACCAGCAGGCTTGGCAGGTATTTCAGTGCGTCTTCGGCATCGCTCGC
>JBCNOP010000058.1:0-25415 GCA_039593775.1 Pseudoduganella sp.
TTCGTATTCATCGGCAATAATGAATACCAGATGCAAGGTTTCAACATCGGCGAAAGGGCGCGTCTTGATGGCGGCACACTGAGCGTCTACGTGGCGCAGCGGCCGACGCGTTTTGGCCTGCTGAAACTGGCCTTGCGGGCGCTGTTCGGGCGGCTGCGCCAGTCGCGTGAGTTCCACGTATTCCAGGCAGGCGAGATGGTGATCGAGACCCGCCACCGCCGCCTGCGGGTGGCGACCGATGGCGAGGTAACCGTCATGACGCCGCCTTTGCGCTACCGGATACGCCCGGCCGCCTTGCCGGTGATCGTGCCGCGTCCTTTGGAGGATTGATGCGAACCCTGGTCCATATCTCCGATCTGCATTTCGGCCGCGTCGATAATGCGCTGCTGGCGCCTTTGCGCGAATTGATCGGCGACCTGCGGCCGGACGTGGTGGTGGCATCGGGGGACCTGACCCAGCGCGCCCGCAGCGCGCAATTCCGCCAGGCGCGGCATTACCTCGATACCCTGCCCAAGCCGCAAATTGTCGTGCCGGGCAATCACGACATTCCCTTGTACAACGTGGCGGCACGCTTCTTCCAGCCGCTGGTCAAGTATCGCCGCTACATCACGCGCGACCTGGCGCCGGAATTCGTGGACGATGAAATCGCCGTGCTTGGCCTGAACACCGCGCGCTCGCTGACCTTCAAGGATGGCCGGGTCAACCGACGCCAGGTCGAATACCTGCGGCAACGATTCTCGCGCCTGCCGCGCAGCGTTACGCGGGTTGTCGTGACCCACCACCCTTTTGACTTGCCGCCGCATAAGGACAACGACGATATCGTCGACCGAGCGCCGATGGCCATGGAAGTGTTTGCGCACTGCGGGGTGGATTTGTTGCTGGCTGGGCACTTGCACACCAGCCATACACACAATACCTCCGATCGCTACGAGATAGACGGCTATGCCGCGCTGGTGGTCCAGGCTGGCACCGCCACCTCCACCCGCAGCCGCGGCGAAACGAATTCATTCAATGTGCTGCGCGTGCAGCACGATGAAATCCAGGTCGAGCGCTACGGCTGGATCGAAGGCACGGGCTTCACTCTCGCCGCCACCGACATCTTCCGCCGCCAGGGCGACATCTGGCACCCGGCGCCCTAAAAGACGTCAAGCGCCTTGGCAAGCAGGGCTAGGAGGCTACCAACCAGTGTCATCAAGAGTACAAGGAGCATGTAATAGAGTTTGTAGAAGCGGTTGTGCCACTCCTCTTGATTTGCGTCGATCTTGTCGTTGAGCTTTTCCAGTCCCTTATCGATTTTGTCGTTGAGTTTTGCCAGCCCCGCATCGATTTTGTCGTTGAGTTTTTCCAGCCCAGTGTCGATCTTGTCGTTGAGCTTTTCCAACCCAGTGTCGATCTTGTTATTGAGTTTTTCCTGCCCGTTGTCGAGCTTCGTGTCCAGCTTGTCGACTTTGTGATCGAGCTTGTCCAGCCTCAGAATTACTTCTTCCACCATCACCTCCAGCCTGGTTACGCGCGTGGGGATACTCGCATGGTCGTCGCCACGCGGAGGCTTGTCAAGCGAGGTGGGCGGCTTACGATCGTTCATGATTCTTCCAGCGTAGGCTGGAAGAGGTAGTGTGGTTTGAGAAATATCAAACCTCAGAGCCAGTAATCCCACACGCGGGCAAGCCACTCTTTCAGGCGGTTGGAGAGAGGGCGCTTGTTCCACTCCACCAGCGTGATTTCCCTGGAGTTGCGCAAATCTTCCTTGAACGCCTTCTCCATTTCGAGTCCGAACACATCGCCCATGACGATCACGTTGACCTCGCTGTTGTGGAGGAAGCTGCGGCGATCGAGGTTGGTCGAGCCGACGGTCGACCACACGCCATCAATCACCACCGTCTTTGCATGCAGTACCGACAGCTTGAGCTCATAAATCTTCACGCCCGCTTCCAGCAACGGCTGGTAGAACGCACGCCCGGCATGGAACACCAGCCCGCTGTCCGATACGCTTGGCAGCACAAGCTGCACGTCGACACCGCGCCGCGCCGCATCAGTCAGCGCCTCCATGGTCTGGTCGTCCGGCACGAAATAGGCGCAGGTGATATGGATCGACTTCTTGGCCTCCTGCATTGCCAGCAGCAGGGCTTTGTAAATCTCAAAGTGTCCCTCCGGCCGCGAGCCCAGCACGCGAACTACCTTGTCACCAGCCGGAGGGACCTGCGTGAAGTATTTGGCGTCGCGCAGGTCGTCGGCATCCTGCTCGATCCAGGCCTGCACAAACAGCCACTGCATGGCCTGCACTGCCGGCCCTTCAATGCGCACATGGGTATCGCGCCAGCCAACGTCATTCTCGCCTTTTTCAAGGCCGGGGCTGGAACCACCACCGGAGCCTGAGCCTGCGCGGCCGGACCCGCCGCGGAACGGCGAACTTTTTGAATACGTATCGCTGATATTGATCCCGCCGGTAAAGCCAATCTTTCCGTCCACGATCAGCATCTTGCGATGGTCGCGGGCATTCAGCTTCCAGCCATTGCCGCGCGCCTTGGCAGGATTGACGGGATTGAAGGCCAGCAGCCTGATGCCGCCTTCCTTCATGCGGTCAAAGAATTCCTGCGGCACACCCAGGGTACCGACGCTGTCGTAAATGACATTGACCACCACGCCTTCGCGCTGCTTCTTGATCAGCAGGTCGGCGAACTTCATGCCCAGTTCATCCTGGTCGAAGATATAGGTTTCGAAATTGATATGGTCCTTGGCCGACTCAATGGCCTTCATCATCTCGGCCATGGTTTGCGGGCCATCGAACAGCAGTTGCACTTTATTGCCTGCGATAAGCGGCACGCCGGTCGCCGCTTCTTCCAGCGAGGCCTGGGCTTTCATGTCCAGGGAGGACTTGGCCCAGCGCTTTTTCAGCAGCTGCTCGGTGGTCTGGCGCGGCAGCTTGCCCTTGGCGCTCACGACTTCCGGTGCCGCACTGGCGCGCGACTTGGCCTGGTCCGAATCGACCTCGGGCAACTGCGCGCAAGCCAGCAGCGTCCAGCCTGCGAGGAAAAAAGCCATCCAGCGACTTGCCCTCATGGGTTACCTCCCACGGCAAGTCTAAGGCGGCAGCGAACGGTTGAATGTTCGCTGCCGAACATAGTCAGCTGTAGTTCAGCCGGGCTGCTTCGCGCCGCAATTCGCCCCGGAAGTCAGGGTGCGCTATGGCAATCAGCGCTTCCGCGCGCTGCTTGGCCGACTTGCCGCGCAGCTGTGCCACACCATGCTCGGTCACCACGTAATTGATGTCGTTCTTGCTGGTGGTCACATGTGTCCCGGCGCACAGCGTGGGCACGATGCGCGAGATGCTGCCTTCCCTGGCAGTCGATGGCAGCACGATAAACGACTTGCCGCCGCGTGAGCGGTTTGCCGCGCGCACGAAGTCGGCCTGGCCGCCCGTGCCGGAATAGGGCAGGTGGGCCAGGCTTTCCGAGCCACATTGCCCCAGCAAGTCAATTTGCAGGCTGGCATTGATCGACACCAGCTTGTCGTTCTGCCCTGCGATATAGGGATCGTTGGTAAAGCTGACCGGGTGCATCTCCAGCAGCGGGTTGTGGTGCATGAAATCGTACAGCTTGCGCGAACCGAGCGCGAACGTCGCCACCATGAGCCCCGGCATGAAGGACTTGCGGCGGTTGGTCACGGCGCCGCACTCCACCAGCTTGAGGATGCCATCGCCGATCATTTCGGTATGGATGCCCAGGTCTTGTTTGCTGGTGAGCTGCATCACCACCGCATCGGGAATGCCGCCGTAGCCGATCTGCAAGGTCGAACCGTCTTCGATCATCGGCGCCACGTGGGCCGCAATCGCCTCTTGCACCGGGCCGATCTTCGGCAGCCCGACTTCAATCACCGGCTCATTGCTTTCCACCACAGCCGTTACCTGCGAGATGTGGATGTGGCATTGCCCATGGGCGAAGGGAACGTGGGGATTGGTTTCGAGCACGATCACGCGCGCTTTCTTCAGCGCGGCCATGGTGTAGTCGGCGCCCAGGCTGAGCGCGAAATTGCCGTGCGCATCCATCTCCGAAGCCAGTGCGAACACCACGTCGGCCGGCATCTGCCCGTGTTCGATCAGGGAGGGGATTTCCGAGAAATACGCCGGGATGAAATCTGCCCAGCCGGCCTGTCCCGCAGGCCGCGAGGCGCCGCCGAAGAACAGGGCGCAATGCCGCACATGGTGTGCCGTCTCCTGGTCGAAGTAGTCGTATTTGCGCATGGCCAGGATTTGCGCCACCTGCACGCCTCTGAAATTCCGCCGTTGCGCCGACAGTTCATGCAACAGGGCAGGCGGCTCGCCAGCACCGGTGGGAACAATGATCATGTCGCCATCACGCACGAGGCGGATGGCGTCGGCGGCGCTGCAACGCTTGCTGGACATACGCGGTCTCCGGATTGTTTTGTTTGTCTCCGCACAGATTGCATGACAGTGCTTACCCTAAGCTGACAAACATGAAAGCTCTTGCCATCCTGCTCACAATGCCCGCATTGGCGCTGGCGCAGACCAGAGAGCCACCGGCGGCGCCAGGCGTCCAGCCCTACGGTGTGGTGGACGCTGGTGTTGTGCTGGAGCGTGGCTGCAAGCGGGACTGCGCAAGAAGCAAGGTTTCTCCCGGCATATCGGAGGGGTCGCGTATTGGCATTACCGGGCGCGAACCGTTGGGCAGCAATGGCACCTCCGCCGTCTTCACGCTGGAGGGCGGTGTCGAGAACGACACGGGACGCTCCGAAGAGGGACGCCTGCTGGGCCGCCAGGCCTGGGTCGGGCTCGATGGACCGTGGGGCATGCTGACGCTAGGGCGCCAGTACAACCTGCAGTACGAGACCCTGGCCGAGGTGGCCGATCCCTTCCACGGCGGGCTCGCAGGTACCGCAACTAACCTGATGGGCTTCACCACCAAGCGCTACGACAATGCGGTCAAGTACCGCACGCCATCCGGGCACCAGTGGAGTGCCAGTGCCATCTACAGTTTCGGCGAGTCGGAATTCAGTACTTCCCGCAATCGCGCCTATGGCGCGACGCTGGGTTTTGCCAATGGCATGTTCAATGTCCGCATCGCCCACCAGCGCAAGCACAACCCGATCGAAGCGGTCGGCACCACCCAGCCGGTCGACTTGTCGGCACGTAACACGCTGGTGGCGGCCAATCTCAATTTTGGCGCCGCCACCGTCTTCGCGGCTTACGGCATCAACCGTGGCCTCGGCAGCTCGCCGTGGGATCCTGCAAATCCTTATGGCGCCCTGACCCTGACAACCCCTTCGCTCTACAGCCACGATATGCTGGCCGGCATTTCCTACACCAGTGGCCGTACCACCTATATGGCGTCCTTCATCCACAAGGATGACCGCAGCCCGCCCAACCAGGATGCCGACCAGGCCGCCGTCGGCGTAGTGTACTCGCTGTCCAAGCGCACCGCGCTGCATGCCTCCTTCGCCCACATCCGCAACCGCAACGGCGCGCCTTATACCGCCGGCACTGCAACTGAAAGCGGCAAGGGCAGCCGCGCCATCACCTTCGGCCTGCGCCACGCTTTCTGATGTGCTACATTCCCTAGCTGGAACTTTTAGCGGGGAACACCATGTATCTGACTTACTTCAATGGAAACTGGGCGGAAGGCAATGCGCCACTGTTCGGTGCAATGGACCACAGCGTCTGGCTCGGCTCGTCTGTCTTCGATGGTGCGCGCGCCATGCGCGGCAAGCTGCCGGACCTGCGTCCGCACCTCGAGCGTGTCGTTCGCTCGGCGCGCAGCCTGGGCTTGGAATGCCCGCTCAGCGTGGATGAAATGGAAAAGCTGGTGAAAGAGGGCGTGGCCCGCTTTCCGGCCGACGCCGAGTTGTACATTCGCCCGCTGGTCTTTGCCACCGATGGCTTGCTGATCCCCGTCGCTGAGAAGTCCGCCTTTGCGCTGACCCTGTTCGACGCACCAGTGCCGCCCTTCACCGGTTTCTCGGCCTGCCTGTCGGCAATGCGCCGTCCTGATGCCGACATGGCGCCGACCGACGCCAAGGCTTCCGCCCTGTACGCCAATTCAACCCGCGTGCTGCGTGAGGCGAAAGAGCGCGGCTACGACAACGCCGTGGTATGCGACAGCCAGGGCAATGTGGCGGAATTTGCGACTGCCAACCTGTTCTTCGTGACGCAGGAAGGCAAGGTCGTGACGCCGGCGCTGAACGGCACCTTCCTGGCCGGCATTACCCGGGCCCGCGTGATCAAGTTGCTGGCCGAGGCTGGCATTGAAGTCGAGCAGCGTACGGTCAAGCCGGAAGAGCTGGAGCGCGCCAGCGAGATCTTCAACACCGGCAACTTCGGCAAGGTCATGCCTTGCGTGCGCTATAACGGCCGTGAACTGCCGGCCGGGCCAATCGCTGCCAAGGCCCGCGAGCTGTACTGGGCCTTTATTGAGCGCGGCGAGTAGGCGCCTGCAAGTCCGGCCCGGGCTTGCTGGGCGGTGCGGCGGGCGCCGGTGGCGCCACGCTGCCGCAATCCGCGCTAAGCCAGCGGCCGCTGCCTTCCACCACCATGTTTTGCGGCTTGCCCTGCGCTGAACTGTTCACGTCCATGCGCATGCTGTAGGCAGTATCGCCGTTGAAGATCACCTGGCCCTTGCCGCTCGAAGGCGGCCGGGTGCAGTTGAAGGTCACATTCAAACCGCCCGGCACTGGCGTGCGCGTGGTGGTGCACTGGCCGGGCTGGCCTGCCGGCAAATCCTGTTTCTCGGCCATGTCCTTGGTCAGGCAATACGTGAGCTTGACGCCGCCGTTATCGCCCAGGCCCAGGTTGACGCCGTGGCGCGCCATCATCTGTTCCATTGCCTTGCGCTGTTCCGGCGCCATATTCGCCATCTGCTGCTGGGCGGCCGCCATCACCGCCATCATCTCGGGGCTGGCAGAAGCAATGCGGTTATCCAGCTCCCACAGTCCTGGTTTCAAAGTCTGCGCCATCGCTGGCGCGGCGGCCAGGCAAAGCAGGAAGAAGGATTTGGTTTTCATTGTGGCTCCTGAGGGACGGGATAATGGCCCGGGGCGCCATGCCCCGGGCCATGCAGGGTTGCTTAGCCTTGCGGCTGGCGTGGCTCGGCCACGTAGATTTCCACGCGGCGGTTGCGTGCACGGCCGGCGGCGTCGTCGTTCGAAGCGATCGGTTCCTGCTCGCCGCGGCCTTCGATCACGATACGGGTCGGCGAGACGCCGCGCGTGGCCAGGTAGTCGCGCGTATGGGCTGCGCGGTCGACCGACAGGGGCTGGTTCACGCTCGGGCTGCCGGTGCTGTCGGTGTGGCCGACGATGCTGACGGTCGTCGCCGGGTTCTCATTGAGCGTATTGGCAAAGCGGTCCAGGATAGGGCGGAAGTCCGGCTTGATGTCGGAGCGGCCGGTATCGAATGAGATGTCGCTTGGGATCTCCAGCTTCAGGCGGTTGTCGCCGGTCTGCGAGACTTGCACGCCAGTGCCTTTGGTGGCCTGTTCCATCTGCTGCTTCTGGGCTTCCATGCGCTTGGACCAGACGTTGCCGACCACGGCGCCGACTGCTGCGCCAATCGCGGCGCCGCCGGCAGCCCGTTTGCCGCCGCCAGGCCCGGTCGCGGCACCGAGCACGGCGCCAATGCCGGCGCCGACGCCCGCGCCAGTAGCAGTGCCGCGCTGGGTGGCAGTCATATCGGCACAGCCGGTCGTGGCGAGCACGGCAATCAGCAGGGCAGCGAGGGTTTTATTGGGCATGAGCTTCTCCTTCGTTAAAAATGCTCGAAAAAAAGCGGGACGGGGCCTGCGCTGCAGTCCCCGCCCCGCTAGTGTACGCCGGCTTGGCCGGCCTAACTAAATGCCGCGCCCACTGATCAGGCGCAACAGGATCATGATGACGGCCACGACCAGCAAGATATGGATGAAGCCACCCACAGTGTAGGAGGTCACCAGGCCGAGCAGCCACAAGATGATGAGTACGACAGCGATGGTATAGAGCATGATGTTTTCCTCTCATATTCCGAAATCCTGGATCCATTATTGCTGCGTTCAACCATGTCCTCTGTACGTTGTCGAACTATCAGCGTCGTTGCAGGTGTCCCTTGACGACTTTTACATGGTCGCCAGCTTGCCAGCCGGCGGAGCTGCTGCTGATGGTGCGCACCTTGCCGTCATCCATGCGTACGCGCACCTGGTAGGTGGTGCTCGACTTCATATTGCCTTCCACCTGGTTGCCGACCACGGCGCCGCCGACTGCACCGGCGACTGTGGCGATTTTGCGTCCCGAGCCGCCGCCGATCTGGTTGCCCAGCAGGCCGCCGACAATCGCACCGCCCGCCGCGCCCAGGCCGCTGCCCTGGCCGCGCTGGGTCACCGCATGCACCGATTCCACTACGCCGCAGCTATGGCAGACGGCAGGCGCTGGCGCCGCCATATGGGCGGCCGGCTGCGGCGCCTCGGCGTAGCGCGCGTCCGGCGCATTGCGTTCCGCTGCCGCCGTGCCGCCACCGTAGCTGCCGGCGCCGCTGCCCGAGTAGCCTGACGTATCTGCGACGCGGTTGACCGGCGCATAGCCGGCCGGTGCCGGCGGTGGGCCCATGTCGCGCGCGCCTGTTTGCACCGGTGCTTCGGCGACCGGCGGCCCCATCTTCGCGCCCGATTGCGGCAGCCAGCCCATTACCGCGGCAATGCCGACGCCACAGAACAGCACCACGGCGATCGCTGCAATCAGCAGCATCGGGTGGGTGGTATAGCTCATGATTTTGGTTTCTCGTTCCATGCTGAAATTCCTTTCCTTTTGGATAGCCGCATTGTGGCGGCAGAGCTGGCCTGCATCCGTGCGTCAGCGTACATACAGTCTTTCTAATTGCCGCTACGCTCCGCCTAAACTCCACCAGGCTGACGGCAATGACCCTGAATCTTCATACCGTTCCAAGCAGTGAATCGCCACCACCCCGCATTGGCAACCGCCTGCTGGCAACTTTGCCGGAAGACGACCTCGAGCACCTCGAGGGCTTATGCGAACTGGTGGATCTTGAGGCCGGCGACATCCTGTTCGAAGCCGGCCAGCCCATCGACCACATCTACTTCCCGCTCGACACGCTGGTCTCGCTGCTGGCCGTGGCCGAAGGCCGCATGACGCTCGAAGTCGGTTCGGCCGGGCGCGAAGGCATGGTCGGCGCTTCGGTGGCGCTGGGCCAGCGCAGCGCCCAGGTGCGTGCCGTGGTCCAGCGCAGCGGCCATGCACTGCGGATGGAAGCGGAAGATTTCATCGCCGAGTTTGCGGAAATGGATTCGCTGCAGCATTTGCTGCATCGCTATACCGACAGCCTGCTGGCGCAAGCCATCCAGATTGCCGTCTGCAGCCGCTTCCACGTCCTGGAGGCACGCCTGGCGCGCTCGCTGCTTGTCACGCGCGACCGCCTGCAATCGGACCGCTTCCATATGACCCACGAATTCCTGGCCCATGCACTCGGCGTGCGCCGCGTTGGCGTGACCAAGGCCGCCAGTGCATTGCAGGGTCAGGGCTTGATCAGCTACAGCCGGGGCAATATCGAAATACTGGACCCGGCTGGCCTGGAAGCGGTGTCCTGCCATTGCTACCAGCAGGTCCGCACGCCGTCTTAACGGCGTGGTTTGTCGACCTGGTTACCGATCACACCGCCAACCACGGCGCCGCCCACCGTACCGGTGGTCGAGCCGCCTGTCAGCACGGAGCCGGCAACTGCGCCGACACCGGCGCCAATGGCGGTGTTTTTATCCTGTTGCGACATCGAGGAGCATGCACCCAGGCCCAGCATGGCGGTAGCGATAGCAAGGCGGGCTGCGATCTGTTTGGTTTTCATGATGTTTCCTCCGTGACTTGGAATACTGATTCCAGCTTACAAGCGCGGGGAAATGTGATCTGTTCGCTATTTCACGGTGTAACGGTTTGTTACCTTTGCGTCTTGCCCGGTGGCGGCGCCTTGGGCTTTTCGCGGGCGGCGGCCAGCAGGGCAGCACACTGGTTATCGCCCTCGCCGCCGGCACTGATCAGCGGCGCCAGCGCGGCCGCCGGCGCGGCAATCGCGCCGAGTGCCAGCGCGCCACCGGCCCGCATCGCAATCACGCCTTTATCGATGTCGACGTCAGGCTGCTTGAGCGAACCGCGCACATAGATCGGTGCGCGCAGCGAGATGATGCGCAAGCCCTTGGTTTCCGGCTTCAGCGTCAGGTCGATTTTCTCGCTGGCCAGGTTGACTGCGCCGCTGATGCGTACGGTCGCATCTTCCGTGTCGGCAATGAAGTAGCGCGTCTGCGCCAAGCCATCGCGCACGCCGAAGTCGCCGGCCAGGCAATTGAGGTGCACCGGCTTGTCGCCGAACAATTTGGTCAGCACGATATTGCCGATGTTCAGGCCCATCTGCTCCAGCAGCAGCTTGCTGACGGTGCCGTCGTTGACCAGGGTCTTCAGTTCGCCATTCGAATGCGCCAGCATGGTGGCCACCGAATTGCCCTTGGCGGTCAGCTTGGCGTCGGCATTGATTTCGCCGATGGTGGCCTGCTTGAGCTCCGGCAGCTTGGGCAGCAGTTGCTTGAGCTTGATATGGCGGGCGGTGGCGTCGAGCGTGGCAGCGACTGCTTCACCGCTGCTGCCGTCCAGCGTCGCCTTGGAGGCGACCTGGCCGCCGGCAAAGTCGAAGTTGAGCGGTGTCAGGCGCAGCACGCCGTCCTTCAGGTGGAATTCCGTTTGCAGCTTGCTGAGCGGCAGCTCCTTGGTTCGCACGATGCGTTCGGCACGGAAGCTGACGTCGGCGTCGATGGCCGTCCAGCGCTCGGTCTTGAAGGTTTCCACCGGCAGCAGCTTGCCGGCCGGCTGCACTGCTGCCACGCCGCGTTCCTCTTTCTTGGCATTGGAATCGGCGCCAATCAGCGGGCCCAGGTCGGCAAATTGCAGCAGGCGCGAATGCACTGCGCCGGTCAGCAGGCCGCGCGGCTGGCGCTGCTGGAAGGACAGGGTGCCGGCGATATCGCTGTCGCCGACGCGGCCGGTGAACTTGTCGTAGGTCCACTGGCTGGCGCCCTCGGCCAGGTGGCCGCTCAGGCGTCCGGCAGTGGTGAAGGGCGGGGTTTCCGGCAGCAGCAGCCCGGTCAGCGCATACAGGCGTGCAGCCGAAGCACCGGCAACCTTGAGCTGCAAGTCGATGGCGGCGAGCTGGGCCGGATTGGTCAGCGTGCCTTCCGCCGCCACGCTGACCAGGCCGACCTTGGCATCGGCCTGGACCGGGAAGGGCAGGCTGGTGTCGCGCAGGGCCAGCACGGCGCCGGTCTTGCCTTTGCCACTGATGTCCTGCTTATTCCATTTGCCGGCCAGCGTCCACTGTACGCCGTAGCGCGGGTCGTTATCGAGGGTATCGACGTGGGCGGTGGCGGCGATCTTCTGCTGCGCATCGTCGAGCTTGATGGTGCCGCGCGTGAACACCACGCGGTCCAGCTCCATGCGCCACTGGGATGGCGGGCGCTTGGGCAAGGTCCAGTTGTTCTTGCCGTCGGCCTGGCGCAGCAAGTCGAGCTGCGGCTGGTCGAAGCGCAGTTCGGGGATGGCGATCTTGCGGCCCAGCAGGGCAAACGGGCTCAGCGAAAATGCCAGCGTTTGCGCGGCTGCTGTGTCGCCCGCCGGCAGGCCGGCAGGGTTACCGACGTGCACGTCCTGCGCCACCAGGTGGGGCCACGGAATATGGTCGCGCCAACTGCGCGCCTGCGGCGGCAGCGGCTGTTTCTGCCAGGTCAGCGACAAGGGCCCGCGCAACTCCACAGGCCGTTCCAGCGCTTCGCTGGCACGCGCGCCCAGCCAGGGGCGGGCGCGGTTCCAGTCATAGTTCAACAGGACCACCAGGGCCACCGCCGGAATGGCCAGCAATAAGCCCAGCACAGCCAGGCTGATTTTTGCGCGGCGAGAAATTGTGTGTGCCATGGCGACAGGTTACACCCGGCTGCCCGGCTTCAATGTGCGGCACCGTACTGAACCCAGCGGGGACAGCTTATATAACTGGCATACCCCAATTGCTTTGAGGAGAACAACAATGGATACGCTGAATCGCCTTCCGCTGTTGACTACTGCCTGCGCTGCATGCGTGATCGCGTTGGCTGGTTGCAGCAGCATGAAGACCCCGGCCACGGCCGAAGTAGCATCGTCGCGCACGGCAGTCGAGGCGGCCGCGTCGACTGGCGCACCGGAACTGGCTCCGGCCGAGATGGCGGCAGCGCGTGACAAGATGCTGCGCGCCAACCAGGCGCTGGCAGCCAAGGATTACCGCACGGCCCAGGACCTGGCACAGCAGGCACAGGCTGACGCCAAACTGGCGCAAAGCAAAGCCAGCAGCGCCAAGGCAACTGAAGCCGCCAACAAGCTGCAAGAAGACATCCGTGTCCTGCGCGAAGAACTGGACCGCGCCAACAGCACCATGACTCGCTGAGAAAGGAGCCATCATGTTCAAGCCATTCCTGAAACCTGTTGCGCTGGCAGCGGCCCTGGCCCTGTCGGCCTGCAGCACCACCCCGACCACCACCAGCGAACTGGAAACTGCGCGCGCCAATTATGCGCAAGCGCAGGGCAACCCGATGGTCGCCAAGTACGCCAGCGCTGAACTGGCTGCCGCCACCCGTGCGCTGGACCAGGCCAACACTGCCGCCGCGCGCAACGAAAGCCTGCAAACGATCGACAAGCTGGCCTATATCGCCAAACAGAAAGTTGCCAGCGCCGAGGAAATCGCCCGCGCCAAATCGGCCGAGGACCAGCTGAAGGACGCCGCCTCCCAGCGCGACCAGGTCCGGCTTGAAGCGCGCACGGCGGAAGCCGAGGCAGCCAAGCGCCGCGCCGACCAGGCCCGCATGGATGCCGAGAACGCGCAGAACCAGGCTGCGAGCGCGGAAGCGGCCAAGAGCGACGCGCAAGCCCGCGCCGCCGCCCTGGCCGCGCAACTGGCCGACCTGCAGGCCAAGCAGACTGAGCGCGGTATCGTGATCACCTTCGGCGACGTGCTGTTCAATGTCGACCAGGCCAACCTGACTGCGCAAGGCATGGCCGTGGCGCAGCGCCTGGCCGACGTGTTGCGCCAGAACCCGGACCGCACCGTGCTGGTCGAAGGCTTCACCGACAGCACCGGCAGCGATGCCTACAACCTGCAATTGTCGCAGCGCCGTGCGGAAGCCGTGCGCAGCGCCCTGAGCCAGATGGGCATCGACCGGTCGCGCATCGAAACGCGCGGCTATGGCGAAGCTTACCCAGTGGCCAGCAATGCCACGGCTGGCGAGCGCCAGTTGAACCGGCGGGTGGAAATCGTGCTGTCCGAAGCGGGCCGCCCGGTGACCCAGCGCCGCTAACGAGGAGTTTCCATGATCGATAAAACTGCGATCCGCGCGGCCGCCCGCAATATGGCCGACGGTCCCGTGACCGAAGGCTATAAGGGCAACCGCGCGCTAGTGCTGCAATTGCTGAATGAAGCGCTGGCCACTGAACTGGTCTGTGTCGCGCGCTACAAGCGCCACTACTACACGGTGACCGGGCTGGCCCACGCCACCATCAAGGCCGAGTTCCTGCAGCATGCGACAGAGGAGCAGCAGCACGCCGACTGGCTGGCCGAGCGCATCATCCAGCTCAATGGCGAACCCGATTTCAATCCAGCAACGTTGCTCGACAGGAGCCATGCCGAGTATGATGACTCAAGGGAGGTGCAAGCGATGGTGCGGGCCAACCTGGTGGCAGAACGGGTGGCAATCGAGAGCTATCGCCAGATGATCGAACTGATTGGTGACAGCGACCCGACGACCAAGCAACTCTTGACGCAAATCATGGCGGTGGAGGAAGAACACGCCGACGATATGCGAGACCTATTGGCGTAAATCACTTACGAAAGAGGAGTCCTATCATGCTGGAACAGAACATCAGTACCGTCAACAACGATGTAAAAACGCTGGTCAAGGATGCGCAAGCCCTGTTCACTGCCGCCACTGCGCTGACCGGTGAAAAAGCGGACGAGCTGCGTGGCCGCGGCATGAAAGCGCTCGATAGCGCGCTGGCCAAGGCCCATGAAGCCCAGGCCAGCGCGATTGCCGGCGCCAAGCAGGCTGCCGCTTCGACCGATGCCTACGTCAAGGAAAATCCATGGCGTTCTATCGCCGTGGCAGCCGGCGTGGGCCTGCTGGTAGGCGTTATCCTCGGCCGCAAATAAGCGATGTCCGCCGAGAACCAGGTACCACCATCACCGCCCGGCCTGATCGCCTCAATGGCCGGGCTTGCCAAGAACTGCCTGCACCTTTTGCTGTCGCGCCTCGAATTGGCGGCCCTCGAGCTGACCGAGGTGCGCGACACCGTACTGCAATTGTCCATCGTGTTTGCCGTGGCCTTGCTGGCTGCCTGGTTCGCTATCGCGTTCGGCACGGCGACCCTGATTTACCTGTGCTGGGAAGCGATGGGCTGGAAAATCCTGCTGGTCCTGGCGCTCGCCTTTGCGGTATTGGCGATCGGCCTGGTGCTGTGGGGACGCAGCCTGGTGCGGCAAGGCAAACTCGGCTTGTCGGCGACGATGGCGGAACTCAAGTCCGACCGCGACATGCTGCTTTGAAAGGGAGAACATGGCGTCCAGACAGGAATTACAGGCGCTCGCCGTCGCCAAGGAGCGCCTGGTGCGGGAAGGGGAGTTGTACCGCCTCAGCACGCTGCGCTCCAAGCATGAAGTGGTCAATGCCTTGCAGCCGCAAGCCTTGCTGCACGGGGCGGTCGACCAGGCCATCGGCACGCTGCAGTCGCGCCTTGGCGCCTTTATCGGCCAGGGCGGCGGCTTGTCCGGCATCAGTTTCAAGACCGTGCTGCCGTATGCGGTCACGCTGGGTTCGTGGATTGCCCGCAAGCGCTTGTGGAAGCCGGCCGCGGCAGCCGGTGTGCTGGCGGCAGTCGGCGCCTGGTGGCTGATGCGCCGCAAGCCCGAAGCTTAAGGCGCCTTGCGCAGGCGCGACATGTACTGCGTTGTAACGCCGAGGTAAGAGGCCAGCGCGCGCTGGGTGATACGCTGTTCCAGGCCTGGAAACTGGCTGCGGAACGCTTCCAGCCGCGCTTCCGCCGTATTGTGGCTGCGGATCTGCAGGTTGGCCGCATAACGGCGGATGCTGCATTCGATAATCTTCAGGTAATACTCGTGCACGAAGCTATGCTCGGCCTTGTGGCGCTGCATGGCCATCCAGTCGATGCGCCAGGCTTCGACAGCCGTCTCGGCAACGAAGAATTCGCGTGCCGGCTCACCTTGCAGGCCGCCCATCATATCGCTGTGCGAGCCGGTGTTTTCGCCCTCGGTGATGAAGCCCAGGGTCAGGTCTTCGCCGGCGACCGAGAAATGGCCGCGCCGGGCCACGCCGCTGGAAATCCAGTAGTAATGGGTGGCACGGGTGCCCGCTTCCTGCAGCATCGTGCCCTTGCGCACGTGGACCTGAGTCACGTGCGGGGCGCTCAGTTCGGTGTAGCGATCGTAAAGCTCAATGCCAATGCCCAACCGTTGGACGGTTGTTGCCCGGTGTTGCTCTCTTTGTAATTGGTATGCATGTGGCATGCTCGCATCATACCTGACCCAGGCAAAGGCCAGGATGACTTTTTATGATGCGGCCATAACTGGTGGTTGTTTGCTTGCCTATTTACCACTAGTTTCGTAAGTACGCGACATGTCGCGCGTAGCCAGGTGGATCTGGCGTGCGTTGGCCATATCCAACTGGGCAGTGCGGCGCGCTTCCTTCACGCACTCGCTGTTTGCGCCAGCCCCTTGCTGCTTGCAGGCTTCCAGGGCTTCACGCAGGGCTGCATTGATTTCCTTGCGCAGCGTGGCAAGCTGGGCCGCTTCCGTGCGGTCCGGCACGCTCCAGCGCGGCGGATCGCCACGCTTGAGTTCTTGCTGTTGCTGCCGTGCAACTTCAGGTGGCGTGACCTGGGCGCTGGCCAGCCCGCACAGGGCTAGCGCGGCAATTCCAATCAGCATTTTCATGATGTGCTCCTTCGCTACAGCCTGCCAGTCAGCAACAGGATAAGCAGGACGACAACGATCAGGCCGGCAATGCCGCTCGGGGCGTAGCCCCAGTTGCGGCTATGGGGCCAGGTCGGCAAGGCGCCAATGACAAGCAGCACCAGCACAATCAGCAGGATAGTGGCCAT
Organism: Pseudoduganella sp.; assembly: GCA_039593775.1. Lineage (GTDB taxonomy): Bacteria > Pseudomonadota > Gammaproteobacteria > Burkholderiales > Burkholderiaceae_D > Rugamonas. Next base: position 16,159 of record JBCNOP010000058.1, read on the forward strand.
GGCAACCTCCTTTAATAACGATACACCCGTCCATCGACCACGCGCACGCGCGTGCCGACCCGCAAGTCGTAGGCGCTGTCCTGGTTGACGGTACGGTAGTCGCCGTTATCGAGCCGCACGCTGATCTGGTACACATCGCGCGGCGCGTTGCGGTTTTCTTCAACGCGGTTGCCGATCACGGCGCCGCCAATGGCACCGGCAGCAGTTGCCGCAGTACGGCCGGAGCCGGAACCGATCTGGCTGCCGGCCAGGGCGCCCAGCAAGCCGCCGGCGACTGCGCCGGCCCCGCTGGTGGCTGGGTCAACGCGCACGACGCGGATCGAATCGACCGTGCCGTAAGTAGAGATATCGGCTTGCGAAGAGTAGTCGGTCGCTTGCGGATAGGTGGAATTACTTGCGCAGCCTGCGGATAGTGCGGCAACCGCCACCATCATTGCTGCGAGGGATACAGTCGGTTTCATAACGTCTCCTCCTGTGGGTGGGATTGGGGTCAGCATAGGGAGCAGGGCCCTGCTCGTCTGTGCGATTCCGCACAATGTTCGCCAGCGAACAGAAAGCGAGGCTTGTTAGCTGGACACTAGTGCCCGGAACACCCACCACACATAGGAGAAGCGTCATGAAATTCACCCAGAAATTCGCTACTGCCGTGTTCATCGCATCCACCCTCGGCCTGGCTGGCTGCGCCTCGACCCCAACCCAGGAAAGCGTCGGCGAATATGTTGATGACGCTGCACTGACCACCAAGGTCAAGGCCAGCATCTTCAACGAGCCATCGCTGAAGTCGACTGAAATCAATGTCGAAACCTTCAAAGGCACCGTGCAGCTGAGCGGCTTCGTGGCCCAGCCTGCCGACATCACCCGCGCTGGCGAAATTGCACGCGGCGTGAAAGGTGTCAAAGAAGTCAAGAACGACATCCGCGTCAAATAAACGCGGGTGGCATGGCTCATGCGCCTGGCGCAGACCATACTTGCCACCGTCGCCTTCCTGTACGCCCTGCAGTGGGGCCGGGGTTTCCTCGTTCCCCTGCTGCTCGGCATCCTGCTGGCCTACACGCTCAATCCGCTGGTGGCCTGGCTGGAACGCGTGCGCGTACGGCGTGCGCTTGGCACCACGCTGGTCACTTGCGCGATCCTGGTCGGTGGCGCAATGACTGCGGAGCAGGTGCACGTCGAATTTTCCAACATCATCGAAGAACTGCCTGAGGCGGGCCGCAAGCTGTCGCGCCTGGTGGCCTCGACCACCAGCGGCAAGGACAGCACGCTGAAACGCATCCAGGATGTCGCCACCCAGATCGAACAAGCCACCGCCGGCAAGCCTGCCACGCCGCCGCGCAAATCGGTGGCCGTGGTGACGCAGGAGGGCGGGCATATCAAGGTGATTGACTGGGTCTGGGCCGGTTCGCGCGGCCTGCTGTCTTTCCTGAGCCAGGCCACCATGGTGGTCTTCCTGATGTTCTTCCTGCTGCTGTCCGGCGATACCTTCAAGCGCAAGCTGGTCAAGCTGGCCGGGCCTTCGCTGACGCGCAAGAAGGTCACGCTGCAAATCCTCGACGAAATCAATATCTCGATCCAGGGTTATATGTTCATGCTGCTGGTGACCAATGTGCTGCTGGCGCTGCTGATGTGGCTGGCACTGCATTTCATCGGCCTGGAGAATGCCGGCGCCTGGGCCATCGTGGCCGGGCTGCTGCACCTGATGCCGTATTTCGGCCCGCTGCTGATCGTCTGTGCACTCAGCGTCGCCGCCTACCTGCAATCGGAATCGCTGCAGATGGTGGCGCTGGTGGCCTTGGCGTCGATCGCCATCGCGACCCTGGTCGGCACCGTCATTGCCACCTGGATGACCGGCCGCATTGCGCGCATGAATGCCGCTGCAGTCTTCGTCAGCCTGCTGTTCTGGGGCTGGCTGTGGGGCGTGTGGGGCTTGCTGCTTGGCGTGCCGGTGGTGGTGATCGTCAAGGTCGTAGCCGAAAAGGTTGAAGGCATGGAGGTGGTTGCCGAACTGCTTGGCGAGTGAATTCACTGCCGGTGACGCAAGCTGCCAAGCTGGAGGGCATACTGGCGCGCGAATTCCGCGCCGAGGAAGAACACCTGCGCCGAGTAATACACCCAGAGCAGCACGGCAATCAGCGAACCGGCGGCGCCGAAGCTGTCGGTCACGCCGCTATTGCCGATATACACGCCGATGGCGTATTTGCCGAGCGTGAACAGGGCCGCCGTGCCGAGGGCGCCGATCACGACGTCGCGCCAGGACAGCTTCACGCGCGGCAGCATCTTGTAGATCACCCCGAACAGGGCGGAGATCACGAAGAAGCTGACCACGTGGTTGAGGATGGTCAGCAGCAGCGCGGCATCCCGCCAGTAAGCGCCCATCTTTTTCTCGACGAAGGAAAGGGCGGCGCTGACCACCAGCGATACCAGCAGCAGGAAGCCCAGCACCAGCACCATGCCGAAGGACAGCAGCCGCGTGCGCAAGGTGTCCCAGATGCCGCTGGCGGCGGACGGCGGCAGTTGCCAGATTTCGTCGAGGCTGCCTTTGAGTTCGGTAAACACGCTGGTGGCGCCAAACAGCAGCAGGGCGCCGGCGACGATGGTGGCGATCATGCCTTGCTTTTCGTTGTTGGCGCCGGACAGGATCAACTGGATCGCTTCGGCGCCCTGGCTGCCCACCAGGCCGCGCAACTGGAAGAACAGTTCGCCCTGTGCCGCCTCCTTGCCATAGAACAGGCCGGCAATTGCGATCACCAGCACCAGGATCGGCGCCAGCGAAAACAGGGTGTAGAAGGCAAGCGCAGCGCCCTTGCTGCTGGCGCGGTGCTCGAGCCATTCGGTGATGGCGCACCAGCCAACGGCAGGCAGTTTCTTGGCGATGTGGGGAAAGCGTCTCCAGCTCATGGGCCAAGCTTACGTCCGGTGCGGCCAGGCTGACGGTGCGCCGGGGCACAAATAAAAAAGGAGCCCGGAGGCTCCTTTTCATGCTGCGTTGGCAGTGATTACTTCACGCGGCGTTCCGCGGTCACGTTGTCGATTTCAACGCGGCGGTTTGGCTCCAGGCACTTGATCAGGTCAGCGCGCTTCATCTTCTTGTCGTTGCACTGAACCACTGGCTGGGACTTGCCCTTGCCTTGTGCGGTCAGGCGGGAACCGTCAACACCCTTGCTTACCAGGTAGGTCTTGACAGCTTCAGCACGACGCTCGGACAGCTTCTGGTTGTACTTGTCGGAACCCAGGCGGTCGGTGTGGCCGGTGATGACCACGTTGTTGACCGACTTGTCTTCGTTCAGCAGCTTGGCGATGTCGTCCAGCTTAGGCTGTTCCGGAGCCAGGTTGGCGCTGTCGAAGGCGAACAGTTCGTTAGCGGACATGGTCACTTTTTCGAACTTCGGTGCTGGTGGCGGAGGAGCCACTGGCGCCACGACTGGCGCTGGGGTTGGCTCAGGAGCCACGACTGGAGCTACTGGTGCTGGAGCCGGTGCTGGCTGAGGAGCTGCGCCCAGCAGGTAGTTCAGCGAGAACATCAGGTACTTGTTGTTCGATTTCGAATTGTTGAACTCGTTGCCGCGGATGAAGCCGTGCACATTGCGCAGGTCAGCTTGCAGGAACAGGCGTTCGGTGATGTTGGCTTGCACGCCCAGGCCGGCGGAAATGAATGGCGAGTTGCGCTTCGGCTCTGCCAGGCTGTTGGCAGCGGTGAACACGTCGCGTTCCACGCCGGTACCTACCAGCAGGAATGGACGTACGGATTTGCGGGAGAACATGTACAGGCCGTCAACACCCAGGGTTTTCTGGCCGTAGCGCGCACCGTTTTCCTTGACGGAGCCGTGGGTGGCGTTGAATTGCAGGTCCCACTTGTCGTTCAGGGCTTTGCCCAGTTTCAGGCCGTAGGCGGCGTCGTCCTTGTCGATGCCCCAAACGCTGTCAGGGCGGATCACGCCAGCGCCGGCGCCGACGTACCAGTTTTGGTTGAGCAGGGTGTCCTGCGCCGAAGCGGCGAAGGAAGCCGACAACAGTGCGGCGGCGATGGCGATGTTTTTAATCTTATTCACTAGAAAACTCCCGTTGGTTGAGTAGAAAAGCCACAAAAAAAAGTTGCGTGGCTCCCTTTCCCAGCTTTGTTGCAATGCTGTGGGACAAGTTTAGGCGGTGTTGACCACCAGTATCAGTGCGTTAGCGCACATTTTACTTTGAAGTATAGCAAGTATGTGGCATTTCTGCAACATAGCACTAAATTCACTATTGAAATTTTCTTCAAGCCGCCACCTAAACGGGGATAGGTGGCGGTTGGTTGACACACTGACTATTTCTTTTCAGGTTCTGGCGGCGGGGTTTGCGGTTGCACGATCACGGTGTCGCCGCCGGGCTTGCCAGGTTCACCCTGCGGTCCCGGCGTGCCCGGCTCGCCTTTAGGACCGGATGGCCCCGGCGGCCCCGGCACGACGGCTGGCGGCGGCGCCGGCTCCACAGCTGGTGGTGGATTGTTGGTGACGGTCTTTTCGCAGGCGGTCAGGCCCACCAGGGCCAGGGCTGCGAGCAGGACTGGATATTTCATGGTCGTTCCTCTCTGGTTGGTTGATGCCGCAACCAGCATAGGCCGCTGTCGGGTTGCTTCTCTGTTCGGGAACACACACAGAAAACCCGTGTCCAAGCCTTGGCGCACCAGAGATTGGCAAATAGCCAATGTTTGTGCGTTTGTATGTTCGTTGCCGCACAGACCGATGAGTCGCAGGCAGGGCACTCTGGAGCCTGCGAATCCACCCTGGCATCTACAAGGAGTGTTCAAATGCACGCAATCAGAGAATCGTCCCATGGCCTCGAAATCGAAGCTACCCTGGAGCTGCCGGCACCATTGCCGGCTGTGCCGTCCCGTCCCCGCCTGGCGCTCGTTGAGCGTCCCGGCCCCGTCACGGAGCGCAAAGCCCTGTCGTTAGCCCCGATCGAGCGCGTCCGATCCACCTCGGCGACCCTGCGCCGCATCGAAAATATGCAGAAACTGGTGGCGGAATTACAAAACCACGAAATGCTGGCCGACGAAATCGCCTGGTTCCTGAAATTTTCGCCATCTGGCGCCCGTAAATACATCCGCGACCTGCGCGAAGCCGGCGTGATCGAACTGGCTCGCTATATAGAAGGCACGGCGACCTACCTGGGCAAGGCTGTTTACCAGCTGACTCCGGATGCCGAACGCGTGCAAGCCTTCCTGGCCGCGATCGCCCAGCCTAAGCGCGAAGGCGCGCCACCGCGCAAGGAGCGTCCAAGCCTGCGTGAGCAGAGCATGGCCGGCAATGGCCGTCACTTCCATATCCTGGCGGATGACACCCATTATGCGATTCGCGTCAACCGCGGCCCGGTCCAGCGCGACCCGCTGGTGGCAGCCCTGTTCGGCGCCCCGAGCTCGATGCAAAAGGCAATGCCTTAAGCCGTAACAGTGATAAGCTTCCATTAATGGCATGTTGAAATGCCATTAAGCAGCCCCATCTGTGGCGGAACGAGTTCTGTTATGGACGGCATCATGGACGCTTGGCTTTTGCTTATCTTGACGGCGCTGGGTATTGCAGCGCCGATCGTGGTTCCACGCTGGACCTTGCGGCGGGCGCTGGCCCGGCCGCTGTCTGCCGCCGAGCAGGCCACGCTCGAACGCAGCATTCCTTTCTATCGCAAACTGGCGCCGGACCTGCAGCGCCAGTTGCAGCGCATGGTGGTGCAATTCCTGCACCAGAAAAAATTCGTCGGTTGCGCCGGCCTCGAAGTGAGCGATGAAATGCGCATCACCATCGCCGCCCAGGCTTGCCTGCTCCTGCTGAACAAGCCGAGCAAGGTCTATCGCGCGCTGCATACCATCCTGGTCTACCCTGGCGCCTTCATCGCCAGGCGCGATGAAGTCGAGGCGGGCGGCGTCATTACGCCTTCGCGCCGGCAGATGCTGGGCGAATCGTGGAGCGACGGCCGCATCGTGCTGTCCTGGGAAGATGTCGAGCGCGGCACGCTGGACTGGCAGGGCGGCAACAACGTCGTGCTGCATGAGTTTGCGCACCAGCTCGACAGCGAATCGGGCAGCAATAACGGCGCCCCTTACCTTGGCAGCCCGGACAGCTACCGCAGCTGGTCGGAGGTGCTGTCGCGCGATTACGCCAACCTGCGCCACGAAGCCTGGCTGGGCCGGCAAGATGGCGTACTCGATCATTACGGCGCCACCAGTCCGGCCGAATTCTTTGCCGTGGTGACGGAGACATTCTTTACGCGGCCGTGGCAATTGGCCGAGCGCCATGCGGCGCTGTACGGCGAGCTGCAAAAGTATTACCGGGTCGATCCGCGCGACTGGCTGGCGGCGCCACCGCCGCCGGCGCCGGAACCGTCCTTCCTCTCGATGCCAATGCCTGCGCGGTCGTTCGCCTGGGCCGACTGGTAAGGAGACTGCAAAGGCGCCCATGGAATTCGAAGACTTCGATTTCATCACCAGCGAAGCGCCGGCCCGCGCCAGCGAGCCGGCCGACCCGCTGCAGCGCCTGAAATACCTGGTCGACAACACCCCGGCCATCATCTACAGCACGGTGCCGAGCGGTGACTTCAAGATGACCTTCGTCAGCGCCAATGCGCTGAATGTGCTGGGCTACCGGCCCGAAGACATGGTGGCCGATCCCAATTTCTGGTTTGACCACATCCACCCGGATGACGCGCCGAACATCTTTTCCAGCCTGGCCCAGATTTTCACCGAAGGCGAGAAGGCTTACGAATACCGCTTCCGCACGGCCGATGGCCGCTACCTGTGGATGCACGACCACCTGCGCCTGATCCGCGACGAGCAGGGGGCGCCAGTGGAAGTGATCGGCTCGCTGAGCGACATTACCGACCGCAAGCAAATGGAAGAAAACTTGCTGCAGGCGCAGAACATGGCCTCGATCGGCCAGCTTGCCGCGGGCGTGGCGCACGAGATCAACAATCCGGTGGGCTTCGTCACTTCCAACATCGGCACCTTGAAAAGCTATGCCGAGACGCTGTTCGAGCTGGTCGAACACAGCACCACGGCGGAGCAGCGCAACAAGGCCGATTTCGACTTCATGAAGGAAGATACCGCGGCCCTGCTGCGCGAATCGATGGATGGCTTGCGCCGCGTGCGCGACATTGTGCAGGCGCTGAAGGACTTTTCGGAGTCAGGCGACACCCAATGGCAGCCTACCGACGTGCATGAAGGCCTGGAGAGCACGCTGAATGCACTGGCCAATGAACTGCGCTTCAAGGCCAAGGTCGACCGGCATTACGGCAAGCTGCCGCCGATACAGGGCCTGCCGGGCCAATTGAACCAGGTGTTCCGCAACATCCTGCTGAATGCGATCCAGGCGATCCCGGCCCAGGGCATAATCCGCATCGTGACCAGCGCCGACCGCGAAGCCCTGCAGGTGCGCATCCAGGACAACGGCGTCGGCATCCCGCCGGAAAACCTGGGCCGCATTTTCGATCCTTTCTTCACCACCAAGCCGGTTGGCAGCGGCACCGGGCTGGGACTCTACCTGGCCTACGGCATCGTCAGCAAGCACGGCGGGCGCATCAACGTCATTTCCGAGCCTGGCAAAGGCTCGGCGTTTACCGTGGTCCTGCCACTGCGCTCCGCTGAACCCAGATAGGCAGGCGGTGGCCGCTCTTTTTCTCGAAATCCTGCAGCTGCTGGATCATGCGCTCGTTGAGCACATGGTCCGAGGCGAGCAGCATCAGGCCATCGCGGCTGACCACGTCGCGTGACAGCACCATGCCCGGCACCAGTTCGCCGGACAGCAATTCGACGTCGGTGCTTTCCGCGATGCCGCGCACGCCGCCGTCGACCACCTGGCGGAAGGCTTGCACCACCTGCGGGTCGTAGCGCTTGCCGCTGCCGTCCATCACCAGCGACTTGGCTTCTTCCGGCTTCAGGTGGCGCTGCACCAGGGCGCCTTGCTGCAGGTTGTAGTAGTCGATGGCCAAGGTCAGGATGCGCGAGCCGATCGGGATTGCAAAACCCGCCAGCCGGTCCGGGAAGCCCTGGCCGTCAAAGCGCTCCATCTGGTGGCGCACGATGGCGGCGACGCCGGCCATGTCGGTCAGCGGCATCAGCAACTGCGCGCCCATCACCGGGTGCTTGCGGAACAGCGCCAGGTCGGCGCCTTGCAGCATGGTCATCGGGGTGCGCAGCATGTCGTCGGAAAAGCCGATGCGGCCCAGGTCGTGCAGCAGGGCGGCGATGAAGATATCCTGCACCTCATTCATGTCGAGCTTGAGCTGGGCCGCCATCTTGCGCGCCAGGTCAGCCACCTGGCGCGTCTGGCCGGTCTGGCCGGTGCCGCGCGCTTCGGCGATGCTGGACAGGATCTTGATGGTGGTGAGGAAGTTGGCCTTGAGCTGGCGCGTGCGTTCCTCGACCTTTTGTTCCAGCCCGGCGTTGAGCGACTTGAGCTCCTCGTTCTGCTTCAGCGTCAGCGCTTCCAGGCGCTGCTTTTCCAGTTCGAGCTGGTGGCGCTCCAGTGCGTGGCGCACGATCAGCAGGATGTCGTTGTCGTCCCAGGGCTTGGTGATGTAGCGGTAGATTTCGCCGCAGTTGATGGCGTCCTGGATCGATTGCACGTCGGAATAACCGGTCAGCAGCAGGCGCACCGTATTGGGCCAGCGTTCGCGCACCTGGGCCAGGAAGCGCGCGCCGTCCATCTCCGGCATGCGCATATCGGAAATCACCAGGTCGACCGGCTGCTGCGCCAGCAGTTCCAGCCCCTGTGCGCCGCTGATGGCCGTCAGCACCTCGTAGCCTTTGCCGCGGAACAGGCGGCGCAGCGAGGAGAGGATGTTCGGCTCGTCGTCGACACACAGGATGGTCATCATAGGGTGGCTTCCTTCTGCTCGTTGGGAGGACGCTTCTTGGGGAGTGTGACACGGAATGTGGTGCCCCGGCCCAGGGTCGAATCAACGTCGATCCGGCCGTGGTGCTTTTGCACGATGCCATAGGACAGGGACAGGCCCAGGCCGGTGCCCTTGCCGACTTCCTTGGTGGTGAAGAAGGGATCGAAGATGCGGCCCAGGTTTTCCGGTGCAATGCCGCTGCCGTTGTCGCTCACGCTGAACCACACGTTCTCGCCCTCGCAGCCGGTGCGGATCTCGATGCGGCCGCGCATCGAGCCAATGGCATGGGCGGCGTTGACCAGCAAGTTCATGACCACCTGGTTGATCTGCAGCGGCAGGCATTCGATGTCGGGGATTTCGCCGTATTCGCGCACCACGTCGGCCTTGTACTTGATTTC
>JBCNOP010000059.1:0-25399 GCA_039593775.1 Pseudoduganella sp.
TTGCCCATGTCGCGCAGCGTGGTCACGCCGGCTGCCACGTGCAGCGCGCCTTCCCAGCGGGTGATGTGGCCGTGCATGTCGAACAGGCCTGGCAGCATGATGCGGCCGCCGGCATCGATCTCGTTGACGGCGCCGCGCACCGGCGAACCGGCCGGCAGGATGGCCGAGATGCGGCCGCGCAGCACGTAGACGTCGGACGGTGCGCCGACGGTGCCCTTGTTGCTGTCGAAGATGCGGGCGTTTTTCACCACGGTCAGGCCTTGCAGCGGGTGCTGCAGCTTGGCCGCCAGGTCGTTCAGCATCTTCGCTTCGGCGACTTTCTGGCGTTCGGCCAGCGCCTTGCCGTTGCCCTGCCAGCCTTCGATGGCGAACACGAAAGTGCCCGGCTCCACGACCGCGAACAGGGAAGGGTTGTCGCCCTTGGTAATCCACAGGAATTTCGGGCTCAGTCCCAGGCCGGTCTGCGCCACCAGTTGCACCTGCTGCGACTGGCCGTTGGGACCGGTAACCTGTACCTCATCGAGTACGGCCTGCTTCAGGGTGCCGGATGGCAGCAGCGGGATGCTGGCCGACGCCGTCTTCGCCAGCGCCGCAATGGCGCGCGAATCGACTTCGAAGCTGCCGTTCAGCGCCACGTAGACGGCCGGGCCGGCGACGTATTTGTCGCCTTGCTCGGTGGTGGATTTCCACTGCGCCTTGGTGCCGTTGCGCTCGAAGGTTTCGTCCACCACGGCGCCGAAGGTCGAATTGCCTTTGGAGTGGTAGTACAGCATGGTGCCGTCGGCGGCCAGGCGGAATTCCTCCGTCAGCTCGGGGCCGCGGCCGTTGTCCTTGTAAATGTAGCGAACCTTGGTCAGGCCGTCGTCGTGGTTCTCCACCACCTGCTCACCCATCTGCTTGCCGTTGTTCTCGGAAATGATGACGTAGCGGGTGGTTTGCGTGACGGCTGCCTGTGCGCTGAACGCACTCGCAATCGCCAACGCCAGGACGGCGGAAACTCGCTTCATTGATGGATCTCCAGTCTATTGATGTGGTGTCCCGCAGACAGGACAGGCTTCGTTGCGGGTGATGCTAATGCTGTTCCACTCCATGCGCAATCCATCCAGCAGCAACAGGCGGCCGGACAGCGACTCTCCGATGCCCATCACCAGCTTGAGCGCTTCGGCTGCCTGCATGGCGCCGACCACGCCCACCAGCGGCGCGAACACGCCCATGGTGGAACAGGCCACGTCCTCGAAAGGCTGGTCTTGCGGGAACAGGCAGGAGTAGCAAGGCCCTTCCGTACGGGTGTCGAACACGCTGACCTGGCCATCGAAACGGATCACGGCGCCGGACACCAACGGCACGCGGTGCGCCACGCAGGCGCGGTTGACGGCATGACGGGTCTTGAAGTTGTCGGTGCAGTCGAGCACCACGTCGTGCTGCGCCACCAGCGCTGCGAGGCGCGCATCGTCGACGCGCTCGACCAGGGCGTTCACCTGGCATTCCGGGTTGATGGCGTTCAGCGTGGCGCGCGCCGATTCAGCCTTGGGCTGGCCGACACGCTCGGTGGTGTGGGCGATCTGGCGCTGCAGGTTGGTCAGGTCGACGCTGTCATGGTCGACGATGGTCAGGTGGCCGATGCCGGCCGAGGCCAGGTAAAGCGAGGCCGGCGAGCCAAGGCCGCCCGCGCCGATCACCAGCGCCCTGCCGTGCAAAATCGCCTGCTGCCCCTCGATGCCGATTTCGTCGAGGAGGATATGGCGCGAATAACGCAGCAGCTGCTGGTCGTTCATTTATTTCGCTGCTAACTCGGGCTTGGCCGTTTTCACCGGCAGGCCTTTGAAGTGGCGCAGTGCCTGCTCCAGCTGGAAGTCGTCCTTGCCGCCGAACTCGAAAGGCTTCTGCTTTTTCGCCGCGGCCAGCAGGCGCTGCTCCTCTTCCAGTTCGTCGCGGCGGATGCGGCCTTGCTTGTCTTCTTCGCCCTCGCTGTTGACCAGGTGCTTCTGCAGATCCGCCTCGCGCAGGCGCAGGCTGTTGATGGCGTCGCCCTCCGCCGTTTCGTCCACCAGCACGTCCGGCACGATGCCCTTGGCCTGGATGCCGCGGCCGTTCGGCGTGAAGTAGCGCGCGGTGGTCAGCTTGACGGCCGAATCGGCGGTGATCTGGCGCAGCGTCTGCACCGAGCCCTTGCCGAAGGTCTGGCTGCCCATGACGATGGCGCGCTTGTAATCCTGCAGGGCGCCGGCCACGATCTCGGAAGCGGAGGCGGAACCGCCGTTGACCAGCACCACCATCGGCACCGTTTTCAACGCGGCCGGCAGCTTGGCCAGCGGGTCGCCGCCGCTGCGGGTGGCATAGTTTTCGGAGGTGGCGTGGAAAGCTTGCTTGGAATCGGCCAGCTGGCCGTCGGTGGAGACCACCAGCGCATCCTTGGGCAGGAAGGCGGCGGACACGCCGACCGCGCCCTGCACCACGCCGCCCGGGTCATTGCGCAGGTCCAGCACCAGGCCCTTGATGTTCGGGTTCTTGGCGTACAGGGCGCTCAGCTTCTTCGCCATGTCTTCCACCGTCGGTTCCTGGAACTGGGAGATGCGCAGCCAGGCATAGTCCGGCTCCACCATCTTCACCTTCACGCTCTGCACGCGGATCTCTTCGCGTACGATGGGAATCAGCAGCGGTTTTTCTTCATTCTTGCGCGATACCGTCAGCACCACCTTGGTGCGCGGCTCGCCACGCATCTTCTTGATCGCCTCGTCCAGCGACAGGCCCTTCAGCGGTTCGTTATCGAGGCGGGTAATCAGGTCGCCCGCCTTGATGCCGGCGCGCCAGGCCGGCGAGTCCTCGATCGGCGCCACTACCTTGATGTAGCCGTCCTCCACGCCCACTTCGATGCCGATGCCGACAAATTTGCCGTGGATGGATTCGCGCATTTCCTTGAATGCGGTCTTATCGAGGTAGGTGGAATGCGGGTCGAGCGAAGAAACCATGCCGGCGATGGCGTCCTGCAGCAGCTTCTTGTCGTCGACCTGTTCGACGTAGTCGGATTTGATCAGGCTGAAAACTTCGGACAGGGTGCGCAGTTCTTCCAGCGGCAAAGGCGTGGCGCCCTTTTGCGCAAGGGCGGAAAACTGCATCGAGACGGCTATGCCAGCCACCATACCAAGGCCGACCAGGCCCAGACTCTTCGTTTTGTTGCCCATTGATTGCTTTCCGCCGCTAGAACTTGACCCACCCGGCCGGATCTATCGGCTTGCCCTGGTGGCGCATTTCAAAGTATAAACCCGATTCTTCGTAACCGCCGGTATTTCCGACGGTGGCGATCACCTCGCCCGCTTTCACCACGTCGCCCGCGCGTTTCAGCACAGACTCGTTGTAGCCGTAGCCGCTCCAGTACTGGCCGCCGTGGTCGATGATAATGAAATTGCCGTAGCCGCGCAGCGAAGTTGCGTACACCACGCGGCCGGCGGCCACGGCGCGCACTTCGGCGCCGGCAGCGGCCTTCACCACCATGCCTTTCCAGGCCACGCCGTCGGCATTCTTGCTGCCGAAGCGCTTGTCCACCTTGCCCGAAACCGGGGCCGGCAACTCGCCTTTCAGCCTGGCGAACACGCCGTCCGGCACCACCGGCGCCAGCGCCACTTCGGACGGACGCGGCGATTTTTCGTCGCGCTGCTCGGAAGGTTCCGGCTTGGCGGCGACCTTCGGTTCTTCTTCGGCCGGCAGCGGCTTGGGCGCCGGCTTGCCGGCCTTTTTCGCTTCCTGCGCCAGGCGCTCGCGCTCGGCCTGCGCCTTGGCACGGGCCAGCGCGCGCGCTTCCGCTTCCGCCTTGGCCTTGGCGGCCCGCTCGGCGGCCAGCTTTTCCTGGCGTGCTTTTTCGGCGGCCGCGATGCGTGCCTGCTCTTCGATCAGCTTGTTCAGCTTGTCGACCAGGGCATCCAGGCGCTGGGCATCCTGCTCCATGCGGCCGGCTTCCTTGCGCTGGGCCACCAGCTTCTTCGACAGGCTGGCCAGGGCGGCGGCCCTTCGGCCCTTTTCCTGTTCCAGCTTGGCTTTCTGCTGCTTCTCTTCCTCGGCGATTTCGTCCAGTTCCTGCTTGGCGTTCTGCGCCTCGGCCTGGTTTTCCTCGACCTTTTTCAGGTTGGCACGCAGCGAATCGAGCAGGCGCGCCTGCGACTGCGACACATAGGCCATCAGCTGCAGTTCGCGGTTGATGCGGTTGGGGTTGTCGCCCGACAGGAGCAGCTTGATGCGGTCTTCATTGCCGGCCACATACTGCTCGCGCAGCAGTTTGGCCAGCTGCTGCTTCTGTGCCGCCACGGTGGCGGACAGGCGCAACTGCTCGGCGGCCAGCTCGGCCACCTTGCTGTTGATCTGGGATTGCTCCGCCGCCAGATCGCGCAGGGTGCGATTGGCGTCGGAAATGGCTTCCTCCGACTCGGCCAGCGTATCGGCCGCGTCTTCCTTGGCGCTCTCGGTCTTGCCGATTTCCGCCTTCAGGTTGGCCAGCTTGCGCGCCAGCGCCGCCCGCTCCGATTCAGCCGCAGCTTTTTGCTTGCTGCGTTCGGTCGGCTTAGGGGCGGCATAGGCGCCGTGCACGGCGCTCAGCGCCAGCAGCACGGCCAGCGCAACGCCACGCCAAGCGCGGCGAGTCGGATGCACCGCCACGGGGCTTACTTGGCCTTGCCCTGGTTGGCCACGGCAGCCTGCGCGGCAGCGATGGCGGCCGGGTCGCCCAGGTAGTAATGCTTGATTGGCTTCAGGTCGGCATCCAGTTCGTACACCAGCGGCTGGCCGTTCGGGATGTTCAGGCCGACGATTGCCTCATCGCTGATGCCGTCCAGCATCTTGATCAGGGCGCGCAGGCTGTTGCCGTGGGCCGAAATCAGGATCTGCTTGCCGGCTTTGATGGCAGGCGCAATCTCGTCGTTCCAGGCCGGCATCACGCGTGCCACGGTGTCTTTCAGGCATTCGGTCAGCGGGATGGAATCCTTTGGCAGGCCGGCATAGCGCGGGTCGTTGTAAGAGGTGCGGTCGTCGCCAGGTTCCAGCGCTGGCGGTGGGATATCGTAGCTGCGGCGCCATACCAGCACCTGCGCATCGCCGAACTTGGCGGCAGTTTCAGCCTTGTCCAGGCCCTGCAAGGCGCCGTAATGACGCTCGTTCAGGCGCCAGTCATGCTTGATCGGCACATACATTTCGTCCATCTCGTCCAGGGTCAGCCACAGGGTGCGGATGGCGCGCTTGAGCACGGAGGTGTAGCACAGGTCGAAGGAGAAGCCGGCATCTTTCAGGATTTTGCCGGCAGATTTGGCTTCGTTAACGCCTTTTTCGGTCAGGTCCACATCGGTCCAGCCGGTGAAGCGATTTTCCAGGTTCCAGGTGGACTCGCCGTGACGCATGAATACGATTTTATACATAGAGCAATAACAATAGAGTTGGAAATGGGTGAAAATCGCCGCCGAAGCCACGAACAAGCATCTATTTTATAATGCGCAGATTAAGTTCAACCATTGGATTACCGTGAAATTCATCATCGACAATATTTTCCTGATCGCCATCGTCCTGTTGTCCGGCGGCGCCCTGCTGTTCCCGGTCCTGACCCAGCGCGGTAAAAAAGCTTCCCCAGCCGAGGTCACCCTGCTGATCAACCGCGGCAAAGCCGGCGTGCTCGATGTGCGCGCCAAGGACAAGGCCGAAAGCCGTATCATCGATTCCAAGCATATTCCGCTGGCCGAACTGGGCAACCGCATGGGCGAACTGGACAAGTTCAAGAACAAGACCCTGGTGGTGGTATGCGATAAAGGGATCAGCGCCTTCAGCGCGGCCCGCATGCTGGAAAAGTCCGGTTTCTCCGACGTTGTCGTGATGGAAGGCGGGATCGATGCCTGGAAGTCGCAAAACCTGCCACTGACACGGAGCTAAGAAAATGACTGCCAACGTTACCATGTACAGCACCCTGGTGTGCCCCTATTGCGTGCGCGCCGAACGTTTGCTGGAGAGCAAGGGTGTCACCACCATCAACAAGATCCGCGTCGACCTCGACCCGGCCCAGCGCCAGCTCATGATGGAAAAGACCGGCCGCCGCACCGTGCCGCAGATCTACATTGGCGATACCCACGTTGGCGGTTTTGACGATTTGTATGCTTTGGACCAGGCGGGCGGGCTCGACCCCTTGTTAAAAGGTTAAACGCCCCCAAATACAACGGACATGCGGGCAAAACGTTGGAAAAGAAACTAGTTTTGCTACAATTGCCGTCGCGTTTGACTTGGGCTTACCCCTCGTGGCCTGGACAAGCATTAACTATATAACTGATACGAAAGCGTTCCATGTCTGAAGAAAACCTGCAACCTGTGTTCCAAATCCAACGCGTCTACCTGAAAGACATGTCGCTGGAACAGCCTAATTCCCCAGCTATCTTCCTGGAACAGGAAGCCCCTTCGATCGAAGTGGCGCTGGACGTTGGCGCTGAGCCGCTGTCCGAAGGCATCTTCGAGTCCACCGTGACCGTGACCGTAACTGCCAAGATCAAGGACAAAGTCGCTTTCCTGGTTGAAGGCAAGCAAGCCGGTATCTTCGAAGCCCGCAACATCCCAGCCGAGCAGCTGGACCCACTGCTGGGCATCGGCTGCCCGAACATCGTGTATCCGTACCTGCGTTCGAACATCGCCGACATGATCACCCGCGCCGGTTTCCCTCCGATCCACCTGGCCGAAATCAACTTCGAAGTGTTCTACCAGCAGCGCCTGGCAGCCATCGCCCAGCAGCAAGCTGCTGAAGCTGGCGCGACCCCGGTCGAAGGCTCCGCAACCGTACAGTAATACTTCTGCGATATCATGGGGAACCACGGTTCCCCCGCATGCAAAGGCCCCAGTGGGCCTTTGCGCATTTTTAAGGTTTGATCGATGAATTTACGCCGAATTGTCGCCTTCGCCGCCACGCTGCTGGCCTGCGCCAGCGCCCAGGCTATCGACTACCGGTCGGTAGGCGCCAATCCTGCAGTGCTGTACGGCGGCCCGTCGACGCGGGCGGCCAAGCAGTACATCGTCCCTTCCGGCGCTCCGCTGGAAGTCGTGCTGACCTACGGCGAATGGGTCAAGGTGCGCGATATGGCCGGCGACATGGCCTGGACTGAAGCCAAGAGCTTGAGCAACAAGCAGCGCAACGTCATCGTGCGCGCTGCCAACACCAAGGTACGCGGGGCGGCCGACGACACGTCGCCAGTCGTGTTCATCGCCGACAAAGGCGTGCTGCTGGAATTGGCCGAGCCTGCCGCCAATGGCTGGACCAAGGTCAAGCACCGCGACGGCCTGGTCGGCTACGTGCGCAGCAACGATATCTGGGGCCTCTGATGACGACGCGCATGATCAGCGTGCTGGGCGCCGGCGCCTGGGGCACGGCCGTTGCCATTGCCGTGGCCGCGCGCCACGATGTGGTGCTGTGGGGCCGCAATGCTGCCGCAATGGCTGAAATGGCCGCTGCCCGCGACAATACGCATTACCTGAAAGGCTACCCTTTCCCGCCTGCGCTGCAGGTGAGTTCCGATTTCGATGCCGCCGTGGCCCATGTGGGCCAGGATGGCCTGCTGATCGCAGCCTGCCCGGTCGCTGGCCTGCGCCCGCTGCTGCAAGCGCTGAAGGGCAAGCAGATCCCGAACATTGTCTGGCTGTGCAAGGGCTTCGAATACGATACCGGCATGCTGCCGCACCAGATCGTGCGCGAAGTACTCGGTGAAGATGTGCCGGCCGGCGCCCTGTCCGGCCCTTCGTTTGCGCAGGAAGTGGCCAAGGGCCTGCCTTGCGCACTCACCATCGCCTCCAGCGACGCCGCCCTGTGCGAACTGGTGGTGGGCGCCGTGCATGGCGGTACCATCCGCGTCTATTCCAGTGACGACATCGTCGGCGTGGAAGTGGGCGGCGCTGTCAAGAACGTGCTGGCCATCGCTACCGGCGTGGCCGACGGCATGGGCCTGGGCCTGAATGCGCGCGCCGCGCTGATCACGCGCGGCCTGGCCGAGATTACGCGCCTCGGCACCGCGCTGGGCGGGCAAGTCGAAACCTTCATGGGCCTGACCGGCATGGGCGACCTGATCCTGACCTGCACCGGCGACCTGTCGCGCAACCGCCGCGTCGGCCTGGGACTGGCACAAGGCAAGTCGCTGGAAACCGTGGTCAAGGAACTGGGCCATGTCGCCGAAGGCGTGCCATGTGCAAAGGCGGTGCGTGAGCTGGCGCACCGGCTGGGCGTGGAGATGCCTATCACCAATGCGGTCGCCAGCGTACTGTTCGACGGCCTGCAACCAGCCGACCTGGTGCAGGGCTTGCTGGCGCGCGACCCGCGTGCCGAACAGGCAGCGGGCAAGTAGCCAGGGTAGTAGCCGGGGCCTCGCCCCCGGCCTATAATCGCCTCATCCCAGCGACCGGAGGCGACCATGGGTAGTTCCGCAGTGGCGACAGCCAGCCTGTCCATCGATACCGTGATGGCCGAGAAATGGCAGCAAGTCCTGGACTTGATTGCCAGCCTGATCAAGGTACCCGCCGCCCTGATCATGCGCGTCGAACCGCCGAGCATCAAGGTCTTCCTGTCCAGCCATTCCGATGGCAATCCTTACGAAGAGCACGAGCTGGCCCCGCTCAACACCGGCTTGTATTGCGAAACCGTGATGGCCCGCCGCAGCCGGCTGCTGGTGCCGAATGCGCTGGCCGATCCTGCCTGGTGCAACAATCCCGACATCAAGCTGGGCATGGTTTCCTACCTGGGCCTGCCCCTGGTATGGCCGGACGAACATGTGTTCGGCACCATCTGCGTACTGGACCGCAAGGAAAATGCCTACAGCGAACTGCATATGCGCGTGCTGGAACAATTCCGTGGCCTGGTCGAGCGCGACCTGAGCCAGGTTTTCCAGCGCGAGCAGCGCGCCCGCGAAGATGCCCAGTTGCGCGCCGAGGAAGCGGAACGGGTACGCGCCGAGTTTGCTGTGCTGCGTGCCGGTGAACAGCGCGCGCTGCAGCAACTCCAGCAGCTCAACAACCACCTCGAGGAGCGGGTTGCCGAGCGCACCGCCGAATTGCAAAAGGCCATGGAGCAAATCGTCGTGGTCGAAAAGATGGCCACCGTTGGCCGCCTGGTCACCGGCATCGCCCACGAACTGAACACACCACTGGGCAATATGATGCTGGGCGCCACCTCGCTGGCCGATCGCATCGACGCCGTCGCCCGCCAGGTGAGCGAGCAGCGCCTGACGCAGGCCAGCCTGCGCCAGCTATTGGACGACGGCCACCAGGCATGCGAAGTGATCGAGCGCAATGGCAGCCGGGCCGGCGAGCTGATTGCCAGCTTCAAGCAAGTGGCAGTCGACCAGGACCGGCAGGAAAGGCGCAGCTTCCTGTTGCAGGAGACGGTCGCCAACCTGTTGCTGGCCTTGGGGCCGACGATCAAGCGCGCTGAATTGACGCTTGAGGTGAGCGTGCCGCCAGCTTTGCAGATGGACAGCTATCCCGGCCATATCGAACAGGTGCTGGCAAAGCTGCTCAGCAATTCCATTGTGCACGCCTTTGCCGGCCGCGAAGAGCGCCGCGTTCGCATCAGCGCTACCCAGCGCGCAGATCTCGTGGAGCTGATTTACGAAGACAACGGCCTGGGCATCGACCCGGCCATCCAGCCACGCGTATTTGATCCCTTCTTCACCACGCGCGTCGGCGATGGCGCCCAAGGTCTGGGCTTGTCGATCGTACTGAATGCGGTGCAGGCGATCCTGAAAGGCAGTGTGCACCTGGACAGCAAGCCTGGCGAAGGTGCGCGCTTTACCTTCCTCTTGCCGCTCAGTCCACCAGCAAGATAGTCAGGAGCAGGAGCGAGTCGGCATTGGCGCGCAGCGCGTGCGGCGCGCCGCCTTCCAGATAGAGCATTTCTCCAGCGCGCATGATCGCAGTGCGGCCATGGGCGTCGAACGCCACCTCGCCTTCCAGGCATTGCAAGGTGAGCTGGCCGCGCACAGCATGTTCAGGGATTGCGCGGCCGGCCGGCACGGTCATGCGGATTAATTCCAGCTGCTCCGTCTTGGCCAGTGCAATGGAAGAAAACTGCGACAGGCTTTCACCGGCCTCGCGGCCAATCCGGACCACTTGCCCGGATGATGCATGTGGTAGCGCCATATACCCTCCCTGGATTGCCCCAATGATAGCAGCAAGGATTAAATGGGGACGTACCCCATTTAATTGGGGTACGTCCCCATTTAATTGCGGCCGATGAAGCGGTAGATGCCGGCACCGACGCCGGCGCCGATGATCGGCGCGACCCAGAACAGCCACAGCTGCGCCACGGCCCAGCCGCCCACGTACAGCGCGACGCCGGTGCTGCGCGCCGGGTTGACTGAGGTATTGGTCACTGGAATCGAGATCAGGTGGATCAGGGTCAGGCACAGGCCGATGGCGATCGGCGCGAAGCCGGCCGGCGCACGCTTATCAGTGGCGCCCAGGATCACCACCAGGAAGAACGCTGTCATCACGACTTCCGTCACCAGGGCTGCCACCAGGCTGTAGCCGCCCGGCGAATGTTCGCCATAGCCGTTGGAGGCAAAGCCGGCGGCAACATCAAAGCCCGCTTTGCCGCTGGCGATCAGGTACAGCACGCCGCCGGCGGCAATGCCGCCCAGCACTTGCGCCACGATATAGCCCGGCAAATCCTTGGCCGGGAAACGGCCGCCCAGCCACAGGCCGACCGACACGGCAGGATTCAGGTGGCAACCGGAAATATGCCCGATCGCGAAAGCCATGGTCAGCACCGTCAGGCCGAAGGCCAGCGACACCCCGTGCAAGCCAATCCCGACGCCGGGGAATGCCGCTGCCAGCACCGCACTGCCGCAACCGCCCAATACCAGCCAGAACGTCCCAAAGAATTCCGCACCCAGTTTTTGCATGTCACGCCTCCGTTGACAGTTAGTAATTGTGAAAACAGACTAACTATAAATGGCGGAAATGACAACAGTGTGATGTGTTGCACCGCAGAAAAATAGAGCGACCGTTCTAGAAAATTCGCTTGTGTTACGCAAGCGGTTTCAATAGAGTAAATGTTATATATTTACTACTAAGACGGAAGCCAATGAGCAAGGGTTCGTTTGCCGAGATGAATTGCCCCATCGCCCAGACCCTGGAGCAGGTCGGCGAATGGTGGACGTTCGTCATCCTGCGCAACGCCTTCTGCGGCATGAGCCGCTTCCAGGATTTCCAGCGCCACCTTGGCATCAGCACCAACATCCTGTCCCGCCGCCTGGGCAAGCTGGTGGAAAACGGCATCCTGCTGCGCCAGCCGTGCAGCGAGGATGCCCGCATCGTCCACTACCGCCTGACCCCAAAGGGCCACTCGCTCTATCCCATCCTGGCCGCGATGACGGTGTGGGGCGAGCAATGGGCGCCGCATCCGGCCGGGCCGCGCATGACGCTGGTGGAGCGCGCAACAGGGCTGCCGGTGGCTGGCGTGGGCATCCGCGCTGCCGACGGGCGCGACCTGGCGCCGGCGCAGATCGATACGGTGGCCGGCCCCGGCGCCGATGACAAGACGCACGCTTTGATGCGCATGAGAGAGGAGACAAGCAAATAATGAATACCGATAAAGTCTGGCTCAAGTCTTATCCCGATGGCATTCCGGCCACCATCGATCCCGACCTGTACCGCTCCCTGCCACACCTGCTGGAAGAGTCCTTCGCCAAATTCGCCGAGCGCAAGGCCTATGCCTGCATGGACAGTTTCATGAGCTATCGCGAATGGGACCAGCACTCGCTCAACCTGGCCGCCTGGCTGCAGCAGCGCGGGCTGGCCAAGGGAGCCCGCGTCGCCGTGATGATGCCCAACGTGCTGCAGTATCCGGTCGCGGTGGCGGCTGTCCTGCGCGCCGGCTGCACCGTGGTGAACGTCAACCCGCTCTACACCGCGCGCGAACTGGAACACCAGCTGGCCGATTCCGGCGCCGAAGCCCTGATCATCCTCGAGAACTTTGCCACCACGGCGGAGAAAGTGCTGGCGCGTACCAGCGTCAAGCACGTGGTGGTCGCCAGCATGGGCGACATGCTGGGCTTTGCCAAAGGCATGCTGGTCAACTTCGTGGTGCGCACCGTGAAGAAGATGGTGCCCCCTTTCAGCCTGCCGGGCGCCGTGCCGTTCCGCGAAGCCTTGCGCCAGGGCGCGCAGCAGAAGCTGCGGCCGCTGCAACTGGGCCACGACGACATCGCCTTCCTGCAATACACGGGCGGCACCACGGGCTTGTCCAAAGGCGCCACCCTGACCCATCGCAATGTGATCGCCAATATGCTGCAGAACGATGCGTGGGCCGGCCCGGCTTTGCTCAATCATGCAAAAGGCGAGCAGGTGGTGACGGTCTGCGCACTGCCGCTGTACCACATCCTGGCACTGAACGCCTGCATGCTGATGGGCGCGCGCTGGGGCGCAATGAACCTGCTCGTGCCCAATCCGCGCGACATGGCGGGCTTCGTCAAGGAGCTGGCCAAGTACCGCGTCAACTTCTTCCCGGGCGTGAATACCCTGTTCAACGCCCTGCTGAACCAGCCCGGCCTGGCGCAGGTCGACTTCTCCGGCCTGCGCATCACGCTGGGCGGCGGCATGGCCGTGCAGCAGGTGGTCAGCGAGCGCTGGCTGGCTGCCACCGGCAGCCCGATCCTGGAGGGTTACGGCCTGTCCGAGACTTCGCCTACGGCCACGCTGTGCCGTCCCGACCAGGAAGGCTTCAGCGGCACCATCGGCTTGCCGGTGCCGTCGACCGAAGTGGCGATCGTCGACGACGACGGCAATCCCCTGCCCTTCGGCCAGGCCGGAGAAATCGCCATCCGCGGCCCGCAGGTGATGGCCGGCTACTGGCAGCGGCCGGAGGAAACCGCCAAGGTCATGACTGCGTCCGGCTTCTTCAAGTCGGGCGATATCGGCATCATGGATGAACGGGGCTATGTCCGCATTGTCGACCGCAAGAAGGACATGATCCTGGTTTCCGGATTCAACGTTTACCCCAATGAAGTGGAAGGCGTGGTGGCCGCCCACCCGCTGGTGCTCGAATGCGCCTGCATCGGCGTACCCGACGCCGGCTCGGGCGAAGCCGTCAAGCTGTTCGTGGTGCGCAAACACCAATCGCTCACCAGCGAGCAGCTGATGGACTACTGCAAACAGCAGTTGACCGCTTACAAAAAGCCCAAATACATCGAGTTCCGCGACGCCCTGCCCAAAACCAATGTGGGCAAGATCCTGCGCCGCGAGCTGCGCGACGAAAAAGTCGCGGCGTAAGTTTTTGCTGCATTCCCTGTACTGCCCCCAAACAACCCAATAACAGGAGTTAAGTATGGAAGCCAGTATTGCCGCAGTAAGCCAACCTAAGACCAACCCCATCGTGCTCGATGGGAAGCGCCAGAAGACGGTACGCACGCTGATCAACGCCTCGCACCGCAAGCTGCTGTTCCTCGACCAGGTGGTCGACTGGGAAAAGGGCATCGATTTTTCCAAGCCGCCCAAGGTGGCCGAGTCGAGCTGGATCTACGGCACGCCCTACTGGGACGCGCTGACCGAAGCGCAGCGCAATGAAGTACTGTGGCTGGAGACCGGCCGCGACGTGTCCTACTTCATCTGGCTGGAACAAACCCTGCCAGAGCTGTACGTGGGCTACGTCAACAAATACCACGGCGTGCTGAGCGACGACGTGCGCGAATACCTGATGGTGTTCTCGCGCGAGGAGATCGTGCACACGCTGATGTTCCGCCGCTACCTGGAGAAGGCCAACCTGCGCCTGTGGAGCCACCCGGAAAACATCCCGAACTACTCCCTGTTCGAGCGCCAGCTGGCCGGCAAGCATCCAGTGTACGGCATCTGCTGGAACCTGCTGATCGAATGGTTCGCGGAACTGAACTCGATCTTCCAGACCCAGACCGACGGCATCGACCCGCTGACCCGCCAGATGTTCAAGGAACACCACCTGGAAGAAGTGCGCCACATCGCCTTCGCCAAGACCATCTGCGAAAACTACTTCGAGGCCGCGCCGAAAGAAGAACTGGCCGAAATGTGCGAGTTCTTCCAGAAAGGCTACGGCTTCCTGCTGGACGAATACACCTACATGCCGGAGATCGCCCTGCATGCGTCCTTCGACTTCCCGATCAAGCCGGGCGACACCGACAAGATCCGCGAAGTGCGCAATTCGCCGAACAACCAGCGCCTCAATGAAGCCCGCTTCCGCGACGTGCGCGAGTGGTGCCTGAAGCACAACATCATCAAGCAGTAAGCCCCAGCATCCAAGGACGGCAGCTTCCATGGCGCTGTGCGCCAGGGACGGCTGTCGCCGTTTCAAAAAGAATCGGAGCAAGCATGATCGATATCATTCCCCACGATTCCGGCATCACGGAATTGCGCATCGCCCGGCCGCCGGTCAACCTGATCGACGTGGGCGTGCTGAAGTCCCTGCGCCATGCACTGGCGGAGGCTAACGGCGCCGGCCAGCGCGGCATCATCCTGTCCGGTGCACCGGGCGTGTTTTCCTCGGGCGTGGACGTGGCCGCGCTGGTCGGCGGCGACTATGAGGCCGTGCGCGAATACTGGCGGCAGGTATTCCTGCTGGCCTCCGAGATGGCCTTGTCGCGCCAGCCGATTTTCGCCGCCATTACTGGCCACTGCATGGCAGCGGGCGCCCTGCTGGCCGTGTTCTGCGATTACCGCGTGATGGCGCAGGGCGCCTGGCAGGTCGGCCTGAACGAAGTGCGGGTCGGCGTGGCGCTGCCGGACTGCTTTCAGCTCGCGGTGCGCCGCGTAGTGGGCGCCCTGCAGGCGGAACGGCTGCTGGTGTTCGGCCGCCTGCTGTCGCCGCAGCAGGCGCTGGAAGTGAACCTGGTCGACGAGCTGGCCGAGCCTGGGCAGGTGGTGGCGCGTACGCGCGAACGTCTGCAGGAATTGCTGTCTGTGCCACCGCAAGCACTGGCCAGCATGCGCGCCATCGCCCGCCGCGACCTGCACGATATGTTTGCCGACGTCGATGCGCTGCCAGTCGACGATTTCGTCGACGCCTTCCTGCAGCCGGAGACCCAGCAGGCCCTGCGCCACGTGGCCAGCCGCATGCGCCAGCCTGCCGCTGCCGTCGCACGATGAACCTGTACTTCCGGCTCTTGCTGGTCTGGCTGCGAGCGCGCTTCAAACCCGCCATCCAGCTCGGCGACATGATCGAGATGCAGCTTACCGTGCTGCCCAACGACCTGGACCTGAACGGCCATATGAACAATGGCCGCTACATGACCATCATCGACCTGGCGCTGGTCGAATACATGACCCGCGCCGGCTTCATGGGACCGGCGATCAAACGTGGCTGGCGCCCCATGCTGGGCGGCTCGATGATCGCCTTCCGCCGCGGGCTCAAGCCGTTCCGGCGCTACACCCTGCGCTTCTGCGCCCTGTGCTGGGATGAGCGCTGGACCTATATCCGTTTCGAGTTCGTGCTCGACGGAGAAGTGATGGCAGTCGGCCACACCAAAGGCGGCATAGTCGGCCCCTTCGGCGTGGTGGGCAGCAATGAAATGTGCGCGGTACTGGGCGTGGATCCGGCTTCGCCGGCCTTCCCGCGCTCGGTCACCGCGTGGATCGAGGCCGACCGCCTGATGCGGGCCTGAACTGGAGAACCCATGGAAGCCATACAATCGATCGCCGTTATCGGCGCAGGACCGGCGGGCCTGACCGCCGCCGACACCCTGCGCCAGCTAGGCTATAAGAAAGTCACCGTGTTCGAACAGTCTGCGCGCGTGGGCGGAAAGGTATACACCGCACACACGCCGAACGGCCCGGTGGAGCTGGGAGCCGTCATCGCTGCCGCCGAATGCGAACTGGTGCTGGGACTGGCACAGCGCCTTGGCGTGCCGGTCGCGCCCTATCCGGTGGAGCAGCGTTTCCTCGACGAGCAGGGCGTGCGGCATGATGCGATGTCCTTTTTGTCCAGCCGCTACAGCGCGGACCAGATCCGGCAAGCCATCGCCAATTACGGCGCGGCGCTGGAACGCTATGCGGTGGTCCGCTACGATACCCTGGCCGGCATGCCGCGCGAGCTGCACCAGCCGTTTGACCGCTTCGCCGCCAGCAACGGCTTCACGCCGGTGGCCGAATTGGCGCGCGGCGCCCTGGTAGGTTTCGGCTATGGCTATTACGAAACCGTGCCGGCCCTGTATTTCATGAAGCTGATCCCCTGGCTGTTCCGGCCGGACGGCCAGGGCGGCCTTGCGCCGGGCAAGTTCCATGTGTTCCCGCAGGGCTTCCAGGGCTTGTGGGAAGCGCTGGCACGTGAACTCGATGTTCGTCTCGGCGCGGCAGTGACGGCGCTCGACAGCCAGCCGGGACGCCCTGTGCAGCTCACCATCAATGGCCACGACCAGCATAGCTTCGATGCAGTGGTGGTCGCCGCGCCGCTGCATACGGCTGGCGGCTTCCTGCCGGCCGGCAGCGAAGCCGCTGCCCTGCTTGCCCAACTGCGCAGCAACCGCTACCTGGTCAGCGCCTTTGCCGCCAGCGGCCTGCCGGGCGGCGAGTTCCTGTTCCTGCACCAGAACGAGCGTCCCGAACGCATCGGCCATATGAACGCCTGGGCCAACCGCAATCCTGCCCAGCCCACGTACCTGGGCTGGCAGCTTGCCGGCGATGGAGCCAGCACCGGCCAGCTGCGCGAGCTGATGGCGGCCGACATTGCCGCGCAGGGCGGAACGCTGGCGGGCGTGATGCTGCAGCAGGAGTGGGACTACTTTCCCCATGTCGATGGCGCAACCCTGGATGCCGGCTATTTCGAGCGCATCGATGCCTTGCAGGGCCAGGGCCGGGTTTATTACGCGGGCGGGGCATTGAACTTCGAGACAGTCGAGCATAGCGCGCGCCAGGCCCGTGCCCTGATGCGCCGCCATTTTGGCTGACCGGACAAAGGGCATCCCTTACGGTTTGTGCCTATGGAAAAACGGCGAGGGCGGGGCCTATAATGGCTAGGCGAACCGGCACGCCATTGCCGCCCTTGGAGAAACCGCATGAAACACTTGATCGTTGCCAGCCTGGCCCTCGCACTGACCGTACCAGCTTTTGCAAGCACCACCCACGCCAAGACCACGGCCACCCACCACAAGGCAGGCACCAGCACCACCAAGCACCACGTGGCCAAGAAGAAAACTACCGCGCATCATAAGACCGCGAAGGCAACCGCCAGCCACAAGCACGCATGATTTTCGTCTGGGGCAGGAAGGCAGTCTATACCCACGCCGGCTACGTCGCTGACTTCTGCCCCGTATGCCGGGCGGCCCGTGCGTTCTCCGTTCAACGCATCGGCATGGCCTGGCATGTCTACTACATCACCGTTTCCAAAGGTGAGCTGGCGGGCTACCAGCGCACTTGCTGCGATTGCGGCATGGTGCTGCCAATGGAAGCCGGCCACTACACCCAGTTGAGCGCCGAACAGCTGCCGCTGGTGCAGCTGGAGCAAACCACCAATCCCCATTTGTCGATCCGCCATGCCGATGCACTGGCCGCCGCCGCGCGCCTGCGCGAGGCGCCCTTGCTGCTCGACGAAGCTGAACGCCGCCGCCAGATCGATGCCGCATTGCGGCTGCAGGCCGACGCGCTCGACGAATACGAAGCGACGACGCGCCTTGACCGCGAGGTGTGGTGGACCATCGCCGGCGCGTTTGCGTTTTGCGCCCTGGTGCTTGCAGCGCTGCGCCAGCAGGCGCCGCAAAACCTGGACAATGGCTTCATCATCGCCTTCTTCCTCAGCCTGGGCGCCGTGGCCTGGCAATTGAGCCAGATGGGCGAACGCTTCCTGCGCCGCGACATCCTGCCCAAGCTCGCCCGTTCGCTGGCGCCGCTGCAGCCAAGTGCGGTGGAACTCGAAGAGGCATTCGAGCGCATGCGCGAGCAAGGCCGCAAGCTGGCCAAGCGCGTGGACAGCGCACGCGTGCAGCAAGCCATCGCCTCCCTGCGCGGCTAAGCCAGCGCCAGCGCATCCAGCAGCAGCTCGAGCTGCTGCAAGCGCGCTTCCACTTCTTCCATTTGCGGCGCGCTGCCGCCCATGCCGTGGAAGGCCGTGTTATGCAGCAGCGCGTTGCGGAATTCCGCCAGGCCGCGTGCCTCGCGCAGCAGCGCCAGCATTTCCTCGCTTGCCAGCGGCGATTGCTGCTTCAGGCTCGCCTTGATGCGGTCAAGCCGCTTGCCAAAGGTGAGCTTGCGCGTGGCGTCGGTACCGATGCTGCGCGCGCACAGGATGAATACGTGCGCTTCCAGCCGCGAGAACTCGTGGATAAAGCTTCCCAGCAGCAGCTTCCATTGTTGGTCGGGTGGCAGGTCTGGCCTCATGCCGTCCATTCTACGCCGCGAATTCAGTTGCGTTTTCTTTCGATTCATCATAGTTTACCTTTCGCATCGCAAACAATTTGAAAGGATATGGAGATGAAACGAAGAATTTCGCTATTGATCCTTGCGTTTTCCGCCGCAACAGCGCTGGCGGGCCAACCGGCGGCAAGCGGCGACGCCGTTGTCGCCCTGGCCGGCAACGGCTTCGTCACCAGCACCGGTTCCGGGTCGACGGAAGTCATCAACAGCAACGGCCTGGCCAACTGGACCAGCGCCAACACCATCACCAGTATCTGGTTCCGCATGTCCGCCGCAGGCAGTGCCACGCTGTCGCTGGACGCAAGCCTGAGCGGCAGCAAAACCAGCACGATCCGCGTCACCGCGAATGGCATGCCGTTCGACGTCACGCTCGCCAAGGGCAGGACGAAGACTTACCCGATCGGCACCATCGATGTGCCCGCCGCCGGCTATGTGCGGGTCGACCTGCAGGGCGTCAGCAAATCCGGCACCTACTTCGGCGAAGTGTCGGCGCTGCGGGTCAACACCGGCACGGCGCTGAGCTACGCCAATGACGCCGCCAACTACTACTGGTCGCGCCGCGGCCCATCGGTCCACCTGGGCTATACGGTGCCGGCCAACACCGAGTACTTCTACAACGAAGTGACAGTGCCGCCCGGAGAGGACAAGATCGGCTCCTACTTCATGTCGAACGGCTTCAATGGTGGCTACTTCGGCATCCAGGTCAATTCGCCGACCGAACGCCGCGTGCTGTTCTCGGTCTGGGATGCCGACAACGGCGCCAAGACCACGCTGGTGCGCAAGGGACCGAACGTGGTCGACAACACCTTTGGCGGCGAAGGCACTGGCGGGCAATCCTACCTGCTGTATAACTGGGTAGCCGGCAATACTTACCGCTTCATTACCCGCATCGTGCCGGATGGCGCGGGCGGCACCGACTTTTCTGCCTGGTTCCTTGCACCGGAAACCAACGCCTGGCGTTTCATCGCAACGTGGAAGCGCCCTGCCACCACTACCTACCACGCCGGCGTCTATTCCTTCCTCGAGAACTTCATCGACACCAACGGCTACCTGGGCCGCAGCGTAAGGTTCAACAACCAGTGGGCACGCAGCACCAGCGGCAACTGGAGCGAACTGGTGACCGCGCGCTTTACCGGCGATGCTACCGCCGCCAACGCCCAGCGCATGGACTACGCAGGCGGCTTGCAGGATGGAAGCTTCTACCTGCGCAATGGCGGCTTCTTCAGCCCGAATGTGCCGATCAACCAGAACTTCACCCGCCCGGCAACCGGACAGGCGCCAACGGTGGACGTCAGCACCCTGCCGTAGACATTTTTGTATCCCAGTGTATCTGGCGCCATGCCAGATACACAACATGCGCAAACCTCCCACGCCACCGACACAAGCGATACACACTGCCCCCTTAATCTGGTCACACCTTAACCAAGGAGACCAAGATTATGAAAACCACTTACGCAGGACTGGCAGCTACCCTCGCAATCGCACTGTGCGCATCCTCCGCACAAGCCGCAGAACCCAAGAAGGAAATGGAGAAGTGCTACGGCGTGGCGAAAGCCGGCCATAACGACTGCGCCGCAGGCCCGGGCACTTCGTGCGCCGCCACCTCCAAAGTCGACTACCAGGGCGATGCCTGGGTGCTGGTCGAAAAAGGCACCTGCACCTCCATCAAAACCCCTAAGGGCTACGGCTCGCTGAAGGCGAAATGATGAAGCGCGCAATTGCCGCCGCGATCGCGCTGGCTGCCGGCATCGCCGGCTCGGCACACGCCGCAGCGCCAGCCGCAAAGAACATCGTGATCGTGCCCGGCGCCTTCATCGATGCTTCGAGCTGGCGCGTAGTGCACGACACGCTGCGCCTGAAAGGCTTCAACGTCACCGTTGCCCAACTGCCGCACACCTCGCTCGATGACGATATTGCCATCGCACGCAAGGCGATCTTCCAGCAGTTCGGCAATGTGATCGTGGTCGGCAATGGCATCGGCGGTGCAGTGATGTCGAACGTGGCCACGGGCGACAAGGTGAAGGCGCTGGTCTACGTGGCGGCGCTGATGCCGGAAGTCGGCGAAACCTCGCAGCAGCTGCTGTCGTCGATGCCCGGTGCCGGCGAAGGCGTCAAACCCGACCGCGCAGGCTTCCAGTTCTACGACACGGCGCGTTTCCACGCCGACCTGGCTGCCGACCTGACGCCGAACCGCGTCAACTTCATGGCGGCCTCGCAAGTCCCGGTCAGCAATGTGCTGATGGGAACACCAAGCTGGTTCGCCATGTGGCACCAGAAACCGACCTTCGGCATCGTCGCCACGCAAGACCGGCTGGTGAACCCGGAGCTGCAGCGCTGGATGTACAAGCGAGCCGGCGCCAAGGTCACTGAAATCGCAGCAAGCCATGCAGTACAAGTTTCGCAGCCGGAAGCGGTCGCGAAAGTTATCGAAGACGCTGCCCTCAGCGTCCTGTAATTCCCACCCCAACCAAAGGAGATTCATCATGAGCATCGCTACCAAAACCCGCGCTGGCCTGGCCGGCGCCGCAGCCCTGATCGCACTGGCATCCCTGTCCGCACCATCCTTCGCCGCTGAAAAAGTGAAGGAAGAACCGGGCCGCTGCTACGGCATCAACACCTGCAAGGGCACCAGCCTGTGCGCCACCGCAAAGAACGACTGCAAAGGCCTGAACCAGTGCAAAGGCCAGGGCGTCCTGGTGAAAACCCCGACCGAGTGCAAGGCACTGGGCGGCAGCCTGACCGAAACCAAGTAAGCCCTGACGGAGGCACACCATGCACGCCCATCGCTTTGGCCTCGGCCTGCGCCGCGAACATTACCGCGAATTCCTCGAAGGCGACGTCGACGTGGATTTCGTCGAAGTGATCTCGGAGAACTTCATGGTCGCCGGCGGCCAGCCGCGCGATATCCTGCGCCGCATAAGGGAGAAGCATCCTGTGGTGCTGCATGGTGTGTCGATGTCGCTCGGTTCGGCCGATGGCTTGCGGCCGGACTACCTGGCCCGCCTGTGCGCCTTGGTGGAGGAGGTCGAACCGATGTTCGTCTCCGACCACCTGAGCTGGTCGCGCATCGGCCGCTTCAACTCGCACGACCTGCTGCCGCTGCCATATACGCAGGAGGCGCTCAACATCATCTGCAGCAACATCGACCAGGCGCAGGAAGCGCTGGGGCGCACCATGCTGGTCGAGAATCCATCGAGCTACCTGACTTACGCCGAATCCACCATGACGGAATGGGAATTCATTTCCGCCATGGCCAAGCGCACCGGCTGCGGCCTGCTGCTGGACGTGAACAATGTCTTCGTCAGCGCCAGCAACCACGGCTTCGACCCGCTCGATTTCCTGCGCGGTGTGCCGATGAACCGCGTGTGCCAGATCCACCTCGCCGGCCATAGCCAGGGCGACGGCCTGCTGATCGACACGCACGACAGCGCCGTCAACGATGCGGTGTGGACGCTGTACCAGCAAACGATCGCGCGCTGCGGTCCTGTAGCCACAATGATCGAGCGCGATGGCGATATTCCGCCGCTGGCCGACCTGCTGGCAGAACTTGATATCGCCCGCGGCCTCGCCGCGCACAAGGAGGCAGCATGAACCTCGCCGACCTCCAGGGAGATTTCCAGGCCATGCTGGCCGCCTCCATGCCGGTTGCGGGCGTGCCCGCCGGCCCCGGCCGCGCCGTCTACCAGAACAACTACCGCGCGCAGCTCGTCGGCTGCCTCGAAGAGAGCTACCCGCAACTGCGTGCCTTCATCGGCGAGGAAGCTTTCCTGCACGCCGCCGCCGCCCACATCAAGCGTTTCCCGCCCCATGCCTGGACGCTGGACGCCTATGCCGATGATTTCTGCGACACGCTGCAAGCCCTCTTCCCGCATAACCCGGACTTGCACGAACTGGCCTGGATCGAACACGCGCTGGACCAGGCATTCATCGGCCCCGACGCAGCACCAGTCGCCGCCGACGCGCTGGCCGCTGTTGACTGGGACCACGCGCGCCTGCAACTGACGCCGACGCTGCACCTGCGCACCGCTGCAACCAACTCCGCCGACGTGTGGTTCTCGCTGCGTGACGGCGGCTCGCCTGAAAGCGAAATGCTGCCCGCCCCAGGCGGGCTCCTGGTCTGGCGGCGCGGCTTTGTCTTCTGCCTGCGTGCGCTCGACGCAATCGAATACGCCGCACTGACGCAGCTTCAGCGCGACGGCAGCTTTGTTGGCCTGTGCGCCCTGCTGGTGGAGCGCCTCGGCGAAGAACAAGGCATCGCCAGCGCAGGCGCCATGCTGGCCGACTGGCTTGGCAGTGAACTCATTACCGGAGTTGAAAATGAATGAAACCCGCCGCCTGTTCCTGCTTTCCGCCCTCGCCGGGCTGGCAGGAACCGCAAGCCTCGCCTTCGCGCCAGCCTTGGCCGGCGCCGCGCTGCCAATCCGCAGCGCCACTGAAGTGCTGCGCGCCGTCGCAGCCGCGCAGCCGGCCCTGAGCTACCACGCCGCCGGTCCTGACGACGGCCGCCCCATCGTGCTCGCCCGCAGCAGCGGAGACAGTATCGAGAGCTACACAGAAACCGCATCCCTGCTTGCAGCACAAGGCTACCGCGTCCTGGTCCCGACTCTGCGCGAGGCAGATGCCGCAACACTCGGCCACGACCTGCTCGCCTTCATCGACAGCCTGCACATTCCGGAAGCGGTATTCATCGGCACCGTCCAGGGCGCCCAGGCCACATGCGCGGCGGCGCAGCTTCGCCGCACACGCATCATCGGCCTGGTCCTCGCAGACGGCACACCAGCGCCCACAAATGTCCCCACGATCGGCCTTGCCACCGGTGCCACGCCGCAGCAAATCGCCGACGCCGCCGCCACGCTCGCCCGCCAGGGCAAATGGCGCACCTGACACCTGACAAAACGGAGACCACCATGAACACCAACTTCGCCCAATCCCCAACCGCCGCACGGCCCGCCACAGGCGCTATCTCGACGCGCATCGCAGCGCTGCAAGCGCTTGCGGCCCGTCTGCTGCCCGCATCCGTGCAACTGCTCGCCGCCCGCCTCGGTATCGCCGCGATCTTCTTCCTTTCCGGCCGCACCAAGGTCGAAGGCTGGTTCACACTGAAGGACTCGACGATCGACCTGTTCCGCTACGAATACATGCTGCCCCTGGTCCCGCCCGAAATAGCCGCCCCGCTGGCAACCTTCGCCGAACACGCTCTGCCGCTGCTGCTGATCGCCGGCCTGTTCACCCGCTTCGCCGCCTTCGGCCTGCTGGTCATGACCGCCGTCATCGAGATCTTCGTCTATCCGCAAGCCTGGCCCACCCACCTGAGCTGGGCCGCCCTGCTGCTGCCGTTGATCGCCCAAGGCGCCGGCAAATTTTCGATTGATCACCTGATCCAGCACCGAACTTGAATCTCCAGGGAAGTGGACTAAACTAACTTAGTCTAGTCCACTGCTTCGGCTTCCGTCATGAAAACCTTCAACATTCACGAGGCAAAGACTCATCTTTCGCGTCTCGTCGATGAGGCCGCGAACGGCGAGCCCTTCATCATCGCCAAAGCTGGAAAGCCTCTCGTTCAGGTAACCGCCCTGGCGAAGCAATCCCAGCCGAAGGTGCAGCGTCTTGGTTTCCTTGAGGGTCAATTTAAAGTTCCCGACGATTTCGATGAGCTGGGTAGGGATGAAATAGAAGAGATGTTCGGGGTAAAAGAGTGAAAGTCCTTCTGGACACTCATCTTTTAATTTGGGCAGCAAACAGCCCCAAGCGCATTCCTGCCGAGACTCGCCAATTCATTGATGACGAGAGGAACGAGATCTACTTCAGTGTCGCAAGTATTTGGGAAGTGGCCATCAAGCGTAGTCTCAGGCGCGATAACTTCGATATCGACCCGCGACTTCTCAGGCGCGGGCTTCTGGATCAGATGTACGTCGAACTGAACATCAATTCCCACCACGCTTTGCAACTCTTGTCTTTGCCGCAGTTACACAGGGACCCATTTGACCGAATCTTGATTGCGCAAGCCACTGTCGAGGGAATTACGCTTTTAACAGCCGATCCGCTGGTTACGCAGTACCCGGGTCCGATTCGGCGCGCATGACACGCAAGCGCGTTAAATGAAAAAGCCCAGCCGATGAAGGCTGGGCTTTTGGGATGCTGGTGCCGGCTGCAGGACTCGAACCCGCCACCTGATGATTACAAATCAACTGCTCTACCTGATGAGCTAAGCCGGCTGTAAAACTTTCGCCGCGAATTATACGCTATTTAATGCGAGTGAGGGTTGGACGGCCACCTTTCTTTGGTGGCTCGCCGCCATCGTCCGGTCCGTTATCGTCATCGCTGCGTGGCGCCGGGGCGCTTGGCACGGAAGACAGGGTTGGAACTGGCGCCGTTTCTTCGGCCGGTGCAGGCGTTTTCGCTGCCGGAGCCTGGCCCAGCAGTGGCTCGAACGCCATGCCCTGGCCGTTTTCGTTGGCATAAATCGCCATCACGTTATTGACCGGCACGTAAATCTCGCGCGACACGCCGCCGAAGCGGGCATGGAAATGGATCGCATCATTATCCATCTTCAGGCCGGAGGTGGCGCCGAAGCTGATATTCAGGACGATCTCGCCCTTCCGCACGTATTCCATCGGGACCTGGGTTGCTGCGTCGACCTTGACTGCCAGGTAGGGGGTATAGCCGCAATCGGTGCACCATTCGTAGATGGCGCGCAGCATATAGGGCTTGGTGGAGATTTCTGACATGTTCAAACTATATGGTGCGGCGCGCCGATTGCAAGCAAAGGCGCGCCGCAGGGCCCGCTATTAACGGCGCATTACTTTCTCGGACGGAGTCAGCGCTTCGATGTAGGCAGGGCGCGAGAAGATACGCTCGGCGTACTTCATCAGCGGCGCTGCGGTCTTCGACAGCTCGATACCGTAGTGGTCCAGGCGCCACAGCAGTGGGGCCACGGCCACGTCCAGCATGGAGAACTCGTCGCCCAGCATGTACTTGTTCTTCAGGAACAGCGGAGCCAGGGTGGTCAGGCGGTCGCGGATTTCTGCGCGGG
>JBCNOP010000006.1:0-69840 GCA_039593775.1 Pseudoduganella sp.
CTTGAAGGTGCTGGGCGGCGACATTGCTGCCAATATCGACAAGACTTACGAACTGGTCCAGAAGGGCCTGGATGACTTTGTCTCCAAACAAAGCCGCCAATCTTCAACGGATGAAGCCGCCACCGGCACCTAAAAATTTTTTGAGATTCGGGGTCAGGTCTGTCATTTGGAGATTCGGGGTCAGGTCTGTCATTTGGACAGCTAGCGCTAACCTTTGATTTATCTCAATACGCGAATTCGACCGAATTTGCGTATTGAGATAAATCAAAGAACTGGCTTGCGTGTCCAAATGACAGACCTGACCCCGACTTTTAGGCGACTTCTACTCGGTTGCGGCCGGCTTCTTTGGCGCGGTAGAGGGCGGCGTCGGCGGCGGCGATGAGGGCGGTTTCGTCCTGACTTGGGCCGAGGGCTGCGACGCCGAAGGAACTGGTGATGTGCGGCAGCGGCTGGCGCATGTCGCTGAAGACAACGGCCTCGCGCATGCGCTGGCACAGCCGGCCGGCGACTGCTTCGGCCACCTGCACGTTCGTGTCAGGCAGTACCACCATCATTTCTTCCCCACCGTAGCGCACCGCGAAGTCGCTTGGGCGCAGGGCGCCGGTCAGCACTTGCGCAGCGGTGCGCAGCGCTTCGTCGCCTTGCAGGTGGCCGTGGCTGTCGTTGAATTTCTTGAAGTGGTCGATGTCGAGCATGATCAGCGACAGCGGCTTGCCGGTGGCTTGGGCGCTGGCGATCAACTGCGGCAGGAAGTCGTTCAGCCAGGCGCGGTTATACAGGCCGGTCAGGCCGTCGACCATCGACAGCTGGCGATAGAACTCGCCCAGCTTTTGCCGGCGCCGCAGTTGCGCATTGGCGGCCCGGATGCGGAAAGACAGCATGCGCAGCAGGTTGCGCGCAACGCCGTTGGCGGCATCGATCAGCTCCCACGCCAGTTCCGACTCGATCACCAGCAATTCGCTTTGCTCCAGCGCGGTAATGGTGGCCTGGTTGGCTTCTTCGTCGAGCACTGCCTGTTCGCCGACACTTTCGCCGGGCAGCACTTTGCTGATCGTGGTGCCGTCGGAAAGACCCGTGCTCATGTCCGCCGCCACCGAAAGGGCGCCGCGCAGCACGATGTACAGGCGGGCGCGCTGCGGATCTGCTACTACCTCGCCTTGCTCGACCTGCACGATAGGGCAGTCTTTCAGCAACGGTGCGATGCGCAGGCTGTCGGCGCCGCGGAATAATTGCAGGGCCTGGATCTGGTAAGCGGAAGCGCCGAAGGTGCCAATCGGTTTCAAGATGAACTTTCTTACTGCGGTATCAACAGTGTTAATGATAGCCTAAGTGTGGTTCAATATCGCCCATGACTTTTACCGACATCCTCGGCCAGCAACATGCGGCCGCTCCAAACGCGCGCATCGTCTCGCTGGTGCCTTCGATTACCGAGCTGCTTTGCGACCTGGGCCTGGCGCCGCAACTGGTGGGCCGCACTGGCTTTTGCATTCATCCGGCGGAAGTGGTGCGCAGTATCCCGAAAGTGGGTGGCACCAAGGACGTCAACATTGAGAAGATCCGCAAGCTGGCGCCGACTCACCTGGTGGTGAACATCGACGAAAACGAAAAGCCTACCGTCGACAAGCTGGCGGAGTTCGTGCCAAATATCGTGGTCACGCATCCGATCGAGCCGCGCGATAACCTGGCGCTGGTGCAGTTGATGGGCGGGGTGTTTTGCGCGCAGGAGAAGGCCGATGCCTGGTGCAAGGCGTTCGAGGCGGAACTGGCGCAGATAAAGCCTGGACGCCCGCAGCGCGTGCTGTATTGCATCTGGAAAGACCCGTGGATGACGGTGTCGCGCGATACCTATATCGCCCGCATGCTGGCGCTGATCGGCTGGTCGATTCCCGATATCGGCGACGTGCGCTATCCAAGCTTCCAATGGAGCGATGCGCTGCTGCGCGATGTGGACCAGGTCCTGCTATCGTCCGAGCCTTACCGCTTCACGGAAGAACACGTGGATGCGCTGGAGCGCCAGATCGGCAAGCCGGTGCAGCTGGTCGACGGGGAAATGATGTCCTGGTACGGCAGCCGTGCCTTGCAAGGTATCCGATACCTGAAAGGCCTGGCTGCCGCCGGCTAAGGGTTATTCCTCGGCCGCTTCGAAGTTGGGCTGCGAGGTGTGGCGTTTGCTATCGCTCAGGCGGCCCAATGCGCTGTCGATGGCCCGTTGCAGCTTGTCTGCTGCGCCGTTGATGGATTGATGCAGGGTTGCGTCGTGGTCGGTGACGGCAATCGGCTGGTAGCCGTTGACGCGCGCCTCGATCATGCAGCGGATATCTCCGTCAGAGGACTTCTGTGCATTGCCTTCGCTGAGGTGGACGTCGACGCGTCCGATGTGCTCGCCGAACCGGTGGAGTGCAGTCTTGACCACTTCCTTCACATGGTCATCCAGGCCTGCTGTACGTTCGATGGTTTTGTCGGTGTTCACACTGATTTGCATATGCTGCTCCCGTTTGTTAACCAAAACGTGTTGCCACGCGATTTCATCATACGCCTACATTAGCGAAGCCGCCATATTCACAAATAAACCCAGGATAAGAAGATTGAAGAAGAAGCTCAGCACGGATTGGCCTAGCACCAGCCTGCGCATGGACGGCGCTTGCACAGAGACGTCTGCCGTCTGGGCGGCGACTGCGATGGTGAAGGAGAAGTACAGGAAGTCCCAGTAATCCGGCTGGGTTTCGCCGCCAGGGAAGGACAGGGGGCGCTGGCTTCCTTCGGCGTTGTAATACAGGTGAGCGTAATGGAAGCAGAACAGGGTGCCCACCAGGAACCAGGAGCCAATCAGCGTAAGGACCACGAAGGCGTAATGCAGTCCGCGTTCGCTGGCTGGCATATCGCGCAGACTGGCCAGTTCGCTGCTGATGGCGATCATGCTGGCGACCGTGGCGACGACCAGGCTGGCGAGGATAGTGGCTGCGCGTTCATCCTGTCGCGCGGCGATGCGCTTCACCTCGCGGTGGTCGGCGCGCATCATCATCCAGCCTACGGTGAGAAGGTACATCCACACCGCGATGTCCCATGCCGACAGCACGCGCACCAGCGGTTTCCAATGCGAGGGCAGGAACACGCTGGCCAGCGCGCCGACCGCGATGGCGGCGCTCAAGTGGGGGCGGCTGCGAATGATGTGGTAGCTCATGCGGCCAATCTTACTACTTGTCGTGATGGGGGAAGCGGTCCATGCGCGACAGGATAGGGAAGCGCCAGGCCCAGATCCCTGTCACGGCCAGCGTGGCGACGCCGCCGAAGATGATGGCGCGCGTAAGCCCCAGCCAGCCGGCGGTGACGCCGGATTCGAATTCACCCAGCTCGTTCGAAGCGCCGATGAAAACAGCATTCACGGCGCTGACGCGGCCGCGGATCTCATCGGGCGTTTCGAATTGCACCAGCAGGTGGCGCACGTACACGCTGATCATGTCACCGGTGCCAAGCAGCAGCAGGCAGGCCAGGGCGAGGATGAAGCTGGACGTGGTGCCGAGGATCACGGTGCAGATGCCATACACGGCGACGCCGCCGAACATCCAGGCGCCGACGCGGCGCGTGATCGGCCAGAACGCGAGCGCGATCGAGCACAGTGCAGCGCCAGCACCGGGAGCAGTACGCAGCAGGCCGAGGCCTGTCGGGCCGACGTGCAGCACGTCGTGCGCGAGCGCGGGCAGCAGGGCTGTGACGCCGCCGAACAGCACGGCGAACAGGTCGAGTGAAATCGCGCCCAGCATGATAGGGCGCGACCAGACGAAGCGCAGGCCTTCCAGCACGCTGTACCAGGTGGCTGGTTCCTTGCGCGTGGCTTGCGGGGCTGGGCGGGTGAGCGTCATCAGCACCACGGCCGCCAGCAGCATGAGGGAAGTAACGGTGTAGACAGCTGCAGGGCCGTAGATGTACAGCAGGCCGCCCAGCGTCGGGCCAAGGATCACGGCGACCTGGAAGGTGGAGCTGGAGAGCGCCACGGCGCGGCTGAAATCCTCAGTCGGCACCATGTTCACCAGCACTGCCTGCGTGGCGGGACTCATGAAGGCGCGAGCGCTGCCATACAGGACCAGCACGGCGAAGATCGGCCACACGGCGCTGAAGCCACTGTGCGTGTAGCCAAGCAGCGCCAGCCCGCACACCAGCTGCGCGCCGAGACAGGTGGCGATGATGTTGCGCCGGTTGTAGCGGTCGGCCGCGTGGCCCGCGTACAGGATCAGCAGCAAGAAGGGCGCAAATTGCGCCAGGCCGATCATGCCGAGGTAGTACAGGTTCTTGGTCTGTGCGTAGACTTGCCAGCCGATGGCGACGTTCTGCATCTGTACGGCGATGGTGCCGAGCAGGCGGGCTGACAGGTAGAAGGCGAAGTTGCGGTGGCGGAGGACGGAGAAGCCGTTGGATGACATATATGCGTGCTTGGGAAGCCGTGGAGCGCTGCGCGCCCCACGGCACGCAGCGCGGGGAAAAACTTAAGGTTGCTGGAGGTCTGCTTCGGAGGTGAAGGCGTCCGCGTAGAACTCGTCTTCCGGCAGCTTGCAATCCTTGACGAAATCGCGCTTGGCCGATTCGACCACGATCGGGGCGCCGCAGGCATAGACCTGGTAGCCCGACATGTCCGGCAGGTCGTCGATCACGGCCTGGTGGACAAAGCCGGTGCGGCCAGTCCAGTTTTCTTCAGGCAGGGCGTCCGAAACCACCGGCACATATTTGAAGTGCGGCAGTTCTTCCGCCCATTGGCGGCACAGCGCGTCCATGTACAGGTCTTGCGGGCGGCGCCCGCCCCAGTACAGCGTCATCGGGCGCTTCGAGCCGCTGGCGCGTTCATGTTCGACAATTGCCTTGATCGGTGCGAAGCCTGTGCCGGAGGCCAGCAGCACCATCGGCTTGTCGGAATCGTCGCGCACGAAGAAGGTGCCAAGCGGGCCTTCAAAGCGCAGGATGTCGCGCTCTTTCATGGTGCTGAACACCTGGTCGGTGAACAGGCCACCCGGCATGTGGCGGATATGCAGGGTGATCGCGCCGCCTTCCGGTGCGGTGGCGATCGAGTAGGCGCGGCGCTTGCCGTCGCGCAGCAGGAATTCGATGTACTGGCCGGCCTTGTACTGGAAGGTTTCGTTGGCTGGCAGTTGCAGCGTCAGCACCATCACGTCCGGCGCCATTTTCTCCAGTGCGTTGACGCGGGTCGGCATTTTCTTGATCGGGAATTCGCCGCTGCCCACCACTTCGCGCGCTTGCAGCACCAGGTCCGAATGCGGAATCGCGCAGCAGAACAGGGACATGCCGGCCGCTTCTTCTTCCTCGCTCAGGGCGCGGCGCTGGTGCGCCTTGTGGCTGACGGAGCCCGATACCACTTTGCCTTTGCACGAGCTGCAGGCGCCATTCTTGCAGCCGTATGGCAGGCCGACACCGGCGCGCATGGCCGCGGCCAATACGGTTTCGTCGTCTTCGCAGGTGAATTGGTGGCCGCTAGGCTGAACAGTAATTTGGAAAGACATACAATCTTAAAAATGGAAATCAGTAAAAAATTCAACAAGCCGCGCCTGCTGGTCATTGGTTGCGGCGATGTGGGCATGCGTTTGCTGCCCCTGGTGCGCGCGCATTACCGCGTATTTGCCGTGACCAGCCAGCGCGAGCGCTTTGCCGAATTGCGTGCGGCGGGCGCCGTGCCGGTGCTGGCCAACCTGGACCAGCCCGCGTCGCTGCGTCGCCTGGCCGGGCTGGCGCAACAGATCGTGCACCTGGCTCCACCGCCGGGCGAGGGCACGCTGGATCGGCGCACCCGCAATGTGACCGCCATTTTACCTGACCGGGCGCAAGTGGTTTATGTGAGCACCACCGGGGTGTACGGCGACCTGGGCGGGCGCTGGGCCGATGAAACCCAGGCCGTTGCGCCGCGCAATGCACGGGCCTTGCGCCGGGTCGATGCGGAGCAAGTGCTGCGGGCCTGGGCCTGTCGTGCACAGGGGCGGCTATCCATCCTGCGGGTGCCAGGCATTTATGCGGAAGACCGGCTGCCGCTCAAGCGCCTGGAGCAGGGCACGCCCGCGCTGCGGCCGGAAGATGATGTTTATACCAACCATATCCACGCCGACGACCTGGCGCGCGTTGTTTTAGCCACATTGCGCAAAGGATTTTGTAACCGTGTGTATCACGCAGTGGATGACACGGAGCTCAAAATGGGGGACTATTTCGACATGGTGGCCGATCATTTCAGTATGCCGCGCCCACCTCGCCTGGATCGTGCCACACTGGCGCAGGCCGTGGGGCCAACCCTGTTGTCCTTCATGTCGGAGTCGCGCAGGCTGGCGAACCGGCGCCTGAAGAATGAGTTGCAGGTTCGGCTGCTGTACCCGGATGTCGCAGCCGCCTTGAGATGCATCAAGCGCCCGTGATGCTGCCGGCGCTATCTTGTGCCAATGTCTGCCAAGGAGGGCGCCATGTATAGCCATCCCACCAAGGAGCAAGTCCGTGCTTACCTGGCCCAGCGCGGCCACGCCCACTTACCCCCGCCTTCGCCTGAGGAAATCAGGCGCCGCCTGGACTGGCGTTCGGAGTACACTCCCATGCCAGCGGCCCTGATGTACCTCCCGCCTGCCCTGGCATGGGTCGCGTTCGCCTGGCTCTGCCTGCCATTTACTTTAGCAATAAACGACCAGAAGTAGTCTTTTTGTTAAACTATTTGAATTCCTAGCACAGCTTTGTGCGCTAGAATCTATCAAAATCTCACGGCGTTAAGCGAACGGCAATAAAACGGTGTATGATACCGTCCGTGTGCCGAAAATTGCGTCAATAACGGCTTTTTCTGGCGCTCTTTGTCGAAAATTCCGCCAATAATTTTGTTGCGACCACGCAACACATTGAAAAAGTACTAGTCATGAGCTCTCTGAAAGAAATTACTGCATCGTCGACCTACAATCCGAACCGCGTTCTGGACGCCATCATCGAAAAGCTGCAACTGAAAAATGACGCAGCCCTGTCCCGCGCGCTGGAAGTTGCTCCACCGGTAATCAGCAAGATTCGTCACAACACGCTGCCAATCGGCGCGACGATCCTGATCCGCATGCATGAAATCAGCGATTTCAGCATTCGTGAACTGCGCGAGCTGATGGCGCACTAAGCTTTCGTTAGGACGTAAGAAAACGGCCGCACCTGCTTGCAGGTGGCGGCCGTTTTTATTTGCGCGCTTGAGCGGACTCAGGCGGCTGCCAGGCGAGGACGGGCGGTATAGAACAGCGATTGCGATGCCGCCTGGGCTTCGGCGCTGACGCGGCCGGAGTAGGCGGTTTTGGCTTCGGCAGCGACGCGGCCGGAGTAAGCCGTTTGTGCCTCGGCAGCGACACGGCCGGAATATGCCGTTTTCGCTTCCGCCGTCACGCGGCCCGAGTATGCAGTCTTTGCTTCAGCTGCCACGCGGCCGGAGTAGGCGACTTGCGGCGCGGCTTCTGCTGCCACGCGACCCGAGTAGGCAACCTGGGGTGCAGCGTTCGATGCGACGCGGCCCGAGTAGGCAACCGCGACACGGCCAGAGTAAGCGACTTGAGGTGCCGCCTCGGCAGCGACACGGCCAGAGTAGGCGACCTTTGGTGCGGCTTCCGCTGCAACGCGGCCAGAGTAGGCGACCTTTGGTGCGGCTTCCGCTGCAACGCGGCCAGAGTAGGCAACTTGCGGCGACGCCTCGGCAGCCACGCGGCCAGAGTAAGCGACTTGCGGCGACGCCTCGGCTGCGACACGGCCAGAGTAGGCGACCTTCGGTGCCGCTTCCGCAGCAACGCGGCCAGAGTAAGCGACTTGCGGCGACGCCTCGGCAGCGACGCGGCCAGAGTAAGCGACTTGCGGTGACGCCTCGGCAGCGACGCGGCCCGAGTACGCGACTTGTGGTGCGGCTTCAGCGGCGACGCGGCCCGAGTAAGCAACTTGCGCCCCAGCTTCTGCAGCAACGCGGCCGGAATACGCTACCTGCTGGCCCGCTTCGTCAGCGACGCGGCCCGAGTAGGCCACTTGGGCGCCATCGGTGGCGGCAGCTTCAGTGGCGACGCGGCCCGAGTAAGCGACGGCGCTACGGAAATAATCTTCGCCGAAGGTTTCTTCATACAGTTCCTTCATGCGATTGCCCACGCGCTCATGCGCCTCTTCATCATCTTCGCCGCGCAGGCCGATGTATGGGAAGTGGTGCAGGTAGTAGCCAAACACGTTCTCGCAATCGATGAAGTACTTCATCGTGTCGAGGATGTGGTAGTGCCAGAAGATGTCCACGTCCATCAACGGAGCGGTCTGCTCGTTAGGGAACATCTTCATCAGGTACAGGAAGCGGCGGTATTCGAATTCGATGGCGTTGACCTTTTCCAGCGACCAGCCTTCGCCAGATTCCACGTGCATCAGTTTCACCTTGATTGGTTCCAGGTCCAGGTCGGCAATAGCCTTGAAGCTTTCAGCAGAAATCATGAGTGACAATCCCTTTAAAAGTGAGCGAATTTAAGACTGACTGAGAGAGAGAAGACGCCGTTCTAGGGGGCTGGTGTTGTATTGCCAGGCATCTGGTGTGTTCGGAGTTGGGAACACAGAAGTTGATGTAGATCAACTAGCTCAAGTATAGATCGAGCCCCCGCTAATGCAAGTAACAATTTAAACGTGCGCGGCATAAACAACACAGCGAAGATCCTTTCAAATCAATAGCTTGTCGCGTCGTCAAATGTTACAAATGCATTTTTGCTGAGCTGCGGAAAGGGAGTTTGATTTGGATCAACAAGGGCAGGTAAAGTCCTACCGCGTGGTAAAAATGCCTAAGAACCTCTTCAGGCACTAAGCCGCATATCGTCGTCGGCAGGCGCCACGCGATAGCCAACGGGCACCGCGATGCTGATCGTGGTGCCGCCATGCGGAAGGCTGTTGATCGAGCAGTTCCCGCCGAGCAGGCTGATGCGCTCCTCGATGCCAACCAGGCCGAAAGAGCCGACTTTATGGCGGTTGGCCGTATTGATGCCGATGCCGTTATCGGTGATGGTCATGCGCAGCATGCCATGCGACTGATGCAGTTCAACGCGCACGACGGTGGCCGCCGCATGCTGGTGGATATTGCTTAGCGATTCCTGCAGCACGCGGAAGAAAGCAGTTGCGCAATGGTCATCGACGCCATGGTCAGCCACTGCGTCTTCAATGAATTCGCACTTGATGCCCGAGCGCAGGCGGAACTGCGCGATCTGCCACTCCACCGCTGCGGAAAGGCCCAAGTCCAGCACATTCGGCCGCAAATCGTTGATGATCTGGCGCACGCTGCGGATGGTATTGTCGATCTGGTGCAGTGTCGCGCGTGCCCGCGCATGCAGGCGAGGGTGGGTTTTCTCGGTGCGCGTAGCAAGGATATCGGCTTCTATGCGCAACGCTAGCAGGTTCTGGCCCAGGTCATCGTGGATCTCGCGTGCGATGCGCTTGCGCTCTTCTTCCTTGATGTGGTCCGCGTGCGCTGCCAGGCGGCGCAGGCGATGGTGCGACAGTTGCAGGCGCGCCTGGCTGTCGCGCAATTCGCGCGTCATGGCGCGCGCCAGCTTCACGGCGCGGCGGCGCGAAGAGGCCAGCGTGACGAACAGGGCATAAATCAACACGCTCGCACCAAAACCCAT
Source organism: Pseudoduganella sp. (assembly GCA_039593775.1). Lineage (GTDB taxonomy): Bacteria > Pseudomonadota > Gammaproteobacteria > Burkholderiales > Burkholderiaceae_D > Rugamonas. The sequence goes on from JBCNOP010000006.1 coordinate 9,630, forward strand.
GCTGCCCGCCAGCGCAGGCAGGTACTGGTCAAAGGTTGAGAACAGTGCGCGCTTCGGCACGCTGAACTGGGCGTTCCAGGTGCGGCCGTGGAACTGTACCGGCAGCTCGGTGATGAAATGGTCGCTGTCCACACCTGGCATGCCGGGCTGGCTGTCGAAAAGCAGGGGGGCCGGCTTGCCGATGCTGCTGCTGTCGCGCAGGGTCACGCGCACGGCGCGTACTGGCATTTCGCCCAGTGCCGCCTCAACCAGGCGCGGCACGCTGAAGCCCAAGCCCACTGAACCAACGCATGCCAGGCGCCGTTCGGCAACCGTGGTCACCGGCATGCCGTTGCGGTAGATCGGGATGCGCATTGCCATGCCGACGTGGCTTGGCGCGCTGCGCAGCGGGATGGGCTGGCCGGAACTGCTTAAGGCGCCCTGGTCGCGCGCGGCGAACAGCGCACCGGCCACACCCGGGCGGGCTGCGATATCGAGGCCATAACGGTCGCTGAAGCCTTCAAGCGGCTCGATCAGGGTGAGGACCGCATATTCGGGACGTTTTCCTTCGGGGTGCAGGCGGTAGGCGGGGTAGAGGTTGTCGGTGAGCTGGCGCTGGCGGGCCTCTGCCGCCGGTCGATGAAGGTCCGTGTAGTACTCGGCAAAATTGATATTGTCGATGGCCGGGTAATTGTGCTCAAGGTCCAGCCCTTGCACATAGCGGTGGAAGGTTTCCCGGGTGACTTCGCCGCCGGCCTGGAAGTAGCTGGCGGCTGCGCGCAAGACGTCCGTGTAGGCCTTGATGCTTGCGTTGATATTGAATTGCGTGTTGCGGGCCTGGTTGTGGAAGCGGGACCGGGCTTCGCTTTCGACAGAGCGGGTTGCAACCGTATGGAGTCCGAGGCCCACCCCTAGCGACAGCGCAATGCCCAGCCACCACAAGGGTTTGGCGGGGGCAAACAGGCTGAGTTGTAGGCGGGTCATTGCGCGACTATAAGAATTTCCCCTCTTCAAGGTCAAGTTGCAAAAACGCCACTTTGATTGAAATCAAACTAACAATAAAAAACCGCCCGAAGGCGGCTTTTTTGTCACAGTTTGGGGCAATTATTTTGCCCAGCTGTCTTTCAGGGTGACGATGCGGTTGAACACAGGCTTGCCAGGTTGCGACAGTACGCGGTCGGCCACGAAGTAGCCGTGGCGCTCGAACTGGAAGCGCTCTTCGGCGACGGCATCCTTCAGCCCTGGCTCCAGGTAGGCTTTGACCACTTCCAGCGCTTTCGGGTTCAGGAATTCCTTGAAGTCCTTGCCGCCGGCGTCCGGTTTTTCTTCGGTGAACAGGCGGTCGTACAGGCGCACTTCCGCTTCCAGGGCAGCTTCGGCGCTGACCCAGGTGATATTGCCCTTCACCTTGTAGGTATCGGCGCCCGGGGTGCCGGACTTGGAGTCTTCGAAGTATTTCACGCGCACGGCGGTGACCTTGCCGTTTTCATCCTTGTCGTAGCCGGTGCATTCGGCCACGAAGCCGTATTTCAGGCGCACGCGGGCGCCCGGCTGGTCGCCGACCGGTGGGGTGAAGCGGAAGTAGCCCTTGGTTGGCACTTCCATGAAGTCTTCTTCTTCGATCCACAGTTCGCGGGTGAACGGGAAGGTGCGGTGGCCCAGTTCAGGGTGGTGCGGGTGGACTGGCGAAGTGCACTCGACCGACTGGCCTTCCGGGAAGTTTTCGACGATCAGCTTCAGCGGGCGCAGCACGGCGATGGCGCGAGGTGCTTTCGGGTCCAGGTCTTCACGCACGGCGCCTTCCAGCACGCCGAAGTCGATCCAGCCGTCGGACTTGGTCACGCCGGTGCGTTCGCACATCAGCTGGATGCCTTCGGGCGTGAAGCCGCGGCGGCGCATGCCAGCCATGGTTGGCAGGCGCGGGTCATCCCAGCCGTCCACGATGCCTTCTTCCACCATCTGGCGCAGCTTGCGCTTGGAGGTGACGATGTAGGTCAGGTTCAGGCGTGCGAACTCGTACTGGTGCGGCACTGGCTTGGTGAAGAAGCCGCCTTCCGACAAGGTTTCTAGCAGCCAGTCGTAGAACGGGCGGTGATCCTGGAATTCCAGGGTGCAGATCGAATGGGTGATGTTTTCCAGCGCATCCGAGATCGGGTGCGTGTAGTCGTACATCGGGTAGATGCACCATGCGTCGCCCGTGCGGTGGTGGTGGGCGTGGCGGATACGGTAGATCGCCGGGTCGCGCATGTTCATGTTCGGCGAGGACATGGCGTCTTCGCTGATCTTGGCGCGCAGTGCGTGCTCACCGTCCTTGTATTTGCCCGCTTTCATGTCGCGGAACAGCTGCAGGTTTTCTTCCACCGAGCGGTTGCGGTATGGCGAATTGGTGCCTGCAACCCCGAAACCGCCGCGGGTGTTCTTCATTTCCTCGGCGCTCTGGCTGTCGACGTAGGCCTTGCCGACCTTGATCAGGTATTCAGCCATTTCGTACAGTTTGTCGAAATAGTCGGAAGCGTAGTACAGGTGGTCGCCGGCGCCGACCGGGCCTTTGTAGTTCCAGTCGAAACCGAGCCAGCGCACGCTGTCGATGATGGAGTCGACGTATTCCTGTTCTTCTTTTTCAGGGTTGGTGTCGTCGAAGCGCAGGTGGCAACGGCCGCCGTAATCGCGTGCCAGGCCGAAGTTGGTGTAGATGGATTTGGCGTGGCCGACGTGCAGGTAGCCGTTTGGCTCCGGCGGGAAGCGGGTGATGACCGGCGGCAGGCCTTCGCGGTTGGTCACGCCGGAGGCCAGGTCGGCTTCAACGATATTGCGCAGAAAATTCGGCGCTGGGGCCGGGGCAGCAGTTTTTTTGTCGTTGCTCATGTATGTTCGTGGTTTAAAACCGGTAAACCTGGGTCAGACCCAAGGGTCTGACCCAGTCAGTTCTGCCGCCAAGGGTTTGGGTTTGGGGCCTTTGACTTTCGTCGAAGATCAAAAGCCTTAAACCGAAACCTTTAGCGGCTGGTCAGACGGGGTCAGACCCTTGGGTCTGACCCTGGTTTACCGGTTTTAGGGTGATATTCAGCGTAAACAGGGCATTTTATAGGATAATTCGTCCTTACGCGTTTAAAAACCGGCCCGGAGTTGCAATATGGAAAATTTATATAATGTGCTCGGTGTCGCGCCCAATGCCTCTGACGAGGAAATCAAGAAGGTCTACCGTTCCCTGGCCATGCGCTTCCACCCGGACCGCAACCAGGAACCGGGCGCAGATGCCCGCTTCAAGGCCATCGTCAAAGCTTACGAAGTGTTGTCCGACCCCGTGAAACGGGAAGAGTACAACCAGAGTGTGCACCACCGCATCATCATCGACCCGGAAGCGGAAGCCTACCAACAGTGGCGTTCCATCTTCAGCGTCAACGGCGTGACGATCCCCGCCGCCTGAATCAACAGAAAGACAGCAGCAAATGAGAAAAGTACACCCAGAGTTCGCCTACCAGGCACGCGAGCTGGAAGGGCAGATCGAGGGCATCCTCGGCGATCCGCCTGACCACAAGAACTACAAGAAGATGGTAGACGCCCTGCGCGCCGAATACCTGAACGGCGGCGGCATCGACGATTTGAACATGATGGCTTTCGCCCTGGTGGACGTAATCGAGTTCCACGACCCGAAGGCCGCTCTGGCCGATGCCGAAGATTTCGAGTACGGCGACCCGGCCCGCGTGTTTGGCGCTGCCACCTGCCCGAAGGCGGAAGGCTTGCTGGAAGCGCTGGAAGAGAACCACCCGGACCTGGCACGCCAGGCCATCATCACTGCGCTGCTGCACAAGCATCCGCGCATGTGGGACGACGAAGACACGTCGCTCGACCGCCTGGCTGAAGGCGACGAGGGCGATGATGAAGACGATTACTCGGACGAAGTCGTGAGCGACGACTTCTCCGGCATCTTTGACCAGCAGGAGGATTGAGCATGACCGACAAGAATCTGCCAGCCATTCGCAAGCAGGTCACCGAACTCGTTCTGGCGGGCTCCCTGGAGCACGCAGAGCGCGCCTTCGCCGAAGCAGCGGATACCCACGGCGACCTGGCCGTAGTCGAAGTGCTGCAGGAATTGCCGCCGCACGTGACGGCGCTGCACATGTCCGGATTCGACGGCGGCAAGATGTCGCTGGCGACCCTGCTGGTGCCGCCGAAGCAGTGGGCCGAAAGCCTGGCCTACATCGCCGCCACCTGGCCGGACGACATGATCGAAGACGATCCTGAGCGCATCGCCGAATCGCTGTTCGCGCACATGCACGGCGTGATCTTCGGCACTGAAGACGAAGAGCGCCGCGCCGAATTGCTGAAGGAGGCTTCGGCTACCGACTGGGGCTGCACCGCTTTTGCGATCCTGTTCTCGCTGGCGCCGAAGGAAGTGCTGGAAGTGGCGGGGGAAGTGATCTCGAAAGGCGCCTACCTGACCGGCCAGACTTCGTCGGACAACGACATCGTGCCGATCGCCGTCGCCCTGGCGCAAGCCAATGAAGATGGCTGGGACCGCGCCCTGTTCGAACTGTTCCCCGAATTCCGCCACAGCGCCGACCTGGCCGATGCGGAATTCAGCGACGATCCGGACGAAGAGCCTGAACACCTGCAGCGCTCCACCAAAGAGCTGCTGTACCGCCTGCGCAAGCAAGTGCCGACCACCCGCAGTGGCACCGGCCGCGAACGCGCACGGCGCTCGATCGGTACGGGGATCTTCGGCTGATGCTGCCCGCACTCGTCAAAGAAAGCCTGCCGCGGCTGACCCGCGCCATCAAACTGCTGCCGGGCGACGACCGCGAAGATGCGGCCGTCATCCTGGCCGAAGAATTGAGCGGCATCACGGCCATGGTGGCGGACAAGTTCACCAACAACCGCACGGCGGAAGGCATCCAGAAGGCGGTCAACCTGACCGTCGGTGGCGTGTCGCTCGGCCTGGAACAGGTGCTGACCGTCGATTCCGACGAGCTGGCGCTGGACTTCCTGGTGGAGCAGGGCGCGGAGCTGGCCTTCCAGGCTGGCTTCCGCCAGTTGAAGGACCTGGCTGCGATGCCGGAAGATACGCTGATCGGCGAGTACGACAACGACCCGATGTATGCCCAGCGCCGCCTGCGCGACCTGTTCTTCGACATCTGCTTTACCGAGCCTGGCGCCAACTGGGATGGTCCCGCCAAGTTCCAGACGCAGTTAAAGCAGCGACAGGAAGTGCAGGCCGTGGTGCGGCTGGCGAACTGGCTGCGCCGCCATAATCAGGAAGGCGCAATCAAGGATCCGGACCTGAACGCGGAAGGGGTGATTGCGCTGGCGATCATCTTTGCGGTGGAAGGCGGCGGCCGCATCGTCGCCCGCACCGGACAGAAAGAGTTCGAACGCTTCGTCAAGGCGGTGCGCAAGTCCAAGCCGGATTACGAAGCGGGCTGGGAAGCGCTGGCGGCGGCGGTGCCGGAGCAGCATCGCCCAGTGCTTTTGAACCGCATCGACCTGTATCGCCGCACCTGCACTGTGCTGCAAAAGCTGCCAGGACGCTTTGCGATGAAGACGCTGTGGACGGAGCTGGAGAATTACGCCGGCTCCGAGCTCGACGCCGATTACGACTGAAAACCGGTAAACCAGTGTCTGACCCACAGGGTCAGACACTGTACGGTCTCAGCCAACACTCCAGAACGCGCCAGTGCCAGCCGAGCGGTCGGTGTCTGACCCTGCGGGTCAGACAGCGGTTTACCGGTTTTCTTCAAGCGCCACCCGCACAAACGCCTCCACCAACGCCCCACCATCCCCCCGTCGCTGCGCCAACTGTAGCGAAGTCACCGCCCCCGCATCATCCAACTGCCGAAACACCACGCCCTCCAAATGCATCGACTGGAACGGCGACGGCAGCACCGACACCCCAATCCCCGCCGCAACGAGTCCAATAATGGTCGCAGCCTCACCCGCCTCCATCGCCACCTGCGGCACGAACCCGGCCGCCCGGCACATGCCCAGGATAGCGTGATTAATCCCCACGCCAGACTCCTTCGGATACATCACCCACGGAAGCTCCGCCAGGTCAGCCACCTTGATTTTGCGCTTGCGCGCCAGCGGCGAATCGCTCGCAAGCACCAGCAGCAAAGGATCCCGGCGCAGAGTCGTCAACTCCAGATGCTCCGGCAGAGCCACCTCCGGCGGCCGCACAAAACCAAGATCCAGCTTGCGCGCTTCCAGGGCATCTATCTGGTGCAGCGTCGTCATCTCATGCAAGGTAAGCGCCACGTCCGGATAAAGCTGGCGGTAGCGGCGAATGGCGCGCGCAAACAGCGGCGTGAAGGGCGTGGAAAACGTAAAGCCCACCCGTAGTTCCCCCGCCTCCCCACGCTGCGCCCGTCGCGCCCGTTCGGCCGCGCGATCGGCTTGCGCCAGGATTGCCCGCGCATCCTCCAGGAACAGCTTGCCCGCCTCGGTCAATCGCACCCAGCGCTTGCTGCGATCGAACAGGCGCGCGCCCACCTCCGCCTCAAGCGCCTGGATTTGCTGCGAAAGGGGAGGCTGGCCAATATGCAGCCGTTCGGCCGCGCGCGTGAAGCTCAGTTCCTCGGCCACGGCCACGAAATAGCGCAGGTGACGCAGTTCCATAATATGTAGAAGCGATTAATAACGCCTCAAATATATATTGGACAGTAATACAGGGCAATCCTAAGATGGATTCACCATGAAAGCCCTCAGCCACCCCACCAATCGCGCCATGTTCTTTGGCGGCTTCTCCTGCTTCGCACTGCTGTACTGCGTACAGCCCCTGATGCCGCTGCTGTCCCACGAATTCGCCCTGACGCCGGCGCAGAGCAGCCTGTCCTTGTCGCTGGCGACGGCCGCAATGGCGGTTTCGCTGGTGGCATCGAGCGCCATCTCAGACCGATTCGGCCGCAAGCCCTTGATGGTCGCCGCGCTCGCCATCTCCGCCGTGATGACGCTGCTGTGTGCGTTGGCCGACGGTTACGGCCAACTGCTGGCCGCGCGCGTCCTGCTTGGTGTGGCGCTGGGTGGCATGCCCGCCGTGGCGATGGCCTACCTGGCCGAGGAAATCGAGCCCGAATCGCTGGGCCTGTCGATGGGACTTTATATCAGTGGCAGCGCCTTTGGCGGCATGGTCGGACGCATGGTGACATCCGTATTGAGCGACTTTTTCTCCTGGCGTGTGGCCTTGGTGGCGATGGGCGTGGCCGGCGTATTGGCCGCTGCCGAGTTCTGGCGCAGCCTGCCCGAGTCGCGCCACTTCCGCGCAACGGCCGGAGGTTGGCGCGCACTGCCCGAAAATGCGCGCCGGCACCTGGGCGACGACGGCTTGCCATGGTTATTCACCCTGGCCTTCCTGCTGATGGGCTGCATGGTCAGCGCCTACAACTACATCAGCTACCGCCTGCTGGCCGCACCTTTCGCGCTGCGCCAAAGCGTCGTTGGCGGGATCTCGCTGCTCTACCTGCTGGGGATATTCAGTTCAGTCTGGGCCGGCAAGCTGGCGGACCGCTACGGCCGCAAGGGCGTGCTGTACCTGGTGCTCAGCCTGATGCTGGCTGGCATCGTGCTGACCTTGTCGAGCTGGCTGCCCCTGGTTGTAAGCGGACTGGCCCTGTTCACCTTCGCCTTCTTCGCCTCGCACTCAATGACGAGTAGCTGGGTCGGCCGCCGTGCGCGCGGGGCGGCATTGGCATCCGCGCTATACCTGTTCTTCTACTACCTCGGCTCCAGCGTGGTTGGCTGGGCGGCAGGGATACTGTGGGGCTGGGCAGGCTGGGCTGGCGTGGTCATGCTGCTTGCAAGCTGCCTGGTGGGCGCCGTTGCAATTGCAATCCACCTGCGCCGGTTGACACCAATCGCACCAATGTTGAGCCAGATCAAAGCTGAGGCAGGGTGATTGAACCGCCGGGCTCGAATGACCTCCAAGTCCGACCGGCACGCTGGGTGCCGTTTAGAGCGAGGAGATCATCATGATGCACGATCGCGAAATCCGTATCAGGCTCAGCAACATTCAAATGGCCGTCAGCCAGGCCGCGCAAGCCCTGTCGGCCGAGCGCCACCTGACTGGCGAACTGCGCGACACGATCCAGAAGCTGGACCGCCGCTCCGACGACATCAGCGAAATGCTGGTGAGTGAAGACTACGCCAACGTACCCAAGTTGGTAGACGACATGGAGATGCTCGGTGCCCGAGCCCGCCGCGTCTGCGCCAGCGAGCGCATGCAGGTGACGCCCGAGATGAAAGCCGCAGTGAACTTCATGCACCGCGAACTATTCGACTTCAAGCAGCAACTGCATTAAACAGCAGCCAGTCGAGCCCGTGTCCCACCGTGGGGTCACACCCCAAGTGTGACACGAGCTCAAGCGTTCTACGGCCGGGTTCGTGTCACGTTTGGGGTGTGACCCCAAGGTGGGACACGGACTCGGCCGTAGCGTTTCTTACAGGACGCCTTTGTTGCGGAGGGTGGCGATTTCTTCTTCGCTGCGGCCAAGGACTTCGCGCAGGACTTCGTCAGTGTGCTGGCCCAGCAGGGGCGGGGCCATGTCGGTTTCGGCCGGGCTGGCGCTCAGGCGCATCGGATTGCGTACCAGTTTTACTTTGCCGGCAGTCGGGTGGGGCGCCTCCACCACCATGCCTCGCGCTTGCACTTGCGGGTTCTTGAAGACGTCGTGCAGGTCGTTGATAGGGCCGCAGGGAACGCCGACAGCTTCCAATTGCTCGATCCACCAGTCGCGTGGCTTGGCTTTCACCATTTCGGCCAGGATTGGCACCAGCTCGTCGCGGTTCTTTACGCGCAGTGGATTGGTGGCGTAGCGTTCATGCGTTGCCAGGTCGGGCCGGCCACCCACTTCCACGAACTTCTGGTACTGGCCATCATTGCCAGTGGCGACGATGATGTAGCCGTCGGCGCAGGCGAAGGTCTGGTATGGGACGATATTGGCGTGGGCGTTGCCCCAGCGCTTGGGCGCCTTGCCGCTATTCAGGTAGTTGGAACCCATATTGGCCAGCATCGCCACCTGCACGTCCAGCAGCGCCATGTCGATGTACTGGCCTTCGCCGGTGCGGTCGCGGTGGGTGAGGGCGGCAAGGATGGCGATGGTGGAGTACATGCCGGTCATCAGGTCGGTCAGGGCGACGCCGGCTTTCTGCGGGCCGCCGCCCGGCAGGTCGTCGCGCTCGCCGGTCACGGACATCAAACCGCCCATGCCCTGGATCAGGAAGTCGTAGCCGGCGCGGTGCGCGTACGGGCCGTCCTGGCCGAAGCCGGTCACGGAGCAGTACACCAGGTCCGGCTTCACCGCCTTCAGGGATTCATAGTCCAAGCCGTACTTTTTCAGTTGGCCGACCTTGTAGTTCTCCAGCACGACGTCGGCATGTTTGGCCAGTTCGCGGATCAGGGCTTGCCCTTCCGGCTTGGAGATGTCGCAAGTCACCGAACGCTTGCCGCGGTTGGCGGACAGGTAGTAGGCCGCCTCGGTCGTGTCGGCGCCGGAGGCATCCTTGGCATAGGGAGGACCCCAGGCACGCGTGTCGTCGCCGGCGCCCGGACGTTCGATCTTGATCACGTCCGCGCCCAGGTCGGCGAGGTTCTGCGAGCACCAGGGGCCGGCCAGTACGCGGCTTAAATCCAGTACGCGAATGTGTCCAAGGGCCTTCGGGGTCATGTTGTCTTCTTCCTACTGTTTTCAGGGAGCGTTAGCTTAACGCATCCAACCGTGTTAGTGTTTTAATCCATGTGGCCCTACCCAAAAATCGTTGCGCATCGCGGAGGCGGCACGCTGGCTCCGGAAAACACCATCGCTGGCCTGCGCGCTGGCCTGGCTTATGGTTTCCGCGCGGTGGAATTCGACGTCATGCTGTCGTCCGACGGCATCGGCGTGGTGATGCACGATCCGCATTTCGGCCGTACCTTGTACGGCGATGGCTATGTGCCCAATTTCACGGCAGCAGAATTGGCGAAGATGGATGCCGGCCGCTGGTTCGGCCCGGAGTTTCGTGGCGAGCCGGTGCCGCTTTTCCTTGAGTGGGTCGACTACTGCAAAGAGCACAAGATCTGGATGAATATCGAGATCAAGCCGGCCGAAGGCCACGATGCGGCGACTGGCCGCTGGGTGGCGCAAACCGCGCGCGCCCGTTTTGCGGCGGAAGTGGCGGCGGGCGATCCGGCGCAAATGCCTTTGCTGTCGTCCTTCAGCATGCCTGCGCTGGCGGCCGCGCGCGATGCCGCCCCCGAACTGCCGCGAGCTTGCTTGTTTGATAAGATCTCCGCCAATTGGCTCGAAACAGCGCGTGAACTGGGCGCGGTGGCGATCCATACCAACCACAAATACCTTACGCCGGAACAGGCGCAAGCAGTGAAGGCGGCAGGCCTTGGACTGTTTTGCTACACCGTCAATACGCCGGAGCGCGCGCGGGAAATCCTTTCCCTGGGCGTCGACGGCTTCTGCACTGACCGTATCGACCTGATCGGGCCAGACTTCTCTTAGCGGTCCTAGAGGCCCATGCCCACCGCAACGGCGGGCTGTTCACGTATAATCAACCCTTTGCACCAGCCTGCAACCTACCTTTTACGACATGAAATCTGCTGAAATTCGCGAAAAGTTCCTGAAATTCTTCGAATCCAAGGGTCACACGATTGTCCGTTCCAGCCCGCTGGTGCCAGGCAACGACCCAACCCTGCTGTTGACCAACTCCGGCATGGTGCAGTTCAAGGATGTGTTCCTGGGCCAGGACGTGCGCCCGTATTCCCGTGCCACCACCGTGCAGCGCTGCGTGCGCGCCGGCGGCAAGCACAATGACCTGGAGAACGTCGGCTACACCGCGCGTCACCACACCTTCTTCGAAATGCTGGGCAATTTCAGCTTCGGCGACTACTTCAAGCGCGATGCGATCCAGTATGCCTGGGAGCTGCTGACCAAGGTTTATGGCCTGCCACCTGAAAAGCTGACCGTGACCGTCTACATCGAGGACGACGAAGCCTACGATATCTGGGCTAACGAGATCGGCGTGCCGAAAGAGCGCATCATCCGCATCGGAGACAACAAGGGTTCGCGCTACGCGTCGGACAACTTCTGGCAGATGGCCGACACCGGCCCTTGCGGTCCTTGCACTGAGATCTTCTACGACCACGGCGCTGACATTTGGGGTGGTCCTCCAGGCTCCGCCGAGGAAGATGGCGACCGCTTCATCGAAATCTGGAACCTGGTGTTCATGCAGTTCAACCGCGACGAAGCCGGCGTGATGCACAAGCTGCCGAAGCCTTGCGTGGATACCGGCATGGGCATGGAGCGCCTGGCCGCTGTCCTGCAGCACGTGCATTCCAACTACGAAATCGACTCCTTCCAGGCCCTGATCAAGGCTGCTGCCCGCGAAACCGGCGCGACCGACCTCGAAAACAAGTCGCTGCGCGTGATCGCTGACCACATCCGTGCCGCTGCCTTCATGATCGTCGACGGCATCATCCCTGGCCCTGAAGGTCACGGCTACGTCCTGCGCCGCATCATCCGCCGCGCGCTGCGCCACGGTCACAAGCTGGGCCAGACCAAGGCTTTCTTCTACAAGCTGGTGGAAGACCTGAACACCGAAATGGGCGTTGCCTATCCTGAGCTGGCTGAAGCCAAGAGCCGCGTAGCCCAGGTGCTGAAAGCCGAAGAAGAGCGTTTCGGCGAAACCCTGGAAAACGGCATGAAGATCCTGGAAGCGCAGTTGGCCAAGGATCCGAAGAACCTGGACGGCAAGACCGCCTTCACCCTGTACGACACCTACGGCTTCCCGCTGGACCTGACGGCCGACATCTGCCGCGAACGCGAAGTGACGCTGGACGAAGCAGGTTTTGCTGCGGCGATGGAAGAGCAGAAGCAGATGGCAAAGGCCGCTGGCAAGTTCAAGAAGATGGCTGCCAACGTCGAATACTCCGGCGAGAAGAACAAGTTCGTCGGCTACGACCAGCTGCAGCACAACTCGAAAGTGATCGCCCTGTACGCCAACGGCGCACCGGTGCAGGAACTGAAAGCAGGCGAGCAAGGCATCGTCGTGCTGGATACCACCCCGTTCTACGCCGAATCCGGTGGCCAGGTGGGCGACCAGGGCCTGATCACCGGCGCTACCGGCCGCTTCACCGTGGAAGACACGCTGAAGATCCAGGCGGACGTATTCGGCCACCACGGCGTGGTTGAACAAGGTTCCCTGAAAGTAGGCGACGCTGTCGGCGCGGAAGTGGACCAGCATGCGCGCGGCCGCACCATCCGCAACCACTCGGCGACCCACCTGATGCACAAAGCCCTGCGCGAAGTGCTGGGTTCCCACGTGGCGCAGAAAGGCTCGCTGGTTGATCCGGACAAAGCGCGTTTCGACTTCTCCCACACCCAGCCGATGACCGCCGAGGAAATCGCCAAGGTGGAAGCCATCGTCAACGCCGAAATCCTGGCCAACGTTGCGACCCAGTCGCACCACATGTCCTTCGACGACGCCGTGAAGCACGGCGCCATGGCGCTGTTCGGCGAGAAGTACGGCGACGAGGTACGCGTGATGGACATCGGCTCGTCGAAAGAGCTGTGCGGCGGCGTGCACGTGCACCGCACCGGCGATATCGGCCTGTTCAAGATCGTGTCGGAAGGCGGCGTTGCTGCCGGTATCCGCCGTGTGGAAGCCGTGACCGGCGAAGGCGCGCTGGCGCTGGTGCAGGGCATGGCCCGCAAGCTGAACGAAGCTGCTGCCGCGCTGAAGTCGAACCCGGAAGAGCTGACCTCCAAGATCACCGCCGTGCAGGACCAGGTGAAGTCGCTGGAAAAAGAACTGACGGCACTGAAGTCCAAGCTGGCTTCCGGCCAGGGAGATGAGCTGGTGAACAAGGCTGTCGACATCAAGGGCCTGAAAGTGCTGGCGGCAACCATGGAAGGCGCCGACGTGACCGCGCTGCGCGAAACCATGGACAAGCTGAAGGACAAGCTGAAGTCCGCCGCCATCGTGCTGGCCTCCGTCAACGACGGCAAGGTGAGCCTGATCGCCGGCGTGACCGCTGACTCGATCGGCAAGGTCAAGGCAGGGGAGCTGGTGAACTTCGTTGCCCAACAAGTGGGCGGCAAAGGCGGTGGCCGCCCCGATATGGCGCAAGCCGGCGGCACCAATCCGGACGCACTGCCTGGTGCGCTCGGTGGCGTTGCAGCATGGGTGGAGTCGCGTATCTGAGAGCAGCTAAAGGCCCGCGCCTCCTAGGGCGGGCCTTTCCGGCATTGCAATGTCGTTGTGGTTTTGCAACGCAACATTAACTATTTTGGTGCAGTGCGTCAGACGCACGAATTTGGAGTAGTATGTCGGAACCAGTTGTACAGAAGCGAGATATTGATGAGCGAAACTCTTACTCTCGAGTCCGAGACCATGGAATTTCATAAGGACCTCGACGCGCGCGGCCTGAATTGCCCGCTGCCTATCCTCAAAGCCAAGAAAGCCTTGGCGGAATTGGAAAGCGGCCAGGTGTTGCGCATTGTGGCTACCGATCCAGGGTCAGTGCGTGACTTCCAGGCCTTTGCCAAGCAGACTGGCAATGCACTCTTGTCCCACATCCAGCAGGGAACTGAATTTACGTTTTTGATGCGCCGCAAGTAAAAACTGCGGTATGCTACCGGTTGCTGAATTTCGGCGCCGGATTGTATCTAAAAAACGCACGACCGTGCTTTTATTCGATCAGTGATATCGAATTCCCATATAATCTAGCCCACTAATTTTACTTATCTCTTTTTCAAAGGCACACCTATGAAAGTCCTGGTACCTGTCAAGCGCGTCGTCGACTTCAACGTGAAAGTGCGCGTCAAATCCGACGGCACTGGCGTAGATATCGCCAACGTCAAAATGTCGATGAACCCGTTCGACGAGATCGCACTGGAAGAAGCGACCCGCCTGAAAGAAGCTGGCAAAGTAACCGAAGTGGTTGCAGTGTCCGCAGGTGTGGCCCAGTGCCAGGAAACCCTGCGCACCGGCATGGCGATCGGCGCCGACCGCGGCATCCTGATCGAAACCGGTGTTGAGCTGGAGCCGCTGGCCGTGGCCAAGCTGCTGAAAGCCGTTGCCGACAAAGAGCAACCGCAACTGATCATCCTGGGCAAGCAGGCCATCGACGACGACTCCAACCAGGTTGGCCAGATGCTGGCTGCGCTGCTGGGCTGGCCGCAAGCAACCTTCGCATCGAAGGTTGAACTGGGTGACGGCAAAGTCACCGTGACCCGCGAAGTGGACGGCGGCCTGGAAACCGTGGCGCTGCAACTGCCAGCCATCGTGACCACCGACCTGCGCCTGAACGAGCCACGTTACGTGACCCTGCCTAACATCATGAAGGCGAAGAAGAAGCCGCTGGATACCGTCAAGCCGGAAGACCTGGGCGTTGACGTGACCCCGCGCCTGAAAACCCTGAAAGTGGCCGAGCCTGCCAAGCGTTCCGCTGGTATCAAAGTGCCTGACGTAGCGACCCTGGTGTCCAAGCTGCGCACCGAAGCTAAAGTCATCTAATTCACCGAATACTCTAGGAACTCAATCATGGTCGCACTCGTAATCGCAGAACACGACAACGCATCCCTGAAGGGCAGCACCCTCCACACCGTTACCGCCGCCGCCAAGTGCGCAGGCGAAGTGCACGTGCTGGTTGCTGGCTCCAACGCCGGCGCCGCTGCCGCCGCTGCCGCCAAGATCGCTGGCGTCACCAAAGTGCTGCACGCTGACGCAGCCCACTTCGCTGACGGCCTGGCCGAAAACGTCGCCGAGCAGATCCTGGCGATCGCTGGTGGCTACACCCACATCCTGGCTCCGGCAACCGCCTACGGCAAGAACATCCTGCCACGCGTTGCTGCCAAGCTGGACGTGGCACAGATCTCCGAAATCACCAAGGTTGACGCGCCTGACACCTTCGAGCGCCCAATCTACGCCGGTAACGCGATCGCCTACGTGCAATCGTCGGACAAAGTCAAAGTGATCACCGTTCGTACCACCGGCTTCGACGCTGCTGCCGAAGGCGGTTCCGCTGCTGTGGAAACCATCGCTGCCGCTGCCGATTTCGGCAAGTCCGCTTTCGTTGGCCGCGAACTGGCCAAGTCGGACCGTCCAGAACTGACCGCTGCCAAGATCATCGTTTCCGGTGGCCGCGGCATGGGCTCCGCTGATGCTTTCAAGATCCTGGAACCGCTGGCTGACAAGCTGAACGCCGCCATGGGCGCATCGCGCGCTGCGGTGGACGCAGGCTTCGTGCCGAACGACTGGCAGGTTGGCCAGACCGGCAAGATCGTTGCTCCTTCTCTGTACATCGCCGTCGGTATTTCCGGCGCGATCCAGCACCTGGCTGGCATGAAGGATTCCAAGGTCATCGTGGCAGTGAACAAAGACCCTGAAGCTCCTATCTTCTCCGTTGCCGACTACGGCATCGTGGGCGACCTGTTCGAGGTTGTTCCTCAGCTGGTCAAGGAACTGGGTTAAAACCGGTAAAGCAGTGCCCGACCCGCAGGGTCAGGCACTGGCCCGCGACGGCCGCCTGATCGGGGTCTGACCCTGTGGGTCAGACCCCGTTTTACTGGTTTCTGGAGAATTGTGGAGATATAAATGAGCTATCAAGCCCCAATGAAAGACATGCTGTTCGTGATGAACGAACTGGCGAACCTGGCTGGCGTGTCCGCGCTGCCTGGCTGTGAAGATGCAAACGCGGAAACCGCGGAAGCCGTACTGGAAGAAAACGCGAAGTTCGTGAGCGGCGTGATCGCTCCGCTGAACCACGCTGCAGACAAAGAGCCAAGCTCCTGGGCTGATGGCAAGGTCACCACCTCGAAGGGCTTCAAGGAAGCCTTCAAGCAGTTCGCGGAAGCCGGCTGGCAAGGCCTGCAGCACCCGACCGAATTCGGCGGCCAGGGCCTGCCTAAGCTGATCGGCACCCCATGCGTGGAAATGCTGCACGGCTCGAACCTGTCGTTCGCGCTGGTGGCGCTGCTGTCCGATGGCGCCATCGAGGCGCTGCTGACCGCAGGTTCCGACGAGCAGAAGGCGACCTACCTGGAGCCGCTGGTGACCGGCAAGTGGACCGGCACCATGAACCTGACCGAGCCGCAAGCCGGTTCCGACCTGGCCGCCGTGCGCACCCGCGCCGTGCCGCAGGGCGATGGCACCTACAAGATTTTCGGCACCAAGATCTTCATCACCTACGGTGAGCACGACATGGCCGAGAACATCATCCACCTGGTGCTGGCGCGCACTCCGGATGCGCCTCCAGGCGTGAAGGGCATCTCGCTGTTCATCGTGCCAAAGTTCATGGTCAATGCCGACGGTTCGCTGGGCGCGCGCAACGATGCGCACTGCGTGTCGATCGAACACAAGCTGGGCATCAAGGCTTCCCCGACTGCCGTGCTGCAGTTCGGCGACAACGGCGGCGCCGTTGGCTACCTGGTGGGCGAAGAGAACCGCGGCCTGGAATACATGTTCATCATGATGAACGCAGCCCGCTTCGGCGTCGGCATGCAGGGCGTCGGCCTGGCGGAACGCGCTTACCAGCAGGCGGTAACCTTCGCCAAGGAACGCGTGCAGTCGCGCGACCTGAACGGCTCCCCGACCGGCGTGGCGATCATCAACCACCCGGACGTGCGCCGCATGCTGATGTCGATGCGCGCCCAGACCGAAGCTGCGCGTGCGCTGGCTTACGTGGCTGCCGGCATCCACGATGTGGCGCACCATCACGCTGACGCGGAAGTGCGTGCTTCCAACCAGGCCGTGTACGAATACCTGGTGCCGATCGTGAAGGGCTGGTCGACCGAAATGTCCGAGAACGTGACCCGCGACGGCGTGCAAGTGCACGGCGGCATGGGCTTCATCGAGGAAACCGGCGCAGCGCAGCACTACCGCGATGCCAAGATCCTGACCATCTACGAAGGCACCACCGCGATCCAGGCCAATGACCTGATCGGGCGCAAGACCGTGCGCGATGGCGGTGCGCTTGCCAAGTCGATCATTGCGCAAGTGCGCGCGACTGCCGAAGAACTGGCTGGCGTGAACAGCCCTGACTTCGTGGCCATCCGCAGGCACCTGGTGCAAGGTGCGGACGACCTGGAAGCTGTGGTGGACTTCGTTGTCAACCACGCCAAGTCGGACATCAAGGGTGTGTTCTCCGGCTCCGTGCTTTACCTGAAGCTGGCCGGTATCGTGTTCGGCGGCTGGCAGATGGGCCGTGCAGCGCTGGTGGCGCAGTCCAAGCTGTCGGCAGGCGAGGGCGATGCTTCGTTCTACCACGCCAAGATCGTGACCGCGCGCTTCTTCGCGGACCACATCCTGTCGGGCTCCACCGGCATGCGCGCCGCCATCGTTGATGGCAGCGCCGGCGTGCTGGGCCTGGACGTCGAGCAGTTCTAAACCGATACGCGGCGGTCGCGGGCCAAGTGTCTGACCCTGCGGGTCAGACACTGGTTTACCGGTTTGGCAGCTTAAAGCCCCTTCTTCTCAATCTCGGCAATCTCAAAATCGCCATCATCCACCAGGCGCTCACCGCCCGGCATTAATCCCAGCCCCAGTACGCGACCCAGCGACAGCAGCAGGCTCTGTCCCGCCGCCTTGCGCACCGGTTCCAGCTTGTAGACCGGATCGTCAAATGCCTCTGCCGGCGTGATGATCTTCCAACCCATCTCCTCGAACTGCGTCAACACGTCATCCAGCCACAGTGCATTGAGCAGGTTGTGGTGCAGGAGCAGGACCTGCGCAATGTCCCGCCCCTGCAGTTGCTGCGACAGCTCGCGGTAAGCCAGTGCCCGCTGCTTGATGTGGGCCAGGTAGGCGGTGCGGATTGCGCTCACGTCGGCCTTCGGATCCTTCTTCAGCACCTGCTCCAGCTTTTCGTTCAGCCGCCAATCGCTGGTATCCATGCTCACATAGGCGTTGCGGTAGTCATGCTCGTGCAGGAATTTGCGCATGCCGTCGATCTTTTCCGGTGTGTTCCCTTCGCGCAGGTAGGTAAAGCGCAGCCATTTCCGGTAGCCGGGCTGGGTGCTGATCAGCCGGTCGCATTCCTTGACCTGGCGCTGGTACTCGGCCAGCGGGACTTTTTCCAGGTCCGGATGCGTGACGGTGTGGTTGCCAATGGCGTGACCGGCTTTGCTCCAGGCTTGCAGCAGGGGCAGGCCTTGCGGCGTGTTGGCGCCGAAGCCGGCGGTGACGAACAATGCTGCCTGCACGCGGTGCTTAGCCAGCGCATCCAGCATGGCCTGGTTGCGTTCCTGCGCCGACATGCGTGGCGTATTGCCTGCATTCGGGCCATCGTCGATCGTAATCGCCACCGACTGCGCGTGCGCGGCGCCGGTTGCGGCCAGGGCGGCGGTTGCCAGGGCGGATGCTGCGAGAAGGCGGTGCATCAAGCGGCACCCAGGGCGTCAACGACCGCCTGGTAGAGGCGGACTGGTTCTTCGGAGATGCGGTTCAATACGTACAAGAAGTACTCCTTTCCAAAAACTGCGTATTCGCGAGTGGCGAAGCCAGCGTCGCGCAGGTCGGCGATATTTTTTTCGCCCAACCCGATCAATGATTCGAACTCATAAGGCCCGGCGGCGATACTTTCGGCGCGGATCATGGCCGCCAGTTCATCCTGGATTGCGCGGTCATGCGTGGCGATCGAGCACACGTGGCCGCTGCGCAGCAGGAGCGCTGCATAGCGCCGATAGGCTGATGCCAGCTCGGGACTGTTGCGAGGATAAGCGATTTCCACCGGTTCGAACATGGCACCCTTGACCAGGCGGATCCGGCCCGGATGGCGCAGCAGCGCCGGCAGGTCGTTCGCAGTGCGGTGCAGCTTGGCCGGCACGGTAATGCCGACATTCGACAATCCGTCTTGCTCATGAAGGCGGCTGTAAATGTCGTAAATGCCGGAAGTGCGGTCAGAAGCTTCCATCGAGATCATCACTTCCTGGCCGATCTCCCTGGCCGCGCGCGCGATGCGGCGCGCGTTGTAGTAGCCCAGCTCCGGATCGACCAGTGAGCCTATGTGCGACAGGTCGAAAGAGATCGAGCAATCGAGGCGCTGCTCGCCAATCGCCTGCACCAATTGCAGGAAAACGCTGGTTTCCGCGTTGGCGAACGCCTCGTCTCGCACGCTCTCGCCCATGTACTCGGCCGAAGCGCGGTGCCCGTTCTGGTTGATCATCGCGGCGCGCACGATCACGTCCGCCACGGTACTGCCGGCAACATAGCGCTGCGATACGCGTTCCATGTAAGGCCGCAGCATAGGGTCTTCGAGGAAGCGGGCCTTGGCGTCTTCATTGACGGCCAGTTCGCGCAAGGCGCTGGCGGCGCGGTCGACCAGCGGCTGCCACTGGGGCGGGAAGTGTGGCGTGGTATTGTTGTCTGTCACGGTAGCTCCTTGCGCATTTGGGTGTTGTATATTAACTAAAATTTCAATATGGAGCCGGCCATGGATGCTTCAACCCTCATGCTGTTTGTGCCCGCCTGTTTTGCGCTGAACATGGCGCCGGGACCGAACAACCTGCTCTCGGTCAGCAATGCTACCCGCTATGGCTTTCGCCGCTCATGCCTGGCCGGTGCCGGGCGGCTGGTGGCTTTCGCCGGCATGATCGCGCTGGCCTCGGCGGGACTGGCTGCGGCGCTGCATACCTCGGAGCTGCTGTTCTACGGGATCAAGACCGTTGGCGCCATCTACTTGTTCTACCTTGCGTGGCAGCTCTGGCGCGCGCAGCCAGGCGGGCAGGTGGCAAGCGCAGCGCAGGCGGCGGGGTGGTGGCCGTTGGCGCGTCAGGAATTCTTTGTCGCCTCGGGCAATCCGAAAGCGATCCTGATCTTTACGGCATTCCTGCCGCAATTCGTTGATCCTGCCGGTCCTGTAGGTGCGCAGTTCTTTGTGCTGGGCGTATTGTTCTTGTTGCTGGAAGTGGTGGCGCTGGCGGCTTACGCCTGGATGGGGGCGCGCATGCAGAAGTGGTTCGCGCAACCACGCGGGAAGAGGGTGTTCAATCGGATTTGCGCCGGCCTGCTGGCCGGCGCGGGGATGGGGTTACTGCTGTCGCGAAGGACTTAGATGCGGTTCAGGCCGCCGTTTTCGCGGCGCACGTGGTCGCCGTTGCGCAGGTTCGGATCGTTCTTCAGTACGACGGTGCCGACCTTGCCGGTTTCGTAGCGGACGGTCACGTGCCATTCCTTGACCTTGTTCATCTTGCCTTCGATCTTCTTGCCGGCGTAAGCGCCGCCGGCAGCGCCAGCAACGGTGGCCAGGGTCTTGCCAGTACCGCCGCCTACCTGGTGGCCCAGTAGGCCGCCAGCGATACCGCCGGCAACGATGCCAGCTGCGCCGCCTTCGCCATCTTTTTCAATCATTTTGACTGCGGTCACAGTGCCGCACTCGGCGCAAACCGCGCGTTTCGGTTGCGCATAAGCGCCGGTTACCGTTACGGCCAGGATGGCTGGCAAGAGGAATTTAGTTAGTTTCATATGGTTTCTCCAAAGCGGTTGTGGTGATAGTGAGTATAGGTCAATAGTTGCCGAATGGAATGCTAATTTGTGACAAGACGTTAGCTGTGGATCAGCTCGTGTCACACCTTGGGGTCACACCCCAATCGGGACACGGCCTCAGGCGTATCGTGGCAGAGCTCGTGTCACACTTGGGGTGTGACCCCACGGTGTGACACGGGGTCAGCCGTAGATGCCGCCGGTATACAGAAGGTCGAACAGGCGGGCGATGGCGGCGATCAGGCCGAAGGCGCCGAACATCAGGGTGGCGACCAGTACGATCGCGAGCGGCCAGCGTGAGCTGGATTGCTTGCCGGTGCCGGCATTGAAGGTGGCATCCCATTTTTCGTCGGGCATCAGGCCCAGGACCAGCGCTTCGAGGACGCCAACCAGGATCGACAGGATCAGCGGCAGCAGCAGGAAGTAGGGATCGGCTTTCGGCCAGACCGCGAACACGGCGGCGACACCCAGCAGGCTTGCCGCATGCAGCCAGCCCCATTTGTCGGCCAGGCCGCGCAGGTAGAAGCGGTGCAGGCCTACGCCACCCGTGGCGGCAGCGAGCAGGGCGGCGAAAGTTTTGTTCTTGTGTAAAACAGACATGATTGCTGCCGAAAAGTCCGAAAAACCGGCAGTATCGCACAACAAAGCTGTTGCCGACGAGGCCAGTTCAGGGGATAATCCCGGATTGTCCAATTCCCCACCAATTTGATTAATCTTGCCGGTTGGAGTTAAAGCGCGCTATAATTTGCGGCTTTTTCCGACTCAGCACACTTTTTTGGAATTATTATGGTCGTTATTCGTTTAGCTCGTGGTGGCGCCAAGAAGCGTCCTTTCTACAACATCGTTGCAACCGATTCCCGCAATCGTCGTGACGGCCGTTTCGTAGAGCGTATCGGCTTCTTCAACCCAATGGCTACCGGCCAAGCAGAAACCTTCCGCGTTGCTGCTGACCGTCTGGCTTACTGGCAAGGCGTTGGCGCTCAGCTGTCCCCAGCTGTTGCCAAGCTGGTTGCTGGCCAGAAGGCTGCTTAATAGTAGCTATAAGTTTTGAGCAGCAAGACCGCATCTGGGGCGCAAGCCCCGGCTGACCTGGTTCAGGTCGGCTTTGTTTCTGGTGCCTATGGCATCGCCGGCGGGGTCCGTGTCCGACCCTTCTCCACCGAAGCAGATGCGCTGCTGCATGCCACCACATGGTGGCTCGACAAGCCAAGCCTGCGTGACGTTGAAGTCAAGCGGGCTAAGCTGCATGGTGGCGACGTCGTCACCCAGATCGTTGGCATGACGGACCGTAACGAGGCAGAGGCGCTGAAAGGCGCATCGGTGTTCGTGTCGCGTGCCGACTTCCCGCAGCTGGAAGAGGACGAATACTACTGGGGCGACCTGATCGGCCTGGCAGTTGAGAATCAACAGGGCGAAAGCCTTGGAACAGTCGCGGACATGATGAGCAATGGACCTCAATCCATCCTGCGCGTCGAATACGAGGCTGATGGCAAGGCGCAAGAGCGCCTGATCCCGTTTGTAAGCCAGTTTGTTATCAAGGTGGACAAGGACGCGAAGCAGATCATCGTGGACTGGGGCCTGGATTACTAATCCGGAACCGCACAATGCAATTCGACGTCATTACCCTGTTCCCTGAGATGTTCGCTGCTTTGACGCAGTCCGGCGTTACCCGCCGCGCGTTCGAGCAGAAGCGCTGGGGCCTGTCGCTGTGGAATCCGCGCGATTTCACCACCGACAACCACCGCACCGTGGATGACCGCCCATATGGCGGCGGCCCGGGGATGGTGATGCTGGCCAAGCCGCTGGAGCAGACCATCGCGGCCGCGAAACAGCGCCAGGTGGTGGCAGGCTTGCCGGCGCCGCGCGTGGTGTACATGTCGCCGCAAGGCAAACAGCTGACGCACGAACGCGTGATGCAGCTGAAGCAGGAACCTGGCCTCGTGATCCTGTGCGGCCGTTATGAAGCGGTGGACCAGCGTTTGCTGGATCGCTGCGTCGATGAAGAAATCAGCCTCGGCGATTTCGTGCTGTCCGGCGGCGAACTGCCTGCCATGGCCCTGATGGATGCCGTGGTGCGCCAGCTGCCAGGCGTGCTGAATACCGATGCTTCCGCAGTCGAAGACTCTTTCGTCAACGGCTTGCTGGATTCGCCGCACTATACGCGGCCAGAGATTTACGAAGGCGAGGCCGTGCCACCCGTGCTTTTGGGCGGCAACCACGCCGAGATCGAGAAGTGGCGCCGCGAGCGCATGCTGGAAGCGACGGCGCGCAAGCGTCCCGACCTGCTGGTGAAGGCACGCGAAGCGGGCCTGCTCTCGAAGAAGGACGAAAAGTTTTTGGCGGGTTTATAAAAACCCGTTGTTGTACCGTGGCAGGCATGTTGCCTGCCGTGTTTAACCCCATCCTCTACCGGGCATCCTTGATAGCGCCGGCAAGATGGTTATAGGAGTCATAAAAATGAACCTGATCCAGCAACTGGAACAAGAAGAAATCGCTCGCCTGGGCAAGAACATCCCTGAGTTCGCACCTGGCGACACCGTGATCGTCAACGTAAACGTAGTTGAAGGCACCCGCAAGCGCGCCCAGGCTTACGAAGGCGTTGTTATCGCTCGTCGTAACCGCGGCCTGAACTCGAACTTCATCGTTCGTAAGATCTCGTCCGGCGAAGGCGTTGAGCGTACCTTCCAGCTGTACTCCCCACTGATCGCTTCGATCGAAGTGAAGCGTCGTGGTGACGTTCGCCGCGCTAAGCTGTACTACCTGCGTGAGCGTTCGGGCAAATCCGCACGTATCAAGGAAAAGCTGCCAAACCGCAAGGTTGCAGCTGCCGAGTAATCCATACCCCCGGTATCGGATTCGGAAAGGACGCCTTCGGGCGTCCTTTTTTTTCAGCTTGGTACAATGCGGCCCATGGCCAAAACACCTTTCGACCCGACCCAACTCCCGATTGAAGCGATCGCCGGCGAAGCTGCCGTGATGCTGGAACGCCTTGCGCCGGACTGGCTGCGCCAGCGCTTTGCTTCGCCGCCGGAATGGACGCCCGAACCATCCGAGCCGCCGCTTGGCCTGCATCGCGGCCAGCCAACGCCGGCTTCCGTACTGGTGCCGCTGGTGCTGCGCGAAGATGGCGTCTACTTGCTCTTGACGATGCGCACGGCGCACTTGAACGACCATGCGGGGCAGGTGGCCTTCCCCGGCGGACGTGCCGAGCCTACCGACGCCAACGCAATCGATACCGCGCTGCGCGAGACAGAAGAGGAGATCGGCCTCGATCGCCGCCATATCGACGTGATCGGCACGCTGCCCCTGTATTACACCGGCACCGGCTACGCCGTGACGCCAGTGGTGGGACTCGTGACGCCGCCTTTCGAGCTGAAGGCCGACCCGTTCGAGGTGGCGGAAATCTTCGAGGTGCCGTTCCACTTCCTGATGGATGGCGCCAATCACCAGCGGCTGGCGGCTGAACTGCCGAACGGCCGCCGCACTTTTTACGCGATGCCGTACCAGAATTATTTTATCTGGGGCGCAACGGCCGGCATGCTGCGCAACCTGTTTCATTTCTTGCGCGCATAAGCTATCGTAGCGGGCATTGTGGTACTGCTAATCAAAGGATATAGATGACTTTTCTCTCCATTCTCGTGGCCTTGCTGTTTGAGCAACTGAAGCCCCTGCGAGCGGACAACCCGATCTGGGCCGAGTTCAAGCGCCTGGCAGTGCGCATGGAGCAGTGGTTCAATGCCGGACACGCAAGCCATGGCCGCATGGGCTGGTTCCTGCTGGTAGGCGCGCTGACGCTGCCGGCCGGCCTGGTGTACTGGCTGCTGCTGCGCTACAACCTGGTGCTGGCGGCCTTTGCCTGGAATGTGCTGATCGTTTACCTGACGCTGGGCTTCCGCCACTACAGCCATTACTTCACCTCAATCCAGTTGGCGCTGAATGCGGGCGATGAAAGCCAGGCGCGCGCGCTGCTCGCCGAGTGGTGCAAGATCGATACCGTGGGCATGGAAGTGACAGAGATTTCCCGCATCGCCGTGGAGAAGGCGCTGGTGACCACCCACCGCAATGTATTCGGCGTGTTCTTCTGGTTCCTGATGCCGCTAGGTCCTTGCGGCGCCATCCTGTACCGCGTGTCCGAATACCTGGCCCGCGCCTGGAATGAGCCGGAACACATGCGCCAGGAAGCCTTCGGCATCTTTGCCGCCAAGGCCTTCTACTGGATCGACTGGATTCCGGCCCGCCTGACGGCGGTCGCATTTGCCGTGGTCGGCAATTTCGAAGATGCGATCTACGCCTGGCGCAATTTCGCCCATCGCTGGAAGGATGAAGCGATCGGCATCATCCTGTCGGCGGGCGGCGGCGCCATGGGCGTGCGCCTCGGCACGCCGAATGAAAACGCGGCCAAGATCATCCCGTCCGATGCAGCTACCGTCGACATCAGCGACATGGAAGTGGACCAGTTGCCGGGCGATGAACCGGGCGTGCGCGCCCTGCAAAGCACGGTCGGCCTGGTATGGCGCGCGCTGCTGCTGTGGATGATGTTGCTGCTGTTGCTGTCCGGAGCGGTGTGGCTCGGCTAAAATGACCTGAACCTGGGACCCCGTTCAAGTCTTCTATAAGATATAATACTGGGGTTCCTCACAGCAACTGGGTTTCAGGTATATGGCCAGCGAGTTCTTCATTCTTGGGCTTACGACCGACGGCAAACAATTCCGTCCAAGCGACTGGGCGGAACGACTGGCCGGTGTACTGTCGTGCTTCCGCCCGGAAGGCTCCGGCGGCCGCCATGCCCACCTGCAGTTCTCGCCCTACGTCACGCCGACCGTCGTCAACGGCATCAAGGCCGTTGTGGTCAACGAAGGCCTGCGCGAAATCCAGCCGATGGCTTACAACTTCGTTAAGGAATTCGCCAAGGATAACAAGCTGCAGGTCGTCGAGGCCTGTCTGCTACCTGACGAAAAGGCGTAAGTGTCGTAGGATAGGGTTTTGCCAACATGAGCAGAACCCCATGCAAATCCGATATGTCGCAGCGCTGCTGCTGACCGCTTCTTCCGCTCTTGCCCAGACCTTGCCCGCCGGCGTTGCCAAGGGCCCTTCCGTCGAAGGCATCACCGAATACCGCCTGCCCAACGGGCTCAAAGTCCTGCTGTTCCCCGATGCGTCGAAACCGACGGTGACCGTCAACGTCACCTACCTGGTCGGCTCGCGCCATGAGAACTATGGCGAGACCGGCATGGCGCACTTGCTGGAGCACCTGATGTTCAAGGGCGCGCCGAAGCACCGCAATATCACGCAGCAGTTCTCCGAGCGCGGCATGGAGTTCAATGGCACCACTTCTCTGGACCGCACCAATTACTATGAAGTGTTCCAGGCCAGCCCGGAAAACCTGAAGTGGGCGCTGGACATGGAAGCCGAGCGCATGACCAGGTCTTTCATCGCGAAGAAAGACCTGGATTCGGAAATGACTGTCGTCCGCAATGAGTACGAGAGCGGCGAGAACAGCCCGTTCGAAGTGCTGTACAAGCGCATGGAGAGCATTGCCTACGACTGGCACAGCTACGGCCGTTCCACCATCGGCAACCGCAGCGACATCGAGAACGTCAAGATCGAGAACCTGCAAGCTTTCTACCGCACCTACTACCAGCCGGATAATGCGGTGCTGCTGGTGGCGGGTAAGTTCGATCCATCGCAGACCCTGGCCTGGATCAGCAAGACCTTCGGCGCGATTCCAAAGCCGAAGCGCAAGCTGCCGCAGTTCTGGACCGTGGAACCAACCCAGGACGGCGAGCGCCAGTACGCGGTGCGCCGCAAAGGGGACGTGCAGATCGTCCTGGTGGGTTACAAGGTCCCATCGGGCCTGCATAACGATGCCGACCCGCTGGCCTTCATGGGACAGGTGCTGGGCGATACGCCGAATGGCCGCCTGCACAAGGAACTGGTCGAAAGCGGCAAGGCGGCGCAGGTGTTTTCCATGAGCCAGCCTGGCTTTGCGCCCAGCCTGCAAGTGTTCGGCGCCGTGGTGAAAATGGGCCAGCCGATCGAGCCGGTGCGCGATGAGCTGATTGCCACGGTCGAAGGCTTTGCAAAGAAGCCGCCGACCGAAGAGGAAATGGAGCGTACACGCCGCGAGTACAGCAATTCGATCGAAAAGGCGTTGAACAATCCGCAGCAGGTCGGCGTGGCCTTGAGCGAGCATATTGCGCTGGGCGACTGGCGGCTGCTGTTCCAGGGCCGCGACGGCCTGGCGGCGATCACTTCCGCCCAGGTTGCGGAAGCAGCGGGGCGCTACATGAAGCGCGATAACCGCACTGTCGGCATCTTCATCCCGGACGACGCGCCGCAGCGTGCGGAAATCGGCCCGGCGCCGACGGCGGCCGAGCTGGTCAAGGATTACAAGAGCAAGGCCAGCGCGCTGACATCCGAGAACTTCGATCCGAGCCAGGACAACATCATGGCCCGCACGGAGCTCAAGGACATCGGCGGCCTGAAGCTGGCGCTGCTGCCGAAGAGAAATCGCGGCGAGACTGTGGCGGTGGACTTGCGCCTGCACTGGGGCGATGAAAAGAACCAGTTCGGCAAGCAGATGCTGTCGGCGGCGGCAGACCAGATGCTGGCGCGCGGCACCAGCAAATATTCGCGCGCGCAACTGGCGGATGCGATGTCGAAGCTCAAGATGTCCGGCAGCCTTTATCACTTCGAGACGACGCGCGAAAACCTGCCGGCTGCGCTGCGCCTGGTGGCCCACGTGCTGAAGGATGCTTCGTTCCCGGAAGCGGAGTTCGAGCAGATGCGCCAGCAGTGGATCGTCGGCATTGAAGCTTCCCGCAACGATCCGCAGGCAATGGCTGGCCGGAAGCTGGCCGAGTACTTCGACCATTGGCCAAAAGGCGACCCGCGCAGCGTGCTGACCCTCGATGAACAGATTGAAGCAGTCAAAGCGATGAAGCTGGCGGACGTGAAGGCCTATCACGATGAGTTTTATGGCACTGCGCGCGGCGAGCTGTCCGTAGTGGGTGACTTCGACAAGGCGGAACTGGTCAAGGTCGTCAACGAAGAACTGGCTGGCTGGCAAACCAAGGCGGCGTATGCGCCGATTCTGGACAAGCATGTCGAGAAGGCCGCGACCCGCATCACGCTGGATGCGCCAGACAAGGAAAACGGCATGTTCGCCGCGCGCATCAACATTCCGCTGCGCACGGACGACGCGGATTACCCGGCGCTGGAGGTGGCGAACTACATCTTCGGCAATGGCGGCCTGAAGTCGCGCCTGATGGACCGGATTCGCCAGAAGGAAGGCTTGTCCTACGGCGGCGGTTCCTCGCTCGATGCCGGCGACCTTGACGATGCGGGCGGCTTCACTATTGAAGCGATTGCAGCGCCGCAGAACATGGTCAAGCTGGAAGCGGCTGTCCGCCAGGAGCTCGAGCGCGCCGTGAAGAACGGTTTCACCGCAGCCG
This sequence comes from Pseudoduganella sp., assembly GCA_039593775.1. Taxonomy (GTDB): domain Bacteria; phylum Pseudomonadota; class Gammaproteobacteria; order Burkholderiales; family Burkholderiaceae_D; genus Rugamonas. The sequence continues at coordinate 37,520 of JBCNOP010000006.1, forward strand.
AAGTGGCAGGAGCCAAATCGGGCCTGATGCAGCAGCGCGTGCAGAACCGATCGAAGGACGACGTGGTGGCAGGCGCCTGGTCGCACTTCCGCTACCTGGGCCGTACCTTCGCCTGGAGCAAGGAATACGAAGCGAAGCTGAAAGCATTGACCACGGAGCAGGTGAGCGCAGCCTTCCGCAAGCATATCGATCCAGCCAAATTGACCGTGGTGATCGCCAGCGACGCCTCGAAAGCCAAGCGCTAGGGGGACAGCATGGAGTTGCAGCCACTGGCCTATCACGCCAAGGTCGTCGACCACCTGCGCCGTCACGAACCGGACGTTTGGCGCTGGGCCAGCGAGCGCAGGAATGAGGAGGAGCAGCGCGAAACGCTGCGCGCGCTCCTTCTGCGCGACACCTATCGCATCGAGGAACAAGGCCACGCCGGCGTGCACCAGGTCCTGGCGCAAGCCATGGTCAGGCTTGGCATCCTGGCGCCGGCTACGCTGTACCAGTCCCCGGGACAGGAAATGAACGCGGCACTGGTATTCGTGCCGGACGAGGTGCACATCGTGCTGCAAGGGCCGGTGCTGGAGCGCCTGTCGCAGGACGAATTGCTGGCACTCTTCGGGCATGAACTCGCGCATTACGTGCTCTGGTCTGGGCACGAAGGCAGTTTCCTTATTGCCGAGCGTATTCTTGCCGACGCGCTGGCATCGCCTGACGCCAGCGCCAGCCTGCGTGAGACTTACCGCCGATTCGCCCTGCACACGGAGCTGTATGCCGACCGCGGCGGCGCCATTGCAGCGGGAGCCGTGGGGCCGGCAGTGTCGACGCTGGTGAAAGTACAAACCGGCATCGGCACTGTCGATCCGGCAGCCTACTTGCGGCAGGCCAGCGAGATTGAATCGAGCGAGGCCGGCGCAAGCATGGCGCACAGCCACCCGGAGACCTTTATCCGCGCACGCGCACTGTCGCTGTGGTGGGAGGGCGCAGCGAACCTGGACAGCTGGATCGATTCGCGCCTGCATGGCCGCCTGGCGCTTGCGCAACTGGATTTGCCGGGACAACTGCGCCTGCAGGAAATGACGCGCGGCTTCCTCGCCTATTTCCTGGATGGCACCGAGCTTGCGAGCGAAGCCGTGCTGGCGCAAGTGCGCACGCTGTTCCCCGATTGGAGCAGTAACGAACCCGTGATTGCACCCGAAGCATTCGGCGAGGACGCCGTCGACGACGCCGTGCGCGATTACCTGAATGCACTCATGCTGGACCTGGCACTGGCCGACGCCGACCAGCGTGAGCCGGCACTGCTGCGCGCCGGCCAGGTGGCGCAGCAGTTGGGCAGCCTGGAAGGCCTGCGCCGCAACCTGCGGCGTGACGCCGGCTTTGGCAAACGGGAACTGGACCGCTATAACCGTCAGCTGGCCAAGGAGTTGAAAGAATGAGCGAGCATGACGCAACGGCGCGCACCCTGCGCCAATTGATCGAGGCGCAGGACGGGGCCGCATTGTCGACTGACGATGTGCTGGTTCTGCTGCTGCCTTTGTTTAACGAGGTCGCTGCATTGCATGCGCAAGGCAGGGTGGCCGCACTCGATCCGGACAACGTCGTGGTCGGTGGCGACGGCGTTTTAGGCCTGCGGCGTGCGGAAGGCCAGCCGCCGCGCATGGATATTTCCGCCATCCATAAAGTACAGCCGCATCCGGCTTCCGGCCTGAACATCGTGGGAGAGCTGGAGCGCGGGCGTACTGAGGAAAACGGGATCGAAACCAGCAACCTGGAGGTTCAGCTGGACCTGGCCGCTCCCATTACGCGGCCAGTCCACCTGCCGGGGCCGGGCAGTTGGGAGCTGCTGGCCGGGCACCATGATGAAATCAGCGACGTGTATATGCTCGGCATGCTGCTCGCCAGCCTCGCGTGCGGCCTGGACTTCCGGGACGAGCAGGACTTGCAGCAGTTTGCCGACGCGCGCCGCAACCTGTTCCTGCTGCACGACCGCCTGCATCCGATTGTCGCCGCGGTCATCGTCGAAATGACGGAAGTGAACCGGCACCAGCGCGCGACCGACGTGGCTGCGCTGGAGGCTCGCCTGCGCACCTGGCGCGACCAGCCGCAAGTCCTGGACGTGGAGCGTGCGCTGGCCGGCGCCAGCGGGGCAGCGCCACGCCGCACGGCGGTGCTGAATCATTTGCGTGACCGCCTGTTCGACCTGTCGCGCCGCAATCGCCTGCTGTACTTCCGGCCTACCGCGGCGACGGTCAACCTGACTGTGGCCAGCGTGCCTCTGATGCTGCAGGTCGAAAGCATCCGCGCGGAACAGATCTGCACCTGGGGCGGTCCGTTTGCGGCCGAACTGGTGGCGGGCAAACCTGTGGCGCTGCAAAGCTGGCTGCGTTTTGACGACCAGCCGTACCTGCCTGCGGCCCTGGACCAGTTGATCAGCGAGACCCGGCGTGACCGGGCAGAATATGGCTTCAGCAACCTGCGCCTGGTAATCGCCTTCCTGCGCTGGCACAACCTCAAGGAAGCGCCGGAGGAACGCATCACAACGCCGCTGCTCTGGCTTCCCGTCGAACTGGTCAAGCGCAAAGGAGTGCGCGACCAGTACGTCATCCAGTGTGCCGGTGGCGAGGCTGAATTCAATCCAGTGCTGCGGCACCAGTTAAACCAGCTTTACGGTATCCGCCTGGGCGAAACCGTGGACCTTTCCCGGACCTCGCTGGCCGAGGTGCATGCCGATATCCTGGGCCAGATCCGCCAGTCGGAGCCGGCAGTCGAATTGCGCCTGGTAGAAAAAGCTTCGGTGCGCATGGTGCGCCAGAAAGCCTTGCAGCGCCTGAAGCAGTACCAACGCCGCCGCGCAACGGCCGGCGCCAAGCGCGGAGAAAGCTGGCTGCCGCCGTATAGCTATGCTGCCGATGATTACCGGCCGCTGGGACGCGCATTGTTTGAGCACTGGGTTCGCCCAAGCGAATTGCCGCAGCGTTTCGAGGCTGGAGCTGCGCCGACGGCGCGGCATCGCATGGCGTATATGAGTGCGCCGGCGGCGGAAGCGGAGGACCGTTCCGGCTACATACTGGAAGAAACGGAAGGCCACCGCTATGCATGGGACCTGGACCTGACCCAGGTAACCCTGGCCAACTTCAATTACCGCAAGATGTCGCTGGTGCGTGATTACGCCCAGTTGCTGGACGATCCCGCGCCAAATCCTTCGTTCGACCGGATTTTCTCGATCGAGCCACGGGCGCTGGAGGCAGGCGTTCCACCACCGCTGGGGCATGCGGAACAATGGAATGTGGTGGCGGCCGATGCCACCCAAAACGCTGCGGTGCGGCTGGCCCGCACGCAAGGCAGTTTCATCATCCAGGGGCCGCCTGGCACGGGCAAATCCCAGACCATCACCAATCTGATTGCCGATTTCGCAGGACGCGGCAAGCGTGTGCTCTTTGTATGCGAAAAGCGGGCCGCGCTCGACGTGGTGTTCCATCGCCTGAAGCAAAGCGGGCTGGATTCCCTGTGCTGCCTGATTCACGACTCGCAGGCCGACAAGAAGGCATACATCGCCGACCTTCGCGGCTGTTATGAAAAATGGGTCGCGCAGCCGCCAGCCAGCGAAGCCCTGGCTGCGCGCCGTGCGCAGATCACCGACGCCCTGGCCACACAGCAAGCCGGCATCGATGCCTTTGAAGCGGCATTGGCCGCTGCGCCGGCTGAATTGGGAGCTTCTGTGCGCGCCCTGATGCGGCGCCTGGCCCAGGCGCCAGCCGTGCCGGAAATATCCCACGCATGGCGCGAACGCCTGCCTTCACTGGCGGCATGGGACCAGCAGCGGGAACTGGTGCAACGCCTGCATCGCGCGATGCGCGAACGCTTTGGCCTGGACAGCCTGGCGGCGCACCCGTTTGCACGTCTTGCCAGTTCCGTGGTGGGGGACGAGCATGCCTACGGCCGGATCGAGAAGCTGTGCCATGAAGCGGAGACCCTGCTGGATACGCTGGAGGCAGGATTCGGCGAGACGCTGCCGCAAGCGCTGCGCGATGCGACAGACAGCCAGTGGCTGCTGGACACCTGCCTCGCGCGTCATCTCTCCCTGCTTGACCACAGTTCGCCGCAGTACGCGGGCCTGATGAATGTGCGCAGTACGATGGCTGGCCATAAGCAATCCGTGGCGAAGGCGCAGGAGGCAACGGCAAACTGGCGCGACAAGCTGACGCCAGGCGACACGGCAGCAGCCTTGGAGCTGGCCGGGCGCCTGGAGGGTTCCATCCTGCGCTGGCTGCAGCCGTCATGGTGGCGCCTGCGCGGTGAAATGCAGCGGCGCTATGATTTCAGGCGTCACGCAGTGCGCCCCGGCTACCGGCAGGTGCTGGAAGCGCTGGCGGCGGAACATGCGGCGCAGGCTGACCTGACGGCTTTTGCTGCAACCAGCCAGCAGCAATACGGCGTCAGCGACATGCCAGCCTTCCTGCACGCGCTGGATGAACTCGAGCAGCGGCTTGCCAAGCCCGATGGCCCATCCGCGCTGGTGGCTCGGCTGCGCCAGTCGGCCGACGCTGTTGCCGCGGCACGTGCCGAAGCGGCCTCGCGGCAGGCCTTGGCCAGCCTGGCGCGGAGCGTTGGGCAGGACTTGGCACTGGACGCGGGCATGCGTTTGGGCGAACTCGCCGAACTGCTGCGCGATTTGCGCGAAGCGCTGGACGATTTGCCGGACATGCTGCCGTTGTTGCGTGCGGTACACTCCGCTGACCCGGCCTGCACGCAAGTCTTGCAGGGCCTCGACCATGCGCCGCAAGGCCTTGATGCCCTGGTCGCCGACGAAGCGTTTCGCCGGATCTTGCGGGCGGACACCGTGCTCGCAGGTTTCAATGGCGCGGCACTGGCGCAGGCGGTACACGCCGTGGCATTGCAGCAGCGTGAATTGCTGGAGCTGAACGCGCAGGTCGTGCAGGCCACGCAGCACGAGCGCTTCAGCGAGCATGTTCGGGTTTCGGCTACTTCGGCAACCCAGCTCGATGAAGACGCCAAGGCGTTCAAGAAGCTGTACGCAACCGGGCGCCGCGAGCTCGAACACGAATTCGGCAAGAGCATGCGCCATCGCTCCATCCGCGACCTGAGCGATGACGAGACAGGGCTGGTGGTGAACGACCTGAAGCCGATCTGGCTGATGAGCCCATTGTCCGTGTCCGACACGCTGCCCCTGTCCGCCGACCTGTTCGATGTAGTGATCTTCGACGAAGCCAGCCAGATCCCGACTGAGGAAGCGGTGCCTGCGCTTTGCCGCGCACGCCAGGTCGTGGTAGTGGGCGACGAAATGCAGCTTCCGCCAACCAGCTTCTTCAGCGCGAGCGCTGCCGAAGGGGAGGACGAGATCATGGTGGAGGAGGGCGGCGAACGCATCGCCATCAACCTCGATGCGGACAGCCTGCTGAACCAGGCGGCGCGCAACCTGCCGGCGACTTTGCTGGCCTGGCACTACCGCAGCCGCCACGAATCGCTGATCAGCTTCTCCAATGCTGCCTTCTATGAAGGACGCCTGGTGACGATTCCTGACCGGGTGCTGGAGCAGGAGTCTGCGCTGGCCACGCCGCGCCGCTCCGACGACGAAGGCGTCGGCGTCACAGCGGCCGATTTGTTGATGGCGCGCCCGGTCAGCTTCCACCAGGTGGCGGACGGCGTGTATATCAGTCGCCGCAACGAAGCGGAGGCGCGCTATATCGCGCACACGGTTCGCGAAATGCTCAGGCGCGAAACGGGCCTGAGCCTGGGCATTGTGGCGTTTTCCGAAGCGCAGCAAGGGGCGATTGAAGCCGCACTGGAAGCGTTGGCGGAGGAAGATGCAGACTTCGCGGCGCGCCTGGAGCGTGAGTACGTGCGCGAGGATGATGACCAGTTCAACGGCCTGTTCGTCAAGAACCTGGAGAATGTACAGGGCGACGAACGCGATGTGATTATCCTGAGTATCTGCTATGCGCCTGGCCCTGACGGCAAGATGCTGATGAACTTCGGCCCGATCAACCAGCGCGGCGGAGAAAAGCGCCTGAACGTAATCTTCAGCCGTGCGCGCCATCGCATGGCGGTGGTGTCGACCATCCATGCCGAAGCGATTACCAATGTCCACAACGACGGTGCGGCCGCGTTGCGGGCTTTCCTCCAGTTTGCGCAGGCCAGCGCCATTGGCCAGTTCGAGCGTGCGCAATCGGTGCTGGGTGCGCTGAACCACGGGGCGCGCCACGCCTTCACCCGCGATATTCCGCAAGACAGTATCCGGGACGCTTTGGCGGCTGCCTTGCGCGAACGCGGGCACCAGGTGCATGTCAATGTCGGCCGCTCGCAATTCCGCTGCGACCTGGCCATCGCCGACGCCACTGGGACCGGCTATGCGCTGGCGATCCTGCTCGATAATCCGGCCGAAACAGTCGGCGACAGCGTGGAGCGCTATGTGTTCAGGCCCGGCGTGTTGCGCAGTTTCGGCTGGCGCGTGCTGGATATTCCAGGCAAAGACTGGCTGGATAATCCAGGAGCGGTACTGCAGCGTATCGAGGCTATGCTGTCGTCCGGCAAAGACCGGGCGCTGGACCAGATGGTTGATCCCATTCCGCTCGCACGGCAGCCTGTGGCAGCCGCCGTCGCGGAAGATGCCCAGGCACCTGCTGGTGATGCGGCCGGAGAGTATGTACGCAGCCTGCATTTTGAGCAGGGTGCTTCACGCAAGTTCTGGCGTGCTTCGCTGCGCGGCACCGGGCTGACCGTCAGCTATGGCCGCATCGGCAGCAGTGGCCAGTCGCTGCTCAAGCAATTCGAAACGCCGGAACGCGCCATGCGGGAAATGGAAAAACTGGTCGACGAGAAGCTGCGCAAGGGTTACGCCGAAGATTAAGGTGTCGAGAGTTCCGCGACGAAGTCATACATGTCGCCGCGGAAGATCGAACGGCAAAATTCCACTGCGCGGCCGTCGCGCAGGAAGCCAAGGCGTTCGACAGCCAGGCCGGCATCGCCTTCCTTCGCCTGCAGCAGCTTGGCCTGTTCGCCCGTCAGCAACAGGGCGGACAGGCGCTGCAACGCGCGCACCGGGCGGTGCCCTGCAGCTTCAAGCGCCTCATACATCGACACATCGACCGACTCCAGCGAAGGCAGCGCATCGGCCACGATGGTCGCGTACTCCACGCACATCGGCACTTCGTCCGCAAAGCGGATGCGGTGATACCGGTACACCGGTGCGCCAGGGCTAAGCCGCAGGCGCAGCGCTTCCTCCGGCGTTACCGTGCCTTCCGATTTTTTCAGCCACACGCTGCGCGGCGTGCGGCCGCGCGACCGCATGTCTTCCGAGAAGGAAGTCAGCTTGGCGAAATTCTTTTCGATACGGGTGTTGATGAAATTGCCGGAGCCCGGGCGGCGTACCAGCAAGCCTTCTTCAACCAGCCCGTCGATGGCCTTGCGCACCGTGATGCGGGAGATATTCAGGTCGGCTGCCAGCACGCGCTCGGCGGGCAGGGCTTCGTCGGGGCCAAACATGTGCTGGTTGATCGCATCACGCAAGGCGCGTTGCAGAAGCTGGTATAGCGGCTGGCTACTGGTCTGCACCAGGTCTTCCATGATCTGCGCGAGCGATGCCATGTGGTCTCCCTTTTGTGGTGCGGCTGATAATACCAAAAAAAGACCTTATGACCAGAGGTATGCTGCCACTCGCATCCCGCTTCCCCATGGGATAGCGCTAACAGCAGGCTTTTCTGGCCAAAGTGGTATGTCTTTTCAGTACAACATGTGAAAAAAATATGAAAATTGGTAGTGTTCTGGTATTCAATCGGGGTATATTGGCGTCCAATTGGTTTGAACGTGGTTTTAGAAACTGGTAACAATAGACCGGGCTTTGAGACAGCCCATACTTAGGGGGAGTAAATGAACCGCAATATGACACCGATCGCGACTGCAGTCGCCATCCTCACCGCCACCACTGGCATGGCGCATGCACAGCAGGCTGCTGCTCCGGCCGAGCAGAACGTCGTGATCGTGACCGGCGTGCGTGCCGCGCTGGCACAATCGATCAACCAGAAGCGCAATGCCGATTCGCTGGTTGAAGTGATTACCGCTGAAGATGTGGGCAAGATGCCGGACAAGAGCGTTGCTGACTCGCTGCAGCGCGTGCCAGGCGTATCGGTTGCTACTGCCGGCGGTTCGGAAGGCGGCTTCGGCGAGAATGACCGCGTGAGCCTGAAGGGCACTCCATCCAACCTGGCGCTGACCACCCTGAACGGCCACACCGTGTCGAGCGGCGACTGGTACATCTCCAACATCACCAACGGCGGCCGTTCCGTCAGCTACTCGATGTTCCCATCGGAGCTGATCGGCCGCGTGACCGTGCACAAGTCTTCGCAGGCCAACCTGATCGAAGGCGGCGCATCCGGCAACGTCGACATCGAAACCCGCAAGCCACTGAGCTTCAAGGACCCGCTGACCCTGATGGGCGCCGTGACCGGTGTCTACAGCGAAGGCTCCAAGAAGACCGACCCTCAATTCAGCGCCCTGGGCAACTGGAAGAATGAACAGAACAACGTGGGCGTGCTGGTCCAGGTGTTTGACGAAAAGCGTACCCTGCGCCGTATCGGCCAGGAATTCCTGTGGTGGGACAAGCTGAGCGCAGACTACGCGCCGCAGTGGGTGGCCGCCAATCCTGAAGTGGCAGGCAAATACATCTCCCTGCTGACCGGTACCGCCATGTTCAACCAGGAACGTGAGCGCAAAGGCGGCATGATCGACGTCCAGGTCAAGGTCAACAAAGAGTTCGACTTTGACATCAACGGCTTCTATACCCGCCTGGATGCGGACAACATCAACGCCAACTTCATGTTCGCGCCATACCAGGCGCTGACCAACAACTGGTCCGGCGTGGGCGGCGTCATCCCTTCCAAGTGGACCGTCACCGGCGATACCATCACTTCGATCACCCTCCCAAGCACCTGCCCAGTGGCGGACTGCTCGAAGATGGGTCCATCGGTGCAGGACATCATCGCCCGTCCTGGCTCCTACAGCGATTCGAAGTTCGTCAACTTCGACTTCAACTATCGTCCTACCCAGGACCTGAAGTTCAAAGGCCAGGTTGGTACCACCCGCGGTACCGGCTACGCCCGCGACTATGGCTACGAAGCCTGGCTGGCTTACTCCGGCGCCAGCATGACGACTCACGGCCTGGAATCGCCAGCTAACGTCACCGTGGATAACGCCGGCACCTTCAACCCGCGCACTGGCGCCGACTTCTTCGGCGGCTGGGCATCCGATGTGACCGCGAAGGACAAGGAAACCTACGGCCAGGTTGACGGCCAGTACAAGACCCAGTGGAACGGCGTGCCGACCCTGCATTTCGGCGTGCGCAATGCGAACCACGAACGTTCGTTGACCTGGCTGGGCGGCACTGTTGCTGCTGCCGGTTCGCAGCTGGCTAACCGTCCTACCGGCTTGACCAACTTCCCGAGCAGCCCGTTGCCTAACCTGCTGAGCAATGCATGGACCTTTGATGCCGATTCGATGAAGGCCTGGGGCGACAAGTACGTCAGTTTCGCCAACCACGCCTACCAGAGCGAATTCCTGATCAAGGAAAAAGCCACTGCAGCGTATGTGATGGGCGACCTGGAGTTCGGTAACTTCGGCGGTAACGTTGGCGTGCGCTTCGTGAAGACCAAGATCGACGTCGACAACGGTTCGCCGAACAATGTGTGGAACCCGACCCATAGCTCCAACACCTATAACGACTTCCTGCCAAGCATCAACCTGTACACCAACCTGACGCCGGACCTGAAGCTGCGCGGTGCTGCCAGCCGCACCCTGGCTCGTCCCGACTTCGGTTCGCTGGGTGCTTTGAGCCTGAACGACCTGACCTTCTCCGGTTCCGGCGGTAACCCGAACCTGCGTCCGATCATGTCGAACAACGTTGACGTGGGCGTCGAGTGGTATTTCATGCCGAAGTCCTTGCTTGGCATGAACATCTACAACATGAACATGGGTTCTTACGTAACCTTCGGTTCCTCGAAAGCTGACTTCTTCAACCAGTCGGTTGGCAAGGTCACCACTTACAACATGAGCTCCGCAGTGAACACCAAGGCTCGTGTGCGCGGCGTGGAACTGCAGTACGTACAAGACCTGGGTAATGGCTTTGGTTTGAACGCGAACTACACCTACGCCGATGGCAAGGAAACTGCGGCAGCTCCGAAGTCGGCTTGTGCTGACCTGGGCGACTGCAGCATGATCGGCACCTCGAAGAACTCCTATAACCTGGGCGTGTTCTACGAGACCAGCAAGTTCAGCGCACGGATCAACTACAGCTACCGTTCGGCTTTCCTGAATGGCCTGGACCGCAACAGCGCAATCTACCAGGATGACGTAGGCACCCTGTCCGCAGCCTTCAACTACAACCTGACCGAGAACATCACGCTGTCGCTGGAAGGCAAGGACCTGAACGACCCGACCCTGAAGTCTTACGCTACGTCCCGTGACCAGCCACGCGCGTTCTACAAGAACGGCAAGCAGATCTTCTTCGGCGTGCGCGGCAAAATGTAATGATCCCGATGTGAGAGTGTTATGGCAGGGTTCCTCCGGGGCCCTGCCTTTTTTGTATCCGGAGTATGAATGCGTAAAGTATTACTGGCGGCGCTCGCCGCCTTCTCAACTGCAGCGGCTGCGGCGCCGGCAGTTGTCCATAGCCCCTATAAATACCTGTCGCCGTGGGATCCGGCGCAGGGCGTGCAAACCTGGGCTTTTGCGCGGGGCGAATGCGGTGCAGAGCGCTGGGGCGAGCTTGATGGTGCTGCGGTCGCTGCCGCCAATGTGCCACGCTTCGTCCAGGCCGGCGTTGGCTATATTGTTTCGACGGGAGGGCAGGGCAATATCTTTACCTGCGCCACCGACGAGGGCATGGAGTCCTTCGTATCGCGCTATGCATCGCCGCAGTTGATTGGCTTTGACTTCGACATCGAGCATGGCCAGACGGCCGCCCAAATCGATTCGCTGGTCGCTCGCATCGCCCTGGCACAGAGGGCGCATCCACAGTTGCGTTTCAGTTTCACCATTGCCACCCATGCTGCCTCTGACGGCAGCGCGCGCAGTCTGAACAAAACCGGGGAGCAGGTGTTGGCTGCCTTGCGCAAGCATGACGTGCAGGATTACGTACTGAACCTGATGGTGATGGATTACGGGCCGGCGAGCCGCAAGGCATGCGTTGTGCGGCGCGGTCGCTGCGATATGGCAGCATCTGCTATCCAGGCTGCGCAAAACGTACATCACAAACACAAAGTGCCGTATGCGCAGATCGAGCTGACGCCGATGATCGGCGTGAACGATGTAGTCGAAAACGTCTACACCCTGGATGATGCGCGCGCCACGGCGGCTGCAGTGCGCAAGATGGGCATGGCGGGAATTCATTTTTGGTCGCTCGACCGCGATCAGCCTTGCAGCAAGCCCTCCAAGGTGGCGGAACCTGCTTGCAGCTCGATGGAGAATGTGCCGGCGGGGGCATATCGACGCATCCTGGCACCCGGTTCTGCACGCCCGCACGAGGAGGCGCAATGACTGCCGCGCGCTACCAATCGCTGGACGTCCTGCGCGGCCTGACGGTCGCGCTGATGATTGTCGTGAATACGCCGGGAGACTGGGGGCACGTCTATACGCTGTTGCTGCATGCGCCCTGGCACGGATTCACGCCCACGGACTGGGTGTTTCCAAGTTTCCTTTTCGTGGTGGGTAATGCGTTGGCGTTCACGTTGCCGCGTTATGAGGGCATGGGCGGCAGTGCCGTGCTGGCAAAAATTGCCAAGCGGAGCGTTACCATTATTGCGCTCGGACTGCTGCTTTGCCTGTTGCCCAAGCTGGGCGGGCCGCTAAGCGAAGTGCGCCTGCCCGGCGTGTTGCAGCGCATCGGCCTGTGTTTCGGCATCGCTGCTCTGGTTCTGCATTACCTGGGCGAGCGTGGAGCATTGGTGTTCAGTGTCGTTGCGTTATTCGGCCATTGGCTGGTCATGGTGCTGTTCGGCGATTTCAGCCTGGAAGGCAACGCGGGCCGAGGGATTGACCTTTGGGTTTTCGGCGCAGGGCATCTTTACAAAGGGGAGGGGATTCCTTTCGACCCGGAAGGCCTGCTTGGTACCTTGCCAGCCACGGTGAATGTCATCGCGGGATATTTCGCCGGCCGCTACCTGCGCGAGAATGGAGCGAGCGCTCGCACGCTGGGCGTGCTGGCCGCCGCAGGTGCAGTGCTGTCTGTGCTGGCGCTGTTCTGGGCGCCGCTACTGCCGATTAACAAAAAACTTTGGACTGGCAGCTATGTGCTGCTCTCGACCGGTTCCGCGCTGCTCGTGCTGGCGGCGCTGGCGTGGGTTATCGAAGTCCGCGGCGGCCGGCGCTGGACGTACTTTTTCGAAGTCTTCGGGAAGAACACGCTGTTTATCTACATGCTGTCGCAGGTCGCCGTAATCGTGCTGGACAAGACCGGGACATACGCGCCGCTGGCCGCAGCGCTGCAACCCATCGGCAGCCCGAAAGCTGCCTCGCTGGCGTTTGCTCTGCTGTTCATGCTTGCCTGCTGGATGGTGGGCTATTGGCTGGACAAGCGGAAAATTTACATCAAGGTGTAGTGTTCAAAACCGCATTTCGATCCAAATAGTCAAGGAAGATGGGAATCCAGCGTCAAGTACAACAATATGCGTCCGGCGGCCTTGCAGGCAAAGCCATCAACTATTCGGCCGGACTTTGCCACCGAAGTCGCATACTTGCGGCAATCACCCTGGCTGGCAAGGTTAGTCCACGAGTTCTTGTTACGCTCCAGCAGTTCGTGAAATTCCTTGGTGAGCCAGGGCCGCGCTGCTTCGGGGACAATGAAAGTTTTTCCGGGGGGCTCTTTGAGGGAGCTGTACCAGTCCTGTTCATGGTCCAACTCAGCGATTAAAGTGGTGAAGTCATCGGGACCTGGTATCCCCCTGGAGCCCGTCTCGGGAGTTCGAAAAATATCCCAGCGCGCGGATTTGGCCTCGATCGGAACATTAATAAGTTTGCGCAAAGCGGCAATATCTTCAGACTGTGGGCCCGGGTCTTCGAAGGAACAGGCCCCCAACAGGACGACCGCTGCTGCGAACAGAATATGTGTCAGTCTATTCAATTTTGGATTTCGATCCGGTTGTTTTCATACTTCCACTTGGCATAGGGCCCGAAGACGCGCACGTTCTCTGGATTGACGTAGCTCTTCTCTGCGCGTTTCAGGCGTCGGGCCAGCGTTGCGTCGTCTGGAGCGCTGCTCACTGGCTCGAACACGTCGCGCCGTACACTGGCCTTGTCGTCTGCGCCTCGCCTGATCATCGTCAAGGTGCGCGACGCTGGGGTGAAGTACATGCGGATGAAGTCAGTGTTCATGTCCTGTAAATAGAAGCTGCCATCGCGCCATTCAGCGAAGTAGTAGTCGTCACAAGCGGCCTTCGGCTCTCGCTTCCATTCGCAGGCGAACAAGATCACTACATGCTTTTCGTCCAGCTTCCTGACGGAGATGTGGGCCTTGCTGAAGCCCCAGTTGCTCACGGGAGCGGTAGTTGATGACGTGAGCTTGTACTCACCCTCCATCGCAGAAACTGGCGGTTGCGCGGAGGCGGTGCAGCAGGCGAGAAGCGCAAGTGATGCAAAGCTAATCTTTTTCATCATTGGAATCATTTTCATTGAGAGTTGTTCTTGGCCGAAGGGGCGAATGGATCGCCCAGGTCGCCGGTGTTTACCCAGGCAGTCGTAATTCTGCTGGTCGCAGGGTGCACGTATCGAATGCGCGTATGGGAATCGTGACGCTCAAGCGCAACGACTGCGTCGCCGGCCACGAGAAAACCTTTCTGTTCCTTGAAGGCGCTGCCGCTTTTGTCGTTTAGTTTTGTCGTTCTCAGGACAACGCGAATACCGATGGCCGAAATCTTCTTTACGATGGCATAGCGGGCCGGATGGTCATCGTCTGGACCCTTGTTAAAAGTGCCCGCAGCATTACCACAACCGGCTTGTGGTTCGTCGGTTTGAATGATCCATTCACCGTTCCTTTCCCAAATTCTGCCCGGGACATCATCCTCCTTAGTTCCACCCTCGATGGGAAACGAGTTAATGGCGATTGTCGAATCGGATTGGCGGCTGGTTTCCTTGAACAGGAAGCTGCAGGAAAAGTGCAGGATCTGGTGTTGCGCGTTGTAGTAACCGCGAATGCCTTTGCTGGAAGTTGTGGCAATCAAATGCGGATGGTCAAAGACGATCACCGTCTCGTTTGCAGCGGCTGGGGCGAGTAGGCATGCCAGCAGTGGCGCCCAAAAGAACTGGAACTTCATTGCCTGGCTTGCGAGAACTCAAACTGGCGATAATCCCTGGACAGGAGAGCCGTCGGTGAGCCCTCGATTTCCGGATAGTTCCCGAACTTGATTGCCAGCCTGCCATCCTGGACTGAATAGGCAGAGAAGTCGGCTTCTTCTCCTTCCATCGCTGCGGGGAAAATGGAGCGAGAGCAGCTCTCGACTTGTACCTTGCCGAGCACTCTGACCTTTGCTTCACTGATGCTCAGGGCATTCACAAATACCTCAGCCCCCGATCCGCATTGGCCCATGCCTTCGCCGCCGCTGCTGCGAACAACGGAGTTGAAAAGGACGACATTGCGCGACAGGTAAGGCTGGAGCTCCAAAGGAAGGAACCGGATGTACTTTTCCATGCCGATCAATTCTGGACCGAAGTTCCTGTCGATCCGTTCGACCGTGTGTGGGTGGCCGTTGATATCGATGATGAGCCGGCGGGCTTCCGCCTGGTAATCCAGCGTTAAGGTCTTTCCCGGCAGGCACAGGGAGATCCCCGGCCGTTGCGAACGAGCGCCTGCGGCGCACCCGAAGCTATTCATTTCGGCCGCCTGTGCGGAAAAGGCAGCGCAGCAGATGAGTGCTGTGATAGGGCGTCTCAGAATCGTGCCGCAATCAACCATCGTTGCGTTCAACGTACACCTGCTGCCAGACTTTATCCATATGGCGCTTGAACACGGCCTTATCGCTTTCCAGCAGCGCCTTGTCGGCTTTGTTCGTGCCGCCCATCGGCTCCTGGCCCTTGAATTTGATCAGGGACTCGCCTCGGATGGCGAACTTCTGCTTACCTTGGCGCAGGATCACTTTGACGGTCGAAGGATCGACGCCACCGCCGCAGAAGGTCTTGTAAGCGACGGTGACTTCCGCCTTGCCGTCCTTATCCAGGTCGGTGACCGTCGTTGCGTCAGCGAAGAACGATGCTGCGCTGTCGAGCCCCGGGCAATCAACACCATCCTTGACCGTCCATTCAGGCGTCCATTTGCCGGCGGACTGGTTGTAATAGGTGGCAAGCAGCTCGATATGCTCGATGCGGCCGTTTGGTGATGCCGTCGATTTTTCAGTCAGCAGGAGAACATGCTCGCCGAGCGCGTCATTCACCTTCCTGGCCAATACCACTTTGCCGACCGTTTCGACCTGGAGGCGTCCGACTTCGGCCGCAGGGATGGTGGTGGATGTCAGGTCGCTGGCCTGGCCGCTATGGCAGGCCAACAGGATCAACGCGCAAGCGGAATAGCTAAGGGTATTGGCAAGTCTTTTCATGATTATCGAGTGGCGTCGCCGTCCTTCTTGTGCAGCGAAATGCCAAAGGCCTTGTTCAAATCTGCGCAAGAATGGTTGACCAGGCTTTTGCCTTCCTTGATTTCCTTCTTGGCGAATTCAGAATACGCGAGCGGGACAAAGAAGCGCAGGCTTTTTTTGAATGGCGTGAAGTTGATCTGGTCGGATTGGTTGCCGCCAAGGCAGGCGTAGCTGTCGCCATCCTTTGCGTAGACAAAGGCGACGTGGTGGGTCCCCTGGAGCATGATCGCGCCGTACACCGGTTCTTTGAGCTCAACGAAAGTGTCGTCCAGCGCAACGGCTCGGGCGCGGAACGAGTTTTTCCATTTCGAGTACGCCGGCTGGGCGTTGGTCAGGCAGTACGTAACGAAGGATGCGCACCACGCGTTGTCCTTGCCTTCCAGGGAGGTCAGGAATCCTGCGCCCGTCAGCTTGTGATAGTTGCTGGTCTTGGTAATGGTGCCCTCAGTCTTGCCGGCCCACTTCTTCGCTTCCTCGATTGCCACTGCCATCCACGGCGCACGCTTCTGGTCCACCGGGATCAGTGCCAATGGCGCACCGCTGCCTTCCTTGCTGCGTGCAGGTTCGGCCGGTTTGGCTGGTGCTTGTTTTGCTGGTTCCGGCTTCTTTGCCGGTGGCGCAGCAGGGGGCTTGGCCGCAGGCTGGGATGGCGCCGTCGCAGCCTTCTTGGGTGCCTGGGGCAGGGGAGCGGGCTTGGCAGCGCCGCCGGACTTTGCCTGCTTTGCGGCTGCCTTGCCATGCACGTTGAGCTTATCGCCAGGGAATATGCGAGCGATATCTTTGATGTGCGGGTTGTCGCGTTTGATTTCGGCGACAGTCGTTCCAAAATCCTTGGCAATACGGCCCGCGGTATCGCCTGGTTGAACCACGTACAGGGTCGGAGTGCGTGCGGCAGGAGCAGCGGGCGCCTTGGTTTCAGCCTTTTTGACCTCGGTCGTGGCCGAGAAGATGTCGAGCGAGTGGATCAGCGCCAGGGTCTTGGACTCTTGCGCCATGATGAATTCATGCGCTTTTTTCCATTGGCCGTCGATCGCGGTAAGGAAAATTTTGACCTGCTCGCCTGGCGTCAAGTGGACGATGGCCGGAACGCGGCCGCTCTTGTCGGTCCTGGTTTCATGGGCCTTGCCGGCGATTTCGATTTTGACTGGCAGGTCGGCTTTCGGTTTGGCGCCATCGGTGACCACGATATTGGTGGCCGGTACTATCTTCTCCTTGCGGGTTTCTTGTTTGCCATGGAACCCTTCGTGCGTCTCCATCGCATCCATCATGCTCTCGAGCTGCGCGTCCGTCATGTCGGAGAGCTTGGTCGTCGTCGGCAGGCCGGTATGCTTGGAAATGACAGCCGCATACTTTTCCGGATCGTTGCTGTCGGTCTTCGGGGCATAGCCGTAAATGAGCTTGCCCTTGCCGTCGTCGATGCCGGTCAGCATGGTGTAAATCGTGCGGTCGTTGTAGCGGCTGCGAAGCAGGGCCTTCTTTTGCTTCCGGCCCTCTTCGTAACTGGAGAAGATCAGGAAAGACTTGTTGGTCTTGGTATCACCGATGCCGATTGCACCATAGATCAGCACTCCTTTTTTTCCGGGACGCAGGTTGCCGGGGTTGTTGAAGCGCCAGGCAACCGTGCCGCCACTACGCAGAAGGTGGCTGCC
This sequence comes from Pseudoduganella sp., assembly GCA_039593775.1. GTDB lineage: Bacteria > Pseudomonadota > Gammaproteobacteria > Burkholderiales > Burkholderiaceae_D > Rugamonas. The sequence continues at coordinate 54,789 of JBCNOP010000006.1, forward strand.
GTCACCAGCGACATAATCCACTGTAAAGGTGTCGGCGTCGTACTTCGCGCTCAGGTACTCTTTCGTCATGATGGTGTTCTTAACGCGCAGGCTTCAGGAGGGCTTCCTTGGCGAGTATCTCCTCGACGCCGTTCTTTACTTTGCCGTACGGGCGCGTGAAGACTGGCTGCAGTGAATAAGCCGGCTGGTCCGGATTGCTGCCGTCTGATTCGATGAACTTGTACCAGGTAGCGCTGGCGGCGCCAGACTCGCTATACCCTTTGTCGGAATTCCGGCTGGCGATCACGAAGAACGTACCTTCCTTGCGTGGGACAACAATGGCGTCGGCCAGCAATACATCGCCTCCGCTCGCGCTTTCCCAGCTAAACTCCATGCCGCCATTCTTTGGGATCAGTGGAACCTGGTTCCAGTCCTGGTCACCATTGGCCTTGAAGTAAAAGTTGTAGCTGCGGTGGAAGGAGGTGACGTCCTGGTAGCTGCCGACCACCAGGATCAACTTCCCGGAACTGGTCTGCCATTCGTGCAGTCCCTGGCTCATTGGTACAACTTCTTTGGCGGCGTACGCCGACATCGTCACGCTGAAGGCAAGCAGGGCGCCTATGAAAAGGCGTTTGATCATTCATCATCTCCAATTGGGGTGCCCATCAAATGGGCGATCATGTCGGAGTCCAGGAACTGGACGTCATCGTCATGCGGCTGCGCGGTATAGCTCTTCAGCAGCTCGGGACGATTGTGCATTTCCACATACTGTTCGAAAGGAGTCGGCGGCAAATTAGCGGCGGCGGCATTAGGCTGTTCGCGCCAGGAATCGTCGCCAATCGCCAGTTGCAGCTCTTCCTGCTTCGGGAAGTCCTTGCGCGGCAGGCGGCCATCCTTAGGCACGGTTCCTTCTGCCAGGACCTTGCCTTTGCCGTCCACCAGTTTGTAAGGCTGGCCGGTGATGCCCATCAGGTCACCGACCTTGTCGCTGCCGGCAAAGGCGAAGCGCAGGCTGTGCGGGCCGGCGTCAGATTTGAATGCCTCAGGCATGGTGACCAAGCCTTCAGGCAGCGGCGGCAGGCTGGCCGCAGCGGAGCCTGCGCCCTGGAAGTCGTGCTTGGCCGACTTGACCGTGAAATTGCCCGGGCAGGCAAAAGTGATATTGCCGCCTTCCAGCACAATGGAGGACTGGCCTGCATGCAGGACGATCTTTTTGTTGGCCTTGATCTCAATGCCGTCGTTGACCGACAGGACCACGACTTCCTTGTCCGCCAGGATTTCCATCTCTCCGGTATTGGCTTGCAGCGAAACGTCGCCATTGCCGGCAATGGCCTTGATGCCGCCTTCGCGGGTGAACAAGGTGGCCGCGTTCCCGGCCACGCTGGAGTAGGTTTGGCCGGCCGTCAGGTGCAGGTCGGCGCCGCTGGTCCAATGCAGTTGTTCGCCGGCGAACAGCAGGGTGGAGGCGGGCGTGGCGAAGTTGATGCTGTCCACGCTGTCGATAACGGCGACAGCGCTGCCAAAGCGCTCCACCGGCTTGGCGGAATCGAGGTCGCGTGTTCCGTTTTGCGCGCGTTGGCCGGGTTGTCCATTGACCGAACCGGCATACTTGCCATCCTGTTTCGGGTCGAGCTGCTTGAGCATGTCCTGCTGCGCCTTGATGGCTGGGGCGCTGTACAAGGCGTGCTGCTGCGCGGCAGGCTTGGCCAGGCTATCGGCCAGCTTCTGGCTGGCACGCAAGCGCTCCAGCGCGTCATCCGCTTCCAGCTGGGTGGAACTGATGCCGCTGCCTTTCGCCTCGCGGCGGCTGGTGGTCAGCAGCAAGCCTTCACCGGAGCGCAGCACGGCCCAGGCATCGGTGCGCAATTCGAAGCCGGTGCCGCGGTGTGCGCCGCGCGCGGCGGAATCGGGGGCCTGGTGCACGATGTAACCGAGGTTCAACTGGCTGGCAGCCGTGCTGCTGGCAAGACGCATGCGCAGCTGCTGGCTGGTGTCGTCCAGCACCCACTGGTTGTAGCCGCCGCCATCGAGGGCGTGGCTGTGGATGCCGGAGATGGCGCCGGCATGGTTGGCGCTGGAGTCGACGCCGGCCGGGAAGGGCGGACTGTCGCTGCCGGTATAGAGCTGGGCCACCACGACAGGGCGGTCGATGTCGCCTTCGATGAAGTCGACCAGCACCTCCGTGCCGATGCGCGGCGTGAACTGGGTGCCGAAATTCGGACCGGCCAGCGCTTCCGAGACGCGTACCCAGGTGCCGGAGCTGTCGTCGCCCGGTGCATTGCCCTCGGCATCCGTGTTGTGGCTGGAGCCTCCCGGATTCGCGCCCTGGCCGCGCTGCCATGGGAACTGGATGCGGACCTGCTGGCCGCGCTGCGTAGTGTTGGCTGTGCCGGGCAGGCCGACCACCAGGGCCGTTTGTGCGCCAAGCGCGGCGCCTCGCACGCGCTGCGCGGTAGCAGCCGGTACCAGCGGCACGGCGGAACGCACGCAGGCGAAGCGGTTGCGGTAGGTGCCGGGAGCAACGCCGGGACCGGCCTTCAGCGATGGCGTAAAGTTGTTGCGGGCTTCATGCTCGACCCACAGCGTGGTGAATTCTTCCCCGTCGAATCGGTCATGGCCGGTCAGCGAGAAGTTGCTGCCTGCGGCAAGGCGGCGCGCCGAGCCTTCGCCGGTGAACTGTTTGTTTGCCAGTTCGGCGGCTTGCAGCATCAGCAAGCTATGGCCGTCTGCTTCGCCGCTGGCGGTGCAGCTGCGTTCTTCGCTGCCGTCGTAGATCGACATCGATGGCAGTTCGCCGGCATCAAGATTGCTGGCCTGTTCGGCGGCCGGCGCCGACACCTGCGATGGGTCCCAGCTGGCGATGCTGATGGCGTTGGGCGCAATGGCGCGCCGCGCGCCAAACTGGTCGATCGAGTCGTCGCGTTCCGTCGCGCGAACGCCGTGGAAGCGCAAGGCTTGCACGGCTGGGCGTGCGGCCTGGCTGTCGAAGACTACGACGCGGTGGCGCGACTGGCCATCCTGGGCCGCCTGTTCGTCCTGGTCATGCTCGAAGCGCCAGTTCAATCCTTCGGACGCCAGGATGCGGCACAGGAATTCGAAATCGCTTTCGCGGTACTGTGTGGTGGTGGCACGCGGCGCCAGCTCCTGCGTAACATCGAAGTCGAGACGCACTTGCGTATAGTCGGCCAGCAGCTCCTGGACGATGTCGCGCACCGACTTGTCCTGGAAGATGTAGTTGTCGCGACGCAGGCGCAGCAGGGCCAGCGCCGGTTCCAGGCGCAGGCGGTAGCGTGCGACGCCGCCGTCGGCGCCAAGCCAGCTGGCCTGCGTGCACAAGCCATGCCAGGAACGGCGGCTGCCATCGGGCTGCAGCAGGCGGACGGTGAGTTCTTCGCCGATGAACTGGCCCAGCTCCAGGCTGGTGGACGTGCTGAGCGCATCGATGTCGAAGCAGAACAGCTCATTCACGCCTTCACGGCCGGCAAAACGTTCGGCCATCAGGCTTTCCGGCAAGCCGGATTCCTGCGCGCTCGAAAGCGTGAACAGGCGGCCGTGCTGGGCCAGGCCTGTCCCGAACAGCGACCGCATCACGGCAAGGTGATGGTGACGTGCGCCTGGCGCGGCGCCATGCGCACGACGTCGTTATAGGCGCTCACTTGCTGCGCAGTGTGGCTGGACAGCGAAGTGCGCAGGCCGATATACGCCAGCGCGGAAATCAATGCGAACACGGAGCACAGCACCCACAGCGGCAAGTCGCTGCGCAGCTTGTGCATCACCTGGTCCGGGCGTTCGGCATGCGGTGCGAAGCCGGGGCGCCGGCCCTTCATGTGGGCGATCTCGTCGCCCAGGCGGCTGGTCAGGTAGCCCAGTTTTTCCGAGCCTTCCAGGATGTAGCGGCCCTGGAAGCCAAGCAGCAGGCACATATGGAAAACTTCCAGCGCTTCCACGTGTTCGCTGCTGCGGGTGCGCAGCGCGTCCAGGCGGTTGAAGAAGTTTTCGCCGGCGAGCTGGTCACCGAACAGGGTCAATTGCAGCGGCTTCAGTTCCCAGGCGTCGCGGATCGAGAAATGGGAGCGCAGGATGATTTCATCCACCGCAGCACAGAAGGCGTATTTTGCGGCATCGATATCGTCGGCCGAGGCGTTCTTCTTGCGCGCGTTGCGGCCGAAGTCGTCGAGAAAGCGCGTCATGCGCGACTGGAATTCGGCGTGGTCTTGCGGGGCGCTGCCGTTCTTCAGCATGAAGAGGGCGTAGAAGCCGTCGTACATCATGTCCAGCAGGGAGCCGTTGGCGGCCGGTGCGGCGACTGGTTCGGCGATAAGTGAAGGTGGGGCGATGGTGTTCATGTTCTGCTCTGGTTCAGGAGTTCACAGCAATCAATTCAAGTCGCAATTCGCGCATGCCGGCCGGGGCATAGATTTCGATGGACTGGGCCTGCAGCATGCGCTCGTACAGCGGGCCTTTGGAGTCCAGCGTGAAGTAGCAGGTGTCGGGACGCACCGGCACCGCAGCCGGCACTTGCGGCGCGTGTGCCAGGCGCACGCCCGGCATGGCGGACAGCACCAGCTTTTCCACGTCGTCCGGCGCACCAACCTTGAAGCGCAGCGGCACCACTTCCACCAGTTCCACGGCCGGCATTTCGGCGCCGACTGCGAGGTAGAAGGTAGTGTCTTCGCTGATCTTGCCCGAATCGAGCATGCCGCGGTGGTGCGCCGGCTTCGGCTGCGACAGCGCGATAGCGAAGTAGCGCGAGGAAATCACGGTGTCCAGCAGTTCGCGCACGATCATGTAAAGCTGCGAGAACGCGGGGCCCGGATCGTCATGGCGGTACGGCGGCAGGTCGGACAGCGACCAGCTGCGCGAATACGTCATCAGCGCGCCGGCCAGCGACAGCAGCTGTTCGTACAGGCGTTCCGGGTGCAGCTCGGGATTATGGTAGTAGTGCGACAGCGAAGCGAAGGCAGTGCTGGCCGTATGCAGCAGCCAGAAGGTGGACATGTCGCCGCTGCGGAATTCGATCACGTTGCGGCTCGGTTCACGATGGTGTCCGTACAGCGCATTGACCTTGGCCTGCAGAGCGTCGAGCAAGCGGCGCAGTTGCAGGAACAGGGGCTGTGCGGTGCGGATGGTCAGGCTTGGCGGCACGAAGGCCGGATCGAGTTCGAAGCCGCCGGTGGACAGGCGGCGCAGGCGCAGCAGCGGCAGGCACACATAGCCTTCGCGCGGTTCGGCGTCCGACACCAGGCGCAGCGATTTTTTCAGGTAGGCCAGTTCGGCTTGCGCAGCTTGCGTGTACAGGTCCGGCGTTTCGGCATTGGCTTGCGAGAAGCGGGCGCCATTCGACGGCTGGCCCGCTTGCGCGAAATTGCCGCCGAAATGCTTGAACACGGGCAGGGCGGCATACCACGTCACGCTGTGCTGGGATTGCGCGAGCTGGCCCAGGTCAATCGCTTCCGGCAGGTTGTCGTGACCCGGCGCTTCAATCAATTCCCCATCCGGCAACACCAGCGACAGTTCGAGCAGGCGCAGTGTGTTGTGCGCCAGGGCTTCCATGTCGATCGACAGGCGATCGACGCCCCACGCATAGGGGTGCACGGCTTTTACGCTGCGATGCAAACGATGCTCGTGATAGCGGTCCTGTTGCTGGAAATGCTGAGGGCGCAAAAACAAGCCTTCGCCCCATAACACCTTGCTGGCCATCTGTGATCCTTCTGATAATTGTTTTCTGGTAAGTGCCAGAACAATAACACTTCCTTGAAAAGCCCGTACTAAAAGGCTCAATCGTGCGCGGGGGTGTGGAAATTGGTGAGATTCAATTGTGCGTAGGTAATATTTTTTTTCTGCTAACGTTCGTCCGATGCAACTATTGTAAAAAAGCTATTTGTCCGTCCGAAGAGGTTAGTTATGAAAAAAATCACCGTTATCTCCCGTGTTTTGTGCATCGCAGCAATCGCTGCTTCCCTGTCTGCGTGCCAGACCGTAGAACCCAAAGTCGCCGCTCCGGTAAAACCGAAGCTGGAAGACATGCTGGCGCGGGCGACCGAAGCCAAAGTGGCCGGTAAACAAGAGCAGGCCATCACCCTGTGGAAGGAAACTGCCAACGCTTATCCAGCCGACAAATCGCCTTGGGTGAACATCGCCCAGTCCCGCTATGACGCAGGGCAATATGGCGAAGCAATCGTGAGTGCGCAGGAGATCCTGGTGCGCGACCCGTCCGACCAGCTGGCCAACAGCATCATCGCCATTTCCGGCCTGCGCCTGTCCACCCGTGCCCTGGGTGACCTGAGCCGCCAGAACAACCTGTCCGGCTCCATCCGCACCGAATCGCAGGACCTGGCCAAGCTGCTGCGCGAGAGCCTGGGCGAGACCGTGCTGGTGCCGAACACCGACAAAAAGCCGCAAGCCCGCTCCAACAGCAATACCGCAGCCAACGCCGCTGCCAATGCTGTCCGCAACCGCGCCCAGCAAGTGAAACCTGCATCAACCCCTAGCGCTGACCCGTTCGGCGCACTGAAATAACCACCAAGTCCAAAGAAGGAGAAGCCATGTCCAAAAGCGAAAGCGTCCAGAAGCGCCTGCAGAAAATCCGTCCGCCACGGGTCCAGATGACCTATGACGTGGAAATCGGCGACGCAATCGAAAACAAGGAACTGCCCTTTGTGATGGGGGTTGTCGGCGATTTCGGCGGCAATTCCGAGGTGGAGAAAAAGCGCCTGAAAGACCGCAGCTTCGTCAACATCGACCGCGACAACTTCGATGAAGTGATGAAGGGCGTGGAACCGCGCGCTGCCTTCCGCGTGCCGAATGAGCTGGGCGGCGAAGGCCAGTTCGGCGTCGACCTGAAGTTCAAGGCCATTTCGGACTTCCGCCCGGAAGCCGTGGTGGAGCAGGTGGAACCGCTGCGCCAGCTGCTGGAAGCACGCAACAAGCTGGCCGACCTGCGCAACAAGCTGGCCGGCAACGACAAGCTGGAAGACCTGCTGAACGACGTATTGCGCAGTACTGAGAAGCTGGCCGAGCTGGGCCAGAAGCCAGAAAAAGGAGAATAAGATGTCGGCACAATTGAACGCCGCCGGTGCATTGGCCACCGCAGAAGTAAACCTCCTCGACCAGATCGTCGAGCAGAGCAAGGTCGCCAAATCGACCACCGAGCACGCCCGCGCGAAAGACATCATCTCCGAACTGGCGCAGCAAGTCATGGCCGGAACCGTGGTGGTGTCGGACAACCTGGCCGCCACCATTGACGCCCGCGTGGCGGAACTGGATCGCCTGATCTCGTCGCAGCTGTCGGCCATCATGCATGCGCCGGAATTCCAGAAGCTGGAAAGCAGCTGGACCGGCCTGCATTACCTGGTCAAGAACACCGCCACCAGCACTGGCCTGAAAATCAAGATGCTGAATGCGACCAAGAAGGAACTGGTCAAGGACTTCCAGGGCGCGCTGGAATTCGACCAGAGCTCGATGTTCAAGAAGGTCTACGAAGAAGAATTCGGCACCTTCGGCGGCGCTCCGTTCGGCGCCTTGCTGGGGGATTTCGAAATCACCCGCCAGCCGGAAGACATGTACTTCATCGAGCAGATGTCGCACGTGGCCGCTGCTGCCCACGCGCCTTTCATCAGCTCCGCTTCGCCAGAGCTGTTCGGCCTGGAAACCTACGCCGACCTGGGCAAGCCCCGCGACCTGTCGAAAGTCTTCGACACCGTGGAATACGCCAAGTGGAAGTCGTTCCGTGAATCCGAAGACTCGCGCTACGTCGGCCTGACCCTGCCGCGCTTCCTGGGCCGCCTGCCGTTCAACCCGGCCGATGGCGCCACCGTGGAAGGCTTCAACTACGTGGAAGACGTGGACGGCACCGACCACCAGAAATACCTGTGGTGTAACGCTGCCTACGCCTTCGGCGTGCGCCTGACCCGCGCTTTCGAGGACTTCGGCTGGTGCGCTGCCATCCGCGGCGTTGAAGGCGGTGGCCTGGTGGAAGACCTGCCGACCCACACCTTCAAGACCGACGAAGGCGAAGTCGCGCTGAAATGCCCGACCGAAATCGCCATTACCGACCGCCGCGAGAAAGAGCTGAGCGACCTTGGCTTCATCTCGCTGGTGCATTGCAAGAACACCGACTACGCGGCCTTCTTCGGCGCGCAGTCTGCGCAGAAAGCGCGCAAGTACAACACCGACGCTGCCAACGCCAACGCCGTGCTGTCCGCCCAGCTCCAGTACATCTTCGCCGTGTCCCGCATCGCCCACTACATGAAGGCCATGATGCGCGACAAGATCGGCAGCTTCGCCGCTGCTTCGAACGTCGAGGATTACCTGAACCGCTGGCTGACCCAGTACGTGCTGTTGGACGACAACGCCAGCCAGGAGCAAAAAGCGCAGTTCCCACTGCGTGAAGCTAACGTGCAAGTGTCTGAAGTGCCTGGCCGTCCAGGCGTGTATCGCGCTGTGTCCTTCCTGCGTCCCCACTTCCAGCTCGACGAGCTGTCCGTTTCACTCCGTTTGGTCGCGGAGCTGCCGCAATCGACCAAGTCGTAATTTTTATTTTTAAACACAGAAAGGAATACCATGGCAATCGACGTTTACCTGCAAATCGACGGTATCAAAGGCGAGTCCACCGATACCGCCCACAAGGATTGGATCGAAGTCAAATCCGTCCAGTGGGAAGTCCTGCAGCCAAAGTCGGCCACCGCATCTACTGGCGGCGGCCACACCGCGGAACGCACCGAGCACCGCGATATCGTTGTTTCCAAGCTGGCCGACCTGGCTTCGCCGCTGCTGCTGCAGAATTGCTCCTCGGGCAAAACCCTGCCAAAAGCGAAAATCGAATTCATGCGTGCTGACGGCCAGGGCGACCGCGTCAAGTACTTCGAAATCGAACTGGAAAACGTGCTGATCTCCAGCGTCGCTCCAGAAGTCAAGCAGGGCGACATCCTGGGCGAAGATGTTTCGCTGAAATACTCCAAAGTAAAGTGGAAGTACACCCAGCAGAAAGTCAACGGCGGCACCGGCGGCAACACCTCCGGCGGCTGGGACCTGTCGACCAATAAAGTAGCTTAAGCGGGGACTGAATGACGGTAAGGGGATTTGCACCGGGGCTGATGGACCGGTTGCTCCAGCCTGGTGATGGCTCCGGCAGTGCGGCCGTCTACCGGATGTCGCTCGACGAGATGAAGGACTCCGTCGCGCGCGACCTGGAAGCATTGCTGAATACCCGCACCGTCATCCCTGAGCATCTGCTCAAACGCTTTCCGGAGTGCGGTCGTTCCATCGTCAGCTATGGGCTGAACGATTTTGCCGGCATGTCGCTGGCGAGCCCGGACGACCGCGCTGCCATTTGCCAGGGGCTGGAACGTGCCATTGCAAGGCATGAACCGCGCCTGCGCAATGTACGGGCTTCACTTGAAATGCAAGAGGGTGGCATCGACCGCCTGAATTTCGCCATTACGGCGCTGCTGGTGCTGCACGCGGCACAGGAGCCGGTCAATTTCGACGCGGTCCTGCAGCCATCCAGCCTGCAATACACGATTAGCAAGGCACGCCGCGCGCTGCCGGGAGCATGATTTGGAAGAGTTACTGCCGTATTACGAGCGCGAACTGGGTTTCCTGCGGCGCTATGCGCGCGAATTCGCCGAGCGCTATCCCAAGATTGCCGGCCGCCTGCTGATTGGCGGCGAGGTATGCGAAGACCCGCATATCGAACGCATGATCCAGTCCTTCGCGCTGCTGAATTCGCGCGTGTCGAAGCGTCTGGACGACGATTATCCCGAATTTACCGAAGCACTGTTCGAAGTGCTTTACCCGCACTACCTGCGCCCGTTTCCATCCTGCTCGATCGCACGCATGGACTATGCCGCGACCGCCGCCCAGTTGACGGCGGCCAGCGAGATTGCGCGCGGGACGGTGCTCAACACGCGGCCCGTCAACGGCGTCGCGTGCACTTTCCGTACTTCGTATCCGGTGACGGTGGCGCCGCTGGAGCTGAGCCGGGCCTCGTTCACGGCCGCACTGGCATCGCCGGAAGCGGTGCAACTGCCGCCGGGCGCCGGCGCCGGACTGGCGATTACGATTGATTCCCTGTCAGAGCAGATTGGCCTGCCGGCGATGGGCGTATCCAGCCTGCGCGTCTTCATCGATGGCGAACCATCGTTCTGCGCCGCCATGCGCGATGCGCTTTTCATGCGCAGCGCCAAGGCCTGGGTCGAGTGTGATGGCAATGGGCGCTGGCTGCCGCTGGCCCGCATTCCCGTGTCTGCCGCCGGCTTCGACGAGGAAGATGCACTGATCGACTTCTCGGCACGCTCGCACCAGGCCTACCGCCTGCTGACCGAATACTTCTGCTTCCCTGAGAAGTTCAATTTCTTCGACATCGACCTGGCGGCCTTGTGCGCGCTGCTGCCGCTCGGCGCCAAGCAGCTGACACTGCACATTGCCATGACCGGCGTGCGCCCGGATTCGCACGTGGCGCGCATGCTATCCACGCTGTCGACCAATAACCTGCTGCTGGGCTGCACGCCGGTGGTGAACCTGTTCCGCCAGCGCGGCGAGCCGATTCGCATCTCGCATACGGCCGCCAGCTATCCGGTGCTGGCCGATGCGCGCCGCGCCTATGCCTACGAGGTGTATTCCATCGATGCGGTGCGCATGGTGCGCCAGACGCCGCACGGTGAATCCATCGTGGAATTCCGGCCGTTCTATTCGCTGCGCCACGGCGAAACGCCGGAAAAACACGGCCATTACTGGGTGATGCGTCGCGATGAACAGATGGCGCACAAGAGCCCTGGCTATGAAACCGAGATCACAGTCGTCGACATCGATTTCGATCCGGCGGAGGTCGAAACCGACACCCTGAGCCTGCAGCTGACTTGCACCAACCGCGACTTGCCGGCATCGCTGGCCTATGGCTTGCGCGGCGGAGACCTGTTCCTGGAAGGCGGCTCCAGCGTGCGCAGCATCAGTTTCCTGCGCAAGCCGACGCCTTCCCATCGCTTCGAGCGCGGGCACGGGGCACACTGGCGCCTGGTTTCGCACCTGTCGCTGAACCATTTGTCCTTGTCCGGCGGCGGCCTGGAGGCGTTCCAGGAAATGCTGGGGCTCTATGACTTGCCGCGGTCGGCCTCCACGCAGCGCCAGATCCGCGGCCTGCAGGCAGTCGACTACAAGCCGGCCAACGCCTGGCTGGCGGGCAATCCGTTCGCCTGCGTCGTGCGCGGCATGGAGGTGCGGCTGACCATCGACGAAGAGGCTTTCGTCGGCAGCGGCATCCATGCCTTCGCCCAGGTGATCGAACGCTTCCTGGGCCTGTACGTGCATGCCAACAGCTTTACGCAACTGGTCGTCGTGGCCGAGAGGACTGGGGAGGAGCTGCTGCGATGCACACCGCGAAGCGGCGATTTGAGCCTGCTGTAATCGAGCGCCTGTTCGCCGAGCCGTTCCGCTTCCAGTTCTTCCAGGCGGTGCGGATGGTGGAGCTATGGCTGCGCCGCAATGGCGTGGCGCAGGAGGGCGCGATTGCGAACTTCATGCGCTTTCAGAATCCGGTGACGCTGCGCTTCCCGGCCAGCCAGCTCGAGACGCTGCACCCCGAGCCGCGCGAGATCCTGCCAACCGCACCGGCGCTGGCCGATGCGCTGCAAAACAAGCAGCTGCGCTACCTGCGCATGACGCCCAATTTCATGGGCTTCCTGGGCAGTTCGGGCGCGCTGCCGGCGCACTATACGGAATCGATTGCGGCGCACCAGCTGTACGCAAAGGATGAGGGCCCGCGCGCCTTCCTCGATGCGTTTTCAACCCGTTCGCTGTCGCTGTTTTACGAAGCATGGCGCAAGTACCGGCTGGAACTCAAATACCAGGTCGATGGGCAGGACAGGTTCCTGCCTTTGCTGCTGGCGCTGGGCGGGCTGGGCAACAAAGGGCTGACGCAAAGGCTGTCGGGGCGGGAAGCCCACGCTACCGGCGCAGTGCGCGACGAATCGCTGGCCTACTTCGCCACGGCCTTGCGCCAGCGCCCGGCTTCGGCGTCGACCATGGCGCGCGTGCTGGGCGAGTACTTCCGGGTGGACATCACGGCGACGCAGTTTGTCGGTTGCTGGTGCACGGTGCCGGCGCTGCAGCAAACCGTGCTTGGCGGCGAACAGGCGCAACTGGGCGCCACTGCCATGATCGGCTCGCGCGTCTGGCAACGCGACTTGCGCATGCGCCTGACCATCGGTCCGCTGCGGCGCGCCGATTTCGATGCTTTCCTGCCCGGCGGCACAGCGGCGCGCGCGCTGGAAAAGCTGCTGTCGATGTTCACCGGCGTCACGCTGGAATACGAGATCTGCCTGGTGCTGCGCGCCGAAGACGTCGCCGGGGCATCGCTGGGTGCCGGCGCGCGCCTGGGCTGGGACAGTTTTATACAGGACGAGGGTGCAAGGGAAGACCGCACCGACGTTCGCTACTTCATCCATGGATTAACAATGTGAGGACCGCTCGATGAGCATCAACCTGAAGACCCTGATCGGGAAACTGAATGACACTTGCCGCAATGCGGCTACCCGCGCGGCCAGCATTTGCGTTGGCCTTGGCCAGTATGAAGTAGACCAGGAACACCTGCTGCTTGCCTTGCTGGAGAATCCGCGCAGCGATATGGTGGCGCTGGCGCGTCATTTCGAGGTCGACACCAGCCGCCTGCAAGCGGACCTGCAGGCCGAGATTGCGCGCTTCCGCAGCGGCAATGCGCGCACCCCGGTGTTTTCCGCCCGCCTGCCGAAACTGTTCGAGCACGCCTGGCTGATCGCCTCGCTCGACCTGCAGGCCGGCCAGCAAGTCTTCATCCGCAGCGGCCACCTGCTGCAGGCCATGCTGACGGATCCCGAACTGTCCCAGCTTGCTTACCGCAGTTCGGCCCTGTTCCATCGCTTCGAAGCGGACGATATCAAGCACCACCTGGACAAGCTGACCGCCAACTCGGAAGAGGCGGAGGCGGCAGCCGCCACGCGCGCCGCGGGTGCGGGCGGCGAAGGTGACCTGGGCGGCGACCCGGTCGGCGAAATGCAGCAGCCAGCCGGCAAGACGCCTGCGCTGGACCAGTTCACCACCAACCTGACCGAGCGCGCTCGCGCCGGCAAGGTGGACCCTGTGATCGGCCGCGATGCGGAAATCCGCCAGGCCATCGATATCCTGATGCGTCGTCGCCAGAACAACCCGATCCTGACCGGCGAGGCCGGCGTCGGCAAGACCGCCGTGGTGGAAGGCCTGGCCTTGCGCATTGCGCAGGGCGACGTGCCGGACGTGCTGAAGGGCGTGGCAATCCACACGCTGGACATGGGCCTGCTGCAGGCTGGCGCCAGCGTCAAGGGCGAGTTCGAGAACCGCCTGAAAAATGTGATCGATGAAGTGCGCAAGAGCCCGACCCCGATCATCCTGTTCATCGACGAGGCGCACACCATGATTGGCGCGGGCGGCCAGGCCGGCCAGAACGATGCGGCCAACCTGCTCAAGCCTGCGCTGGCGCGCGGCGAACTGCGCACCATCGCGGCCACCACCTGGGGCGAGTACAAGAAGTACTTCGAGAAGGATGCCGCGCTGGCACGCCGCTTCCAGGTGATCAAGGTCGAGGAGCCAAGCGAAGAACTGGCGTGTGCCATGTTGCGCGGCATGGCACCGCTGATGGAAAAACATTTCAACGTGCGCATCTTCGACGAGGCGATCACCGAAGCCGTGCGCCTGTCGCATCGCTACATCATGGGCCGCCAGCTGCCGGACAAGGCGATCAGCGTGCTGGATACCGCCTGTGCCAAAGTCGCGCTGGGCCAGAGCGCCACGCCTGCGCTGATCGAATCGCTGCAGCGACGCCTGGAGCGCATGGCGGCGGAAACGGGGGCGCTGGAGCGCGAACTGGCGGGCGGCGGCGCGCATGAAGAACGCCTGAAGGAACTGGCCGGCAGCCGCACCGCTGCGCAGGAAGAACTGGCGGCGCTGCAGGCGCGCTGGGAGCAGGAAAAAGCGCTGGCCGCGCAGATCGGCGAGGCGCGTGCCAATGTCGAGGCGGCATCGGCTGCACAAGCGGGCGGCGCAGCGAGCCAGGCGCACGACATCCAGGCCATGCTCAAGGAACTGCGCGCCCTGCAGGGCGAAGCGCCGATGGTGCCGGTGCAGGTGGACGGCAACGTGGTGGCGGAAATCGTCGCCGGCTGGACCGGCATCCCACTGGGCAAGATGGTGAAAGACGAAATCCAGGCTGTGCTGAAGCTGCGCCCTGCGCTGGAAGAGCGCGTGATCGGCCAGCCGCACGCCATCGAAGCGGTGGCGCAGCGCGTGCGCACCGCGCGTGCCAACCTGGACGACCCGAACAAGCCAAAAGGCGTATTCCTGTTCGTCGGCCCATCCGGCATCGGCAAGACCGAAACTGCGCTGGCGCTGGCCGATGCGCTGTACGGCGGTGAACGCAAGATGGTCACCATCAATATGAGCGAATATCAGGAGGCGCACAGCGTCTCCGGCCTGAAAGGCTCGCCTCCAGGCTACGTCGGCTACGGCGAAGGCGGCGTTCTGACCGAGGCCGTGCGGCGCAACCCGTACAGCGTGGTGCTGCTGGACGAAGTGGAAAAAGCCCACCCGGACGTGCTGGAACTCTTCTTCCAGGTGTTCGACAAGGGCGTGATGGACGATGCCGAAGGCCGCGAAATCGACTTCCGCAACACCATCATCATCCTGACCTCCAACGTCGGCTCCGCAACGATGATGCAGGCTTGCCTGAACAAGGAAGCGGAAGAAATGCCGACGCCGGAAGAACTGGAAGCGGCGATCCGCCCGCAGCTGGTGAAAGCTTTCAAGCCGGCCTTCCTGGGCCGCCTGAAAGTGGTGCCGTACTATCCGCTGGGCGACGACGTCCTGGCCAGCATCATCACCCTGAAGCTGGACCGCATCGGCCAGCGCGTGGCCGCCAACCACAAGGCAACCTTCCACTATGACGATACGCTGGTGGAAGCCGTGCTGGCACGTTGCACCGAAGTCGATTCCGGCGCCCGCAATGTGGACAATATCCTGAATGGCACGCTGCTGCCTGAGATTGCGGAAGCTGTGCTGGCGAAGATGG
>JBCNOP010000060.1:0-25276 GCA_039593775.1 Pseudoduganella sp.
CCGCGCCGGCCGTGCTGGCCGCGCCGGCGACTGCCACCGAGCATGCGCTGGCTGCCATCTGGTGTCGCGTGCTGGGCCTGGAGCAGGCCAGCGTGAAGGCCAGCTTCTTTGAACTGGGCGGCAACTCGCTGCTGGCCATGCGCGTGATGAGCGCAGTGGCCCGTGAATTCGACCTCGAACTTCCGGTGCGCGCGCTGTTCGAACACCAGGACATCGCCAGCCTGGCGGCGCACATCGATGCACGCGGCGGGCAAGGCGGCAATGCCTGGCAGGCGATTCCGCCGGCGCCAGGCGGCCAGCCGCTGGCGCTGTCGTTCGCCCAGCAGCGCCTGTGGTTCATCGACCAGCTCGAAGGTGCGAACAGCCAATACAATATGCCGGTCGCGCTGCTGCTGGAAGGCGCGCTGGACCAGGCCGCGCTGCGCAGCGCGCTGCGGCAGCTGCTGCAGCGCCACGCGATCCTGCGCACCGGCTATCGGGCGGTGGACGGGGAGCCGCAGCAATACATCTGTAGCGACGACACGCCGCAACTGGAACTGGCCAGCCTGGAAGCGCTGGCGGACAGCCAGCAGGACGAGGAGCTGCGCCGCCTGGCTGCCATCGAGGCGGCACGCCCGTTCGACCTGGCGCAAGGGCATATGCTGCGCGCCACCCTGCTGGCGCTGGCGCCGCAGCGCCATGCGCTGCTGGTGACCATCCACCACATCGCGGCCGATGGCTGGTCGATGGGCGTGGTGGTACGCGAGTTCGCCGAACTGTATGCCGCCGCAGTGGAGGCCCGCGCCGCCAGCCTGCCCGCGCTGCCAGTGCAATACGCCGATTTTGCGCAGTGGCAGCGCAGCCAAGGCGGTGAAGCGCGCCTGGCGCAGCAGTTCGATTACTGGCGTGCGCGCCTGGCCGGCCTGCCGCAGGTGCACGGACTGCCGCTGGACAAGGCGCGTCCCGCCCGCCAGCAGTTCGAAGGCGCGCTGCACCAGCAGCTCCTGCCGCCGGCGCTGCTGGCCCGCCTGCAGGCGCTGGCGACTGCACACGACGCCACGCTGTTCATGGTGCTGCACACCGCGCTGGCGGTGCTGCTGGCGCGCTGGAGCAATGAGTCCGACATCGTGGTGGGATCCCCGGTGGCAGGGCGCCAGCACCAGCAGCTGGAAGGGCTGGTAGGCCTGTTCGTCAACACCCTCGTGCTGCGCACCCAGGTCGATCCGGACGTGCCGTTTTCCACGCTGCTGGCGCAGGGCAGGGCAGCACTGCTGGACGCCTATGCGCACCAGGACCTGCCATTCGAGCAGCTGGTCGATGCCTTGCAGCCGGAACGCAGCCTGGCGCATACGCCGCTGTTCCAGCTGATGTTCTCGATGCAGAATACCGAGGCGGCCGAGCTGGCGCTGCCGGGGCTGCGCGTTTCCAGCCTGGCCAGCGGCCATGTGGTCAGCAAGTTCGACCTCGAGCTGTCTGCCGGTGAAACGGAGCGCGGCCTGGCGCTGACCTGGAATTACGCCACCAGCCTGTTCGAAGCGTCCACCATCGAGCGCATGGCCGACGGCTTCGCGCTGCTGCTAGATGCCCTGGCAGAGGCGCCGCAACAAGCGGTCGGTGCGCTGCCGCTGCTGACAGAGCGCGACGCTGCGCTGCTCGAGCGCTGGAATGCTACCGCGCGCGACTATCCGTCCGACGCCTGCATCCACCACCTTTTCGAAGCCCAGGCGCAGGCCACGCCGGACGCCCCGGCGCTGCGCTGCGAAGGCCGGCAACTGAGCTACCGCGAATTGAATGAGCGCGCCAACCGGATTGCCCACCGCCTGCTGGCTGACGGCCTGCAGCCCGGCGAGCTGGTCGGCCTGTGCACCGAGCGCTCGCTGGAAATGGTGGCCGGCGTGTACGGCATCCTGAAGGCGGGCGGCGCCTATGTTCCGCTCGACCCTTCGTATCCGGCGGCGCGCCTGCAGTACATGCTGGAAGACAGCGCCGTGCGCACCGTGCTGACGCAGTCGCATTTGCTGGGAGCGACCGCGGTGCCGGCGCAACTGGCGCTGTGCCTGGACCACGAACATGAATTTTCCGGCCAGCCCGGCTGCAACCCCGCGCTGCAGCAGGCACCCGGCAGCCTGGCATACGTGATCTACACCTCGGGCTCCACCGGCCAGCCAAAAGGCGTGCTGTGCGAGCACCGTGGCCTGGTCAACCGCATCGACTGGATGCAGCGCGAGTACCGCATGTCTGCCGCCGACCGCGTGCTGCAGAAGACGCCTTACAGCTTCGACGTCTCGGTGTGGGAGCTGACCTGGCCGTTCACGGTCGGCGCCTGCCTGGTGATGGCGCGACCGGGCGGCCACCAGGATCCGTCCTACCTGGCCGACACCATCCAGGCGGAAAGCATCACCATCCTGCACTTCGTGCCGTCGATGCTGGGCGCCATGCTGGCCAGCGGCCGCTGGCAGGAATGCACGGCGGTGCGCCAGGTGTTCTGCAGCGGTGAAGCCCTGCCATATCCGCTGGTGCAGCAGTTCTTTGCCTGCCTCCGCGCCGAGCTGCACAACCTGTACGGTCCGACCGAGGCTTCGATCGACGTTTCCTACTGGCCGGCTGCGCCGCGCGGCGGGCGCCAGGTGGTGCCGATCGGGCGTCCGATCCAGAACATGCAGCTGCACGTGCTCGATGCCGCTCTGCGGCCGGTGCCGGTCGGTGTAGCCGGCGAGCTGCACATCGGCGGCATCGGCCTGGCGCGCGGCTACCTGAACCGCCCCGAGCTGAATGCGCAGCGCTTCATCGAGCGCGTAGGCGCCGATGGCAGCGCCGAGCGCCTGTACAAGACAGGCGACATTGCGCGCTACCTGGCCGACGGCAACCTGGAATACCTGGGGCGCTCCGACTTCCAGGTCAAGCTGCGCGGCCTGCGCATCGAGCTGGGCGAGATCGAGGCCCAGCTGTGCGCCCAGCCGGGCGTGGCGGAAGCTGCCGTGCTGGCGCAGGGACAAGGCGATGCGATGCGCCTGGTGGCCTATGTGGCCCCGGCAGCGCAGCAACATGATGAAGCGGCCTTTGTGGCTGCGTTGCAAAGCGCGCTGGGTGTGGCATTGCCCGACTACATGGTGCCGGCCGCCTTCGTGCTGCTTGAACGCCTGCCATTGAGCGCAAACGGCAAGCTCGATCGCAAGCAGCTGCCGCAGGCCGGCCAGGGCACGGTACAGGCCCGTTACTGCGCGCCGGAAGGGGAGCTGGAAACGGCGCTGTGCGCGCTGTGGGCCGATCACCTCGGCCTGGAACGCGTTGGCGCCACCGACAGCTACTTCGCGCTGGGCGGCGATTCGATTCGCGCCATCCGCCTGGTGGCCGCCATGCAGGCCGCCGGCATCGCGGCATCGGTGCGCGACATCTTCGCCGCCAAGACCGTGCGCGGGCTGGCGCAGATCCTGGACAGCGGCACTGCCGTGGCCAGTGCCGGCAGCGAGGTGGCGCCTTTCGCCATGCTGGACGACGGCGAGCGCGATGCGCTGGCGCCGCTGCTGCGCGAGCAAATGCTGGAAGACGCCTTCCCGCTGACCCGCCTGCAGGAAGGCATGGTGTTCCACAGCCGACTCGACGCAGAAGGCGGCACCTACCACGACGTGCTGAACGTGCGCGTCAGTGCGGCGCTGGACCTGGAGCGTTTCCGGCAGGCGCTGGAGCAGGTGATGGCGGCGCACGGCATGCTGCGCACGGTGTACGCGCTGGATGGCGCGCGCCCGCTGCAGCTGGTGCACAAGCGCTCCTCGGCGCCGCTGCTGTACCGCGACCTGCGCGGCATGGCGCCGGCGGCGCAGGGCGCCCTGATTGCGGAGCAGGTGGCGTTCGAACGCGCCGGTGCCATCGATTTTGCCCGCGGCTTGTGGAAGGTCGTGCTGCTGCACCTGGATGACGGCGCCTTCCAGTACATCCTCAGCTTCCACCATTCGATGCTGGACGGCTGGAGTATCGCCAGCCTGAACACGGAACTGTTCCAGCGTTATCAAGGCCAGGTCCCGGCGGCTGGCGCGGCGCTGCCTTACCGCCACTACGTGTGGCAGGAACAGCAGGCGCTGGCCGACGACGCTGCGCGCAGCTATTGGCGCGCCATGCTCGATGGCGCCCGCCTGCCCTGGTGGAGCGGACGCCCGGCCGGCGCCATGGTTTCGCTGCCGGTGGCGATCGATGCGCAACTGTCGGCCCGCCTGGCGGCGCTGGCGCAGCGCCTCGGCGTGCAGGACCGTTCGGTGCTGCTGGCCGCCCACATGGCGCTGCAAGCCATGCTGTGCGGCCAGGACGACGTCACCAGCTCGGTGGTCGCCAACGGCCGTCCGGAACGCGAAGGCGGCGACCGCACGCTGGGCCTGTTCCTCAACGCGCTGCCGGTGCGCTGCCGCCTGGCAGGACAAAGCTGGCAGCAACTGGTGCGCGAAATGGATGCGCTGGCGCTGGCCATGCAGCCGCACCGCCACTACCCGCTGGCGGCCATCCAGTCCGAGTCGCGCCTCGACTTGTCCGGCTCCCTGTTCAACTACACCAGCTTCCACGTGTACGACAAGCTGGCCGGCAGCGCCGACGCCGCCATTGAGCAGAGCCATGAACAGAACAACTACCTGTTCAGTTCCGAATTCGCCCGCAGCGGCAGCGGCGACAGCGTGCGCTTCCACCTGACGGTGAAAGCCGATGCCGCGCTGTTTGGCGGCGCCTTCGGCCAGCGCATCGCCGGCTACTACGCCAGGGTGCTGCAGGCGCTGGCCGGCGACAGCCTGGCGCCGCCGGCGCTGGGCGAGCTGCTGGGCGAGGCCGAAATGCTGCAGGTGCGCCGCCTGGCGCAGCCGGCGCCACAGCCGGCCGCCCAGGACGTGCTGGCCGGCTTCCGCGTGCAGGCGCTGCACCGGCCGCAGCATGCGGCGCTGGAATGGGACGGCCAGGCTTACAGCTACCGCCAGCTCGATACGCTGTCCGAAGCGCTGGCCCAGGAGCTGGTGCAGCGCGGGGTGGGCAGCGGCGACGTAGTGGCGGTCTGCCTGCCGCGCGGCGCCGCCATGGTGGCATCGCTGCTGGCCGTCATGAAGGCCGGTGCCGCCTACCTGCCGATGGACCCGTCGCATCCCGCCGCGCGCCTGGAGTACATGCTGGCCGACAGCGGCGCGGCGCTGCTGCTCTGTGCGCAGGACAATGCGCTGGGCGTGCCGGCAGGCACGCGGCGGCGGGTGCTGGACGAGGCAAGCTGGCCGGCCCTGGCTGCAACCGGGGCGGCGCTGCCCGGCGCCGGCCCGCTGGCCTATGTGATCTACACCTCCGGTTCGACCGGCCAGCCGAAAGGCGTGCGCATCGGCCACGCCGCCCTGGCCGCCTTCATTGCCGGCGCCTGCCAGCGTGCCGGCATCGACCAGGACACGCGCTGGCTGGCGCTGACCACCATCAGCTTCGACATCGCCGGCTTCGAACTGTTCGGCCCTTTGACGCAGGGCGGCACAATCGTGCTGGCCCCGGCCGACGGCGCGCGCGACGCGGCCTACCTGGCGGCCGCGCTGGCGGGCGGCATCAACGTCATGCAGGCCACGCCGGTGAGCTGGTCGCTGCTGCTGGAAAGCGGCTGGCAGGGCAGCGCCCGGCTGCGGGCCCTGGCCGGCGGCGAACCGCTGGCGCTGGAACTGGTGCAGGCGCTGGCGCTGCGCTGCGGGCGCGGCCTGTACAACTGCTACGGCCCGACCGAAGCGACCATCTGGTCGCACGTGGCGCCGGTTCTGGTGCAGGACGGGCGCGTGCTGCTCGATGGCCTGCTGCCCGGCTACGGCCATGCCGTCTGCAACGAGGCGCTGGAGCCGGTGCCGCAGGGCGTGATCGGTGAACTGATGCTGTCGGGCGCCGCGCTGGCCGAGGGTTACCACGGCCGCGACGAACTCACGGCCGGCAAGTTCGTGCAGGGCGCAGGCGGGCCGCTGGCGGGACTGCGCCTGTACCGCACCGGCGACCTGGTGCGCCGCCTGGACGGCGAACGGCTGGAATTCCTGGGCCGCAGCGACGACCAGGTCAAGATCCACGGCTACCGCATCGAGCTTGGCGAGATCGAGCAGCAGCTGCTTGCCTGCGACGGCGTCGAGCGCGCCCTGGTGGTCGCACATGGCGCGCCGGGCCAGCAGCGCCTTGCCGCCTATGTGGTGGCGCCGGGCGCTCCAGGCAGCGACCTGCTGGAAACCCGCCTGCGGCTGGCGCTGCGCGAGCACTTGCCGGCGTATATGGTGCCGGCTGCGATCGTGGCGCTCGATGCCTTCCCGCTGACGCCGAACGGCAAGGTGGACAAGAAGGCGCTGCCGCTGCCAGGCAGCCTGCCCGGCGCGGCCCACTGCGCGCCGTGGAACGACACCGAGCGTGCGCTGTGCAGCCTGTGGCAGCGCCTGCTGGGCGGCGGCGCCGTCAGCGCCACTGCCGACTTCTTCGAACTGGGCGGCGACTCGCTGCTGGCAACGCGCATGCTGGTGCAGCTGAACCAGCAGTTCGGGCTGGCGCTGGGGATCCGCGACATCTTCAACCTGCGTACCGTGCGCGAACTGGCCCTGCACCTGGACGTGCTGGCCACCCGCATGGCCACCAGCAGCGTCGGCACGGCGCCACAGGAGGAAATCGAATGGTAAGCCATCAAAGCGGCGCGCAGCTGAAGCGCTTCGTGCTGGACCTGCACCGCGACGGCATCCAGCTGTACGCGGAACAGGGCAAACTGAAAACCCGGGCGGCGGCTGGCGCCATCACGCCGCAGATCGGGGCCGAAATCCGCGCCAACAAGGAAGCGCTGCTGGCGCTATTGTCCGAAGTGGCCGCCAACGACGCTGCGCCGGCGCCGCTGCCGCGCCGTCCGGCCGGCGCCGAGGCGCCGCTGTCGTTTGCCCAGCAGCGCCTGTGGTTCATCGACCAGCTGGAGGGCAGCAGCAGCCAGTACCACTTGCCGGCCGCGCTGCAGCTCGAAGGCGAGCTTGACGTGGCGGCCCTGCATGCAGCGCTGCACCAGCTGGTGCAACGCCATGAAGTGCTGCGCACCACCTATGCCAGCGTAGCCGGCGGCGCCGTGCAGCGGCCCGGCGCCGCATCGCCGCTGGTGCTGGCGGTGCACGACCTGGCGGCGATGGAAGCGGAGCAGCGTGCTGCAGAAGTGCGACGTTACGCTGCGCAACATGCGGCGCAGCCTTTCGACCTGGCGCGCGAACCCATGCTGCGCGCCAGCCTGCTGGTGCTGGGTCCAGGCAGCCACGTTCTGCTGGTCACGCTGCACCATATCGCGGCCGATGGCTGGACGCTGGGACTGGTGGTGCGCGAATTCGCGCAGCTGTATGCCGCGCAGTGCGCCGGCCAGCCGTCGCCGCTGGCGCCGCTGCCCCTGCAATACGCCGATTTCGCGCACTGGCAGCGCAATTACCTGGAAGGCGAGCGCCTGCAGCAGCAACTGGCGTACTGGCGCACGCGCCTGGAAGGCCTGCCGGCCGTGCATAGCCTGCCGCTCGACCGTCCGCGCCCGGCGCGCCAGCAATTCGCGGCGGGCCTGCACCAGCAATGCCTGCCGCCGGCGCTGCTGGCCAGCCTGAAAGCGCTGGGCGCAGCCCATCATGCAACCCTGTTCATGGTGCTGCATTCGGCACTGGCGCTGCTGCTGGCGCGCTGGAGCGGCGAGCGCGACATCGTGATCGGCAGCCCGATTGCGGGCCGCAACCGCCCGGAATTGGAAGGCATGGCGGGCATGTTCGTCAATTCGCTGCTGCTGCGCAGCGACGTCGACCTGGAGGCGCCATTCGCGCAGCTGCTGGAGCAAGGCCGGCGCGACCTGCTGGACGCTTACGCGCACCAGGAGCTGCCGTTCGAACAGCTGGTGGAAGCGCTGCAGCCCGAACGCAGCCTGGCGCATGCGCCGCTGTGCCAGATCATGTTTTCGATGCAGAACCTGGGGCAGGGCAGCTTGCAGCTTCCGGGCCTGCAGGTTTCGCCCCTGGCCAGCGGCCATGCCGTGACGCGCTACGAACTGGAACTGTCGGCCGCGGAAAGCCCGCAAGGCTTGCTGCTGGACTGGAATTTCTCCGCTGCCTTGTTCGACGCTGCGACCATCGAACGCCTGGCCGCCGGCTTTGCGGTGCTGCTGGAAGAGATTGTCGCCGCGCCGCAGCAGGCAGCCGGCCGCCTGCCCATCATGGGCAGCGGCGACCGCGCCGTGCTGAAGGAATGGCAGGCAGCAGGGCAGGCCGCTGCCGCAGCGCTGCCGCCGGCACGATGCCTTCACCAGTTGTTCGAAGGGCACGCTGCCGCAACGCCGGACGCCATCGCCCTGCGCAGCGACGCCGGAAACTGGACGTACCGCGAATTGAACTGGCATGCCAACCGCGTTGCGCACTGCCTGTTGGCGGCCGGAGTGACGGCACAAGCGCCGGTTGGACTGTGCGCGCAACGCTCGCCGGCGATGGTGGCGGCCCTGCTGGGCATCCTGAAAGCCGGCGCCGCCTATGTGCCGCTGGACCCGGCCTATCCGGCCGAGCGCATAGTCTTCATGGCGCAAGACAGCGGCATGCAGCTGCTGCTGGCCGGCAGCGCCGTGCCGGCTGGCCTGCAGGCGGCGCAGCAGGCCGGCGTGCGCGTGCTGGAGCTGGATGCCATCCTGGCCAGCCAGGGCTGGGCGGACGACAACCCGGCGCTGCCGGCCCAGCCGTCGCAACTGGCGAACCTGATCTACACCTCCGGCTCCACTGGACAGCCCAAGGGCACGCTGCTGGAACACGAGGGCGTGCTGCGTATGCTGGCGCCGGGCGGCCTGCCGTACGGCCCCGGCTGCGTGGCGCTGCACCTGTCCTCGATTTCCTTTGACGCCGCCACCTTTGAACTGTGGGGAGCGCTGTGCCAGGGCGGCAGCGTGACGCTGTACCCGGCCGCAGCGCTCGACATGGAAGTGCTGAACCAGCAGCTGCAGAAGCACAGCGTCACCACGCTGTTCCTGACCGCAGGCCTGTTCGAACAATGGAGCGCACACCTGCCGCAGCTGCCTGTCCTGCGCCATGTGATGTCGGGCGGCGACGTGGTCAGCAGCGCCGGCGTGGCGCGGCTCCAGCAAGCCATGCCGGCGGTGGCCTTCAGCAACCTGTACGGGCCAACGGAGAACAGCTCGGTGAGCACCTGCTTCCAGGCGCCGGCCGGGTGGCCGGCCGGCCAGGCGCTGCCCCTGGGCCGTGCGCTGCCCGGCACCCTGCTGCGGGTGTGCGATGCGTCAGGCCAGGAAGTGCCTCCGGGCGTGGCCGGCGAACTGTGGCTGGGCGGCAGCGGGGTGGCGCGCGGATATCACCAGCGCGACGCCCAGCAGGCAGGCGCCTTCCTGTCCGGGGCGGACGGCCGCTGGTACCGTAGCGGCGACCGCGTGCGCCGCCGCCTGGACGGCGTGCTGGAATTTATCGGCCGTGGCGATGGCCAGGTCAAGCTGCGCGGCTTCCGCATCGAACCAGGAGAGATCGAAGCACGCCTGATGGCGCTGGAAGGCGTGGCCGAGGCAAGCGTGCAGGTGCAAGGCAAAGGCATGCACAAGCAACTGGTGGCCTACGTCGCGGGCGCCGTGGCGGGCGAGGAGCCGGCCGCCCTGGCAGCGCGCCTGCGCGCAGGCCTGCGCGGCGGCCTGCCGGAATACATGCTGCCGGCCAGCTATGTCGCCCTGGCTGCGCTGCCGCTCACTCCCAACGGCAAGCTCGATCGCGCCGCCCTGAACCGCATCGCCTTGCCGCGTGCCGCGCAACAAGGCACGCAGCCGGTTACGCCGCTGCAGCGCAAGCTGGCCGGCGCCTGGTGCGGCCTGCTCAAGCTTGACAGTGTCGGCATCGACGACAGCTTCTTCAGCCTGGGCGGCAATTCGATCACGCTGATCGAACTGAAGTTCCGCCTGCAGGAGCTGGGCCTGCGCGTGGAACTGAAGGACCTGATGGAGCAGGCCACCATCCGCGCGCTGGCAGACTGGCTGGAAGCGCAAGCCGGCAGCAGCGGCGCGCGCAGCCTGGCAGCCGGCACCCTGGTGCGCCTGGCCCAGGGCGGCGGTGGCCTGCCGCTGTACGTGATCCACCCGTTCGGTGGCGGGGTGGAAGGCTATCGCGCCCTGGCACAGTCGCTGGCCGCGGCGGCGCCGGTGACCGGCGTGCAGGCGCCCTGCATGGCGGGCGCCGACTTCCACTTCGACACGCTGGAGCAGCTGGCGCGCCTGTATGCCGACGCCATCCTGGCCGAGGCGCCGGGGCAGCCCTGCGCCCTGGCCGGCTACTCCGGCGGCGGCAAGCTGGCCACCCTGGTGGCCGCGCTGCTGCAGCGCGAGGGCAGGGCAGTGCGCTACCTGGCCCTGTTCGACTGCAATTTCCACGACCCGGACTACACGCCGGACGAGGACGATTTCGTGCGCCTGTCGCGTTTCTGCTTCAGCCTGCACGTCATCAACAGCGCATCCGAGGTGCCGGAAGCATGGCGCGGCCTGCCTTATGACGAACTGCTGGACCGCTTCACCGGCCTGGTGCTGGAGCGCCGCAACTATGAGCGCCAGGCGGTGCAGGCCACGCTGAAGTTCGGCGTCAACCTGCTGCGCGCCGGCTGGACGCCGCCGCAAGGCCTGGCGCTGGACGGCCCGGTGCACGCTTTCCTCAGCACCGGCAATGGCGCGCCGGAACAGAACCGCAGCTGCTGGAGCGCCGTATTTGCCAGCCCGCCGCAATTCCACCTGGTGCAGGCCGGCCATAACGAATTCATGGAAAGCGCATCGCTGCAGCAAATGCTGCCGGCGCTGCTGCAAGCACTGAACACCTGAAACTGACAACTAGAGAGACAGCAATGACCCAAGAAGCCCAACTGTACCTGCGCGACGACGTCTGCATCGACCCCCTGGTCAACCAGTGGTATGCCTGGCCCAACCTGATCGCCCCGGTCACCTATGCGATGTACATGCGCAAGACGCACCGCCGCCTGATGCACTCCTTCGTCAACAACCACGAACTGCACATCATCGCCAACCAGGACCCGGCGATGGCCGGCGGCGGCGAATTCGTCGACTGCGGCGCCGACGAAGTGGACGCCGTGCGCGCCCTGATCGACAAGTTCGACCGCGAACACGCCCAATGCCAGGTACTGTGCGACAGCGTCAAGGAGCTCGACACCCTGCTGCAGGCCCACACCAGCGGCGAAACCGTGGAACCGCTGTACGACAAGGTGCCCGATGCGCTGAAAGGCTATGTGGAGCTGTTCATGGACCTGTACCACCAGCCTTCCTACCGCCTGATCGAAGGCCTGCTGTACCACAGCCCTTACTACGATCCGTCGATCCAGTCGGTGTCGTTCTCGCGCCTGCAGCCGGGCAAACCGCGCCCCTTCGTGCTCAGCACCCCGCGCCTGCCGGCTGCCGGCAACCTGCAGCTGCGCCGCCCGTTTGCCGCGCCCCTGTGGGACCGCATTTTCCGCGCCCGCAGCGAGCCGATTGCCGAATCGGAAGCGGCCGCGCTGTTCAGCCAGCCGGGCCTGGAGGGCGGCCTCGCCTGGCGCGAGCTGTTCACCACCGAGCCGCCGGCACGGCGCCACCAGCCGGTGCGCGAAGGCGTGCGCCTGTCCTATGTCGGCCATGCCGGCTTCCTGATCGAGACGGCAGACGTGGCGGTGCTGGTCGACCCCGTGATCGCCAACCGCACCGAGGACAACAGCGAGCGCGTGATCAGTTTCAGCGAACTGCCGGAGCATATCGACTACCTGTGCCTGACCCATAACCATTCGGACCACGTCAACGTCGAAACGCTGCTGCAGCTGCGCCACAAGGTGGGCCGCGTGCTGGTGCCGAAGAATAACGGTGGCACCCTGGCCGACCCCTCGCTCAAGCTGATCCTGCGCAAGCTCGGTTTCGACGCACACGAAGTGGAGGACATGGAGGAGATCATGCTGCCTGGCGGGCGCCTGGTCAGCATTCCCTTCCTCGGCGAGCACGGCGACCTGAATATCCGCAGCAAGACCGCCTGGCTATTCGAGCTGCTGGGCAAGAAGATCTACGCCGGCGCCGATTCCTCCAACCTGGAGCCGCGCATGTACCAGCACATCAAGGCCATCACCGGCGAACTGGATGTGCTGGCGATCGGCATGGAATGCGTGGGCGCGCCTTACACCTGGCTGTACGGCGCGCTGGCCAGCGCTCCCGTCGAGCGCCAGGTCAAGGAATCGCGCCGCCTGAACGGCTCCGATTTCGACAAGGCAGCCCGCATGCTGGCCACCTTCAACGCCAAGCGCGTGCTGATCTACGCCTTGGGCATGGAGCCTTGGTACGGCTACTTCATGGGCGTCGACTACAACGACGACTCGCAGCAAATCATCCAGTCGGGCCAGATGGTGGAGCATTGCCGCGGCCTCGGCATCCCGGTCGAGCGCCTGTGCGGCAAGTATGTACTGGACCTGTAATCGACATCCCCATACCAAAAACGAGGAGAAGCAAATGACTGTCATGGAACGTATCAGCGTCGAAGCCCTGGAAAACGTCGGCGGCATGCCGCTGCTGCTGAATGTGGACACCGGCGGCCGCCGCCTGCTGGAGTGGGCCGCCGAGGAGGCCGAAGCCATCGAGCAGGTGGTGCAGCAGAACGGCGCGCTGCTGCTGCGCGGGCTGCCGGTCCACAGCAGCAAGCAGTTCGGCGATGTCCTGTCGCTGCTGTTCGGCGGCGAACTGCTGGACTACGCCTACCGCTCGACTCCGCGCACCGAATTGCGCGGCAAGGTCTACACCGCCACCGAATACCACGCCGACCAGGCCATCCCGCAGCACAACGAAAACGCCTACGCCAACAGCTGGGCGATGCGCATCGGCTTCCTGTGCCTGCTGCCCTCGGAACAGGGCGGCGCCACGCCGATCGGCGACAGCCGCCGTGTCTACCAGCTGATCGCGGCCGAAATCCGTGAGCGCTTCGAGCGGCATGGCGTGATGTATGTGCGTAATTACTCCGATGTCGACCTGCCCTGGCAGGAAGTCTTCCAGACCGAAGACAAGGACGAAGTGGAGCGCTACTGCGCCGCCAACGGCATCCGCTGCGAATGGCGGCCGGACAATGGCCTGCGCACGGTGCAGGTCAATCCGGCCAGCGCCGTGCACCCGGTGACGGGCGAAAAAGTGTGGTTCAACCAGGCGCACCTGTTCCACGTCAGCAGCCTGCAGCCGGAAGTGCGCAGCAGCCTGGTCGCCGCGCTGGGCGAGGATGAACTGCCGCGCAACACCTTCTACGGCGACGGCAGCCCGATCGAGGAAGAGGTGCTGGACCAGATCCGCGCCGTCTACGACCGCACCACGCTGGCCTTTCCCTGGCAGCAGGGCGACCTGCTGCTGCTCGACAACATGCTGTTTACCCACGGCCGCCAGCCCTATGTCGGCGAACGCAAGGTGCTGGTCGGCATGGCCCGCCCGCACGGCCACCCGGCAGCGACCTGACAGAAGTGACAGTTGTGGGCCTGGCAGGGCGATGTGACACTGCCAGGCACCATTTCACCAGACCGTTCGCAGCCAGCGTGGTGCGGACAGAAAGCTCATCAAATGAAACTGAAAGCCTCCTTTGCCGCCAGCGGCCTGGCGCTTGCCTTGCTGGCCCCGATGACCGTGCTGGCCGGCGCGCAAGCGGCCGATGCCAAATTGCTCATGTCCGCTGTCGATGCCGGGCGCCCGCAGCTATTGCGCACCCTGGTGGCCGAAGGCGTCAACGTCAACGCCGTGTCGAACGGCGACGGCTCGGCCCTGATCCTGGCCGTGCGCCAGCGCAAGGCCGACATGGTCGACGAACTGCTGCGCCTCGGCGCCAATGCCAACCTGGCCGTGCCGGGCGACGGCAGCCCGCTGATCATGGCTGCCCGCAACGGCGACCTGGCGCTGGCGCAAAAGCTGGTCAAGGCCGGCGCCCTGGCCAACCAGGCGGTAAGCGGCGATGAATCGCCGCTGATCCAGGCAGCGCGCGCCGGCAGCCTGCCCCTGGTGCAGTTCCTGGTGGCCAGCGGCGCCGACGTCAATCTCGGCGTGCCGGACGAACACCGCCGCGGCGCCTTCCTGACGCCCCTGAACCAGGCGGCCAGCGCCGAAGTGCGCAACTGGCTGCTGGCCAACGGCGCCCGCCAGGCGCAATAAGGCCATGGACGTCGTCAAACAGAAGGTGGCGCCGGCCCCGGCCTACCGTTCGCGCAAGGCGCAGGGCGCCATCGCACTGGGCGTGCTGGCCCTGGTGGCGGCCTGGCAGTTCGCCCAGCCTTCCGGCGCCGAAACCGTGCAGCGCTCGGCCATCCTGCTGGGCACCGTGCGCCAGGGCGACCTGCAGGTGACCGTGGACGGCTATGGCGTGCTGCGCTCGGACAACCAGAAGCTGCTGGCCGCCAGTGCGCCCGGCACGGTGGAAGCCTTGCTGCTCAAGCCTGGCGCCGTGGTCAAGGCCGACAGCATCATCATGCGCCTCAGTAATCCGGAGCTGGAAAAAGTGCTCAACGACGAAGAGCGCAAGCTGGTGCAGGAACAGGTGGCGCTGCGCCAGCTCCTGCTGAACCAGCGCCTGGAACTGCTGAACGAGAACGCCAAGCTGGGCGAACTGCGCGCCAGCTACATGGCGGCGCGCACCACGCGCGAGGAACAGCAGGAATGGGCCGAGAAAGGCTATGTGTCGAAACTGTCCTTCCGCGAGACCCAGTTGAAGGAAACGCTGCTGTCGCAATCGAGCCAGGCGGCTGAACAGCGCATCGCCCAGCTCAAGCTGGTGCACGCGGAAGTGGCCAAGATCCAGCAGGAGAAGATCGCTGCCCAGCAGGCCCGCTACGACATCGTGAAGGAGCAGCACGCCGGCCTGTCGGTGCGCGCCGGCATGGATGGCGTGCTGCAAAGCCTGTCGGTGGAACTGGGGCAGAGCTTCATCCCGGGCCAGAAGCTGGCGCTGGTGGGCGGCCAGGGCGACCTGGTGGCCATGATCAAGGTGCCGCAAGCGGCGGCGCAGCAGGTCAAGCCCGGCCAGCCGGTGCAGATCGACACCCGCCAGGACAAGGCCGCCGGCCGCGTGCTGCGCGTCAATCCGGCGGTCGACAACGGCACCATCATGGTGGAAGTGGCCTTCGACGGGACACCGCCAGCCAGTGCCCGGCCGGAACTCAACGTCGATGCCGCCATCCTGACCAGCACGCTGAAAAACGTGCGTTACGTGGAGCGGCCGGCCAATGCGCGCGCCAACGCCACCGCGCCGATGTTCGTGCTGGACGGCAGCAACCGCGCCCGCCGCAGCGAGGTGCGTTTTGGCGCCGATGCCGGCCGCTACATGCAGGTGCTGGGCGGGGCGGAAGTGCGCCAGCAGATGATCGTATCCGACATGGCGCGCCTGGCCCAGTCCAGCAGCGTCGCCATCGCCGACTGAGTCGGCCAATCCAACGAGGAGAGCAAATGAAAGAGATCAAGATTCAAATGAAGGGCATCACCAAGCAGTTCTCCACCGATGCCATGGACACCCACGCCCTGCGCGGCGTCGACCTGACCATCCGCAGCGGCGACTACGTGTCGATTTCCGGCCCGTCCGGCTGCGGCAAGTCGACCCTGCTGTCGCTGCTTGGCCTGCTGGACAGCCCGACCTCGGGCCAGTACTTCATCGAAGGCAAGGACGTGGCGCGCCTGTCGCTGGCCGAAGCTGCCGCCATCCGCAACGAAAAGATCGGCTTCGTGTTCCAGTCCTTCAACCTGATCGACGAGCTGTCGGTGTTCGACAATATCGCGTTGCCGCTGCGCTACCGCAGCAAAGGCATGGACGAGGCCGAGATCACGGCGCGCGTCAATCAATGCCTGGACAAAGTGGAAATGGCGCACCGCGCCCAGCACCGCCCGACCCAGTTGTCCGGTGGCCAGCAGCAGCGCGTGGCCATCGCCCGTGCCCTGGTCGGCACCCCGGCCATCCTGCTGGTCGACGAGCCGACCGGTAACCTGGATTCCACCAACGGCGACATCGTGATGGAGATGCTGGCCCAACTGAACCGCGAAGGCACGACGCTGTGCATGGTGACCCACGATTCCCGCTACGCCAATATGGCCAGCACCCGCCTGCAGCTGCGCGACGGCGTGATGCTGGATACCGCCCAGCGGGAGGCAGCATGAGCGGCTTCGGCTACGAATTGCGCCAGGCGCTGGCCAGCCTGCGGCGCGCACCGGGCTTTGTCGCCACGGTGGCGCTGACGCTGGGCCTGACGCTGGGCGCGCTGGTGTGCATGTTCGGCATCAACCGCCTGCTGTTCCTGGCGCCGTTGCCGTACCCCGACCAGCAGCGCCTGTATGTGGCGCAGGGCGTGGTGCTGGACCAGGGCCAGGAAGCGTTCCGCGGCCTGCATACCTACCCGGCGCTGATGCAGATGTACCAGCAGGGCGGCGTGTTCGAGCGTGCTGCCGTGCTCAATTTCGGCAAGGCTTTCCTGACCAGCGACCCGAACCAGCCGCGCCTGAACGTCACCTACGCCAGCAGCGGCCTGTTCGACCTGACCGGCGCCCCGCTCAAGCTGGGGCGCGCCTTCCAGCAAGGCGAGGATGTCGGCAGCAGCGTGCCTTCCGCCGTGCTCAGCTACCAGGCCTGGGCCACCCAGTTCGGCAGCGACCCGTCGGTGGTGGGCCGCAAGATCTCCATCGATAGCGCCAGTTATACGGTGGTCGGCGTGCTGGCCAGGGACTATGCCGAACCGCAGCTCCATTCGCTGGAACGCAGCACCGACATCTACCTGCCGTGGGAACTGAATCCGCGCGACAAGCAGGCGCGCGAGGATTGGGAAAACTTCGACAGCAACATCATGCTGGTGGGCCGCCTGGCCGCCGGCGTCACGCCGGACCAGGCGTCGGCGGCGCTGACCGAGCCGCTGAATCGCCGCTTCCGCGCGCAGACCGCAGGCATCGGCCAGTTCGCCACCATCACGGTGGAAGTGGCCATGCTGTCGTTTGCCCAGGCCATCACCGGCGACAGCAAGCGCGTGGCGCTGATGCTGCTGGCCGGCGTGGCGGCACTGCTGGTGATTGCTGCAGCCAATGTGTCCAACCTGTTCCTGGCGCGCACCGCCCAGAAGCAGCGCCAGTTGTCGATCCAGGCCACCCTGGGCGCCAACCGCGGCCACCTGTTCCGCACCATGTTCACCGAATCGGCCGTGGTGATGGGCATTGCCGGCCTGGCGGCAACCGGCGTCGCCGCCTTGTGTTTCGGCCTGTTGCACAGCTTCGCGCAAGGCAAAGTGCCGCGCCTGGGCGAACTGGGGCTGGACGCATGGAGCGTGGGCTTCGTGCTGCTGGCGTCCTTGCTGCTCGCGCTGGTTTTCGCTGCGCTCAGCATTCGCATGGTCAATTACGGCGCACTGGCGGCCGCGCTGCAAAGCGGTGGCAAGGGCAGTGGCCTCCAGGTGTCGCAGACGACCCGCAAGGTGCTGATCGCGAGCCAGATTGCCGTGGCGGCCGTGCTGCTGGTGGCGAACTTCGGCCTGCTGAAGGAATCGGTGGCAGTGCTCATGCGCCCGGCCGGCTTCGAGACGCAAGACCTGTACGAGCTGACCCTGAATGAGGGGGAGCGCGGCCTGTCGCCGGAAGAAAAACAGCAGCAGCTGGCCAGCATCGGCGCCGAACTGCGCGCCTGGCCTAATGTGGCCGGCGTGGCGGCAGCGGGCACCGGTCCGACCTCGACGTCGGTATGGGCCACGACGCTGCTGCGCGAACTTGGCGGCAACGAGAAATTCAAGACCAACAGCAACCGCGTCGACGCCGACTACTTCAACCTGATCGGCTTGCCGATGGCGGAGGGGCGCAGCTTCAGCGCGCAGGAATCGCGCGAACGGGCGCCCCTGATCGTGGTCAATGAAACACTGGCCAAGGCCATCAACCCGGACGGCAGCGCCATCGGCGCTACGCTGTACTGGAACAAGAACACCGAACCGTTCCGTGTGATCGGCGTGGTGCGCGACGTATTCCTGCCGACCGTCCCGCCAGCCCAGCGCCTGTACCTGCCGGGGCCGGCCGAGTTGAACCTGGTGGTCAAGGTCAAGCCGGGCCAGCAGCTCGACCAGGCTGCCGTGGTGGCAATGCTGGCCAAGGTGAATTCTTCGCTGCGCATCAACAAGCTGGCGCCGGTGCAGCAAACTTACCGCAGCCTGCTGGCGCGCGACATCACGACGGCAGCCATCACCGGCCTGCTGACGGTGCTGGCGCTGTTCCTGGCCGGCGTCGGCGTGTACGGCGTGCTCAGTTACAGCATCAAGCTGCGCCGCCACGAACTGGGCATCCGCATGGCCATCGGGGCCAGCCCGCGCCGCATTGCCGGCCTGGTCTACCGCGACAGCCTGCGCCCGGTGGCCTGGGGCTTTGGCATCAGCGCCGTGGCCGGCGTGCTGCTCTACCTGTTCGCCCGCAAGCAGCTGGACAGCGTGCTGGAACTGGGCGCTTGGCCGCCGGTGCTGAGCGTCGTGCTGATCATGCTGGCGGTGCTGCTGGCTTGCTGGCTGCCGCTGCGCGCCATCCTGCGTGAATGGCCGGTGCGCTCGCTGCGCGGCGACGGCGCGCTGTGATGCAGGCTTCGCCCTGGTTCCTGCGCGCGCCCGGTGCGCGCGGCAGGTTGCGGCTGTACTGTTTCAGCTACGCCGGCGGCAGTGCCGCCAGCTACCTGCCGTGGCAGGGCGCGCTGGGCCGCGATATCGAACTCTGCGCGGTGCAGCTGCCTGGCCGCGGAGGACGGCTGGCCGAGACGCCGCTCGCCTCGCTGCAGCAGCTGGTCGGCACCCTGGCGGCCGAACTGCGCAGCCATGTCGACCGTCCGTTTGCCTTTTTCGGGCATAGCCTTGGGGCCCTGGTGGCATTCGAACTGGTGCGGCACATGCGCATGCTGGGGATGGCGCTGCCGCGCCAGCTGCTGGTATCGGGCTGCGAAGCGCCGCACCGGCGCCAGGCCGAACGCGCCCTGCATGCCTTGCCGGATGAACAACTGATCGAAGCGCTGCGCGCCTACAACGGCACGCCGCCTGAAGTGCTGGCGCACAGGGAACTGATGGAATTGCTGCTGCCGGCCGTGCGCGCCGACTTCCGCATGGCGGAGACCTATTGCTACCGGCAGCAGGCGCCGCTGGCAATGCCGCTGACGGTGCTGGCCGGGCGCGGCGACGAACATGTGGATGCGGAGCGGGTGGAAGCCTGGCGCCACGAGAGCAGCGGGCGCTGCGAGCTGCACTGGTTCCGGGGCGATCACTTCTTTGTGCACAGCGAGCAGGAGGAGGTTACCGCCTGCCTGCGCGCTGCACTGGAGGAGGTGGTCCCGGCGTGGGCCACCTGAGGCGCTATTACTTCTGGTTGCGGTACTGCTCGAAGTGCTGGGCGTAGTCGTTCCAGTTGTCGTCGAACATTTTGCTGAATTGGTCCATGAAGTAAGACTTGGCTTCTTCTTTTTTGCTGTTGTAGGTTTCCAGGTCGCCCTGGGCACGCGCTACCAGGAAGATGTTGTAGCGGGCGGCGGCGAACAGCAGGCTGGCGCCAACCAGTTGCGGTGCGCCTTTGTTGCTGTTTTCGTGGGCGTTGGCCAGTGCAATGTAGGCGTCGATGTTCTCGAAGAATTTCTGGTCGTCGTTCTGTTGCTGTTGGGTTGCTTGTTCGCTCATGATTTACTACCAATAAGTTGATACTCGGGGTGGGCATCGTGACACAGGAAGCGCATTGCTGCAATAAAAAACCGGGCTTTTGCCCGGTTTGTTGTTAGCTCGCTATGAAGCGCTCTGGGATTTCGATGCCGCCGCTATTGGCAGCTTCCGCATAGGCCTTCAGTTCATTGATCGCGGCGTCCAGGTGCTCCTGATTCGGGTTTTCCTGGAAACCTTTGATGCGCTCGTTGATCGTGGCGATTTTCCTGCTCCATTCGAGCCGATCGACCTTGCTCATACAACCTCCCACTTTAATTTTGGTTCTCGAGAAGGCCAGTATCCGGCAGCGGGCGGATGGGCCACCGTGCGCTAGCGCACATACGCTGCCGCGCACGCTTAAGGTGCACTTAACGCTTGGCGACGCCGCGCAGGAACAGGTCGATGCCTTGCTCGATTTCCTCCGGCGTCGTGGCCACGCCGCAGCGCGAATCGAACAGGAAGCGGCGCAGCTGGTCGCCCATCAGGCAGTTCATCAGGTGAATCGCCAGCCGCTCCGGCGGCGCCTGCGTATCGAGTTGGGCGGCAATGTCAGGGCGGGCGAAATAGCGCGCCAGCAGCTCGCGTGTCTGGCGCGGGCCGGCATCCCAGAAGGCTTCAGCCAGGTCGGGGTTGGCGTGCGCCTCCGCCACCACGATCTGGTATAGCGCGGTGGCGTCGGGGGTGCTCACCAGGCGGTGGAAGCGCAGGCCGAATTCCAGCAGCGTATCGCGGATCGGGCGGTGCACGGTCTCCATGCCGGAAGGGTCGAAGGCGCCGGCGCGGTAACGCAGCAGGATCGCCTTCAGCAGGCCCGCCTTGCCGCCAAATTTCACATAGATGGTGCGCACGGCAACCCGTGCTTCCTTGGCGATGGCTTCCAGGCTGACCTTGCCGTACCCCTTTTCCAGGATCAGGCGGGCGGCCGTATCCAGCAGGTCATTCAGGCGCGATTCAGCCTCGGCGGCCTTGGGACGGCCGGCCTTGATTGGCTCAGGAACTTGTTCAACAGACATGATTGAAAACCGTACGTAATGCCCGAAGGCTATCAGATAGGTCCCACTTTATTCCAATTTAAAATGAAATGCAATCGTTTCATTTCTTGACTTTGCTCATTGATTGACGAATAATGCACACGACTCATTTCATTTTCAGGGAGTTTCCCACCATGTCCCAGCACAACCCAGCCGAACAAAAAGTGCTCAGCGCCGTGCCAGAAGCTGCTGCGCCGGCCACTCCTGCAGCCACTCCTCCCAACCGTCGCGTCCTCGTGATTGCCGGCCTGATCGCCCTGGCAGCCCTGGCCGCCGGCGGCCGCATGTGGTACCGCAGCCACCACTACGTGGAAACTGAAAACGCCTACGTGGCCGGGCACGTGCATCCGGTGTCCTCGCGCATTGCCGGCGTGGTGACCAAGGTGCTGGTGGACGATAACCAGCTCGTGAAAGCAGGCGACGTGATCGCCGAACTCGATCCCTTCGACCAGCAGGTGAAGGTAGAACAGATCCAGGCGCAGATCGCCAGCGTGCAGCAGCAAGTCCTGCAGGCTGACGCCCAGATCGCCCAGGTGAACGCGCAAGCCAGCGCCGCCGCCGCGCAAGTCGCCCAGGCACAAGCCAACCAGCTGCGTGCTTCGCAGGACGCCGAACGTTATGGCCAGCTGTATACCAGCCAGATGAAGGCCGTATCGAAAGCCGAACTGGATGCCGCCAACGCCGCCCGCGCCAGCGCCACCGCCGACGTGGCCGCACGCAAGGACAGCGCCGCTGCAGCGAAAGCGCAAATCGGTTCCGCTACCTCCGCCCGTGAAGTGCTGAAGGCACAAGTCAAAGTGCTGCAGGTGCAGCTGAAAGACGCGCAGCAGCAACTGGCGTACAACCGCATCATCGCCCCGGTCGATGGCCGCGTCGGCAAGCGCACCCTGGAAGTGGGCCAGCGCGTGCAGCCAGGCCAGCAACTGGTGGCGCTGGTGCAGGACAATGTGTGGGTCACCGCCAACTTCAAGGAAACCCAGCTCGCCGACATGCGCGTGGGCCAGGAAGTGAACCTGACCATCGATGCACTGCCAGGCAAGGAACTGACCGGCCGCGTCGACTCTTTCTCGCCAGCTTCCGGCGCGCAGTTTGCGCTCCTGCCGGCCGATAACGCCACCGGCAACTTCACCAAGATCGTGCAGCGCGTGCCGGTCAAGATCACCTTCAAGCCAGAAGACCTGAAAGCCTACGAAGGCCGCCTGGTGCCGGGCATGTCCGCCATCGCTGAAGTCAGCATCAAATCGAACGCAAAATGAGTGCCCCAATGACGGTGCCTGAAGGCCGGGTATCCGGCCGCACCTGGATCGCAGTCGCCGCGGGCATGCTGGGCGCCTTCATGGCGGTGCTGGACATCCAGATCACCAACTCCTCGCTGCGCGACATCCTCGGCGCGCTGAACGCGACGCAGGAAGAGGGCTCCTGGATTTCGACTGCCTACCTGGTGGCCGAGATCATCGTGATCCCCCTGACCGCGCTGCTGACGCGCACTTTCGGCATGCGCGGCTACATGATGGGCACCACCGCCCTGTTCCTGCTGTTCTCGACCCTGTGCGGCGCGGCATGGAACCTGCAAAGCATGATCATGTTCCGCATGATGCAGGGCTTTACCGGCGGCGCGCTGATTCCGATGGCAATGACGCTGGTGATGGCCAAACTGCCGCCTTCCAAGCGCGCAGTCGGCATGGCCATCTTCGGCCTGACCGCAACGCTGGCGCCTTCCATGGGCCCGACCCTGGGCGGCTACCTGAGCGAGCTGTATGGCTGGCCATCGATCTTCTATATCAACTGGGTGCCCGGCCTGCTGCTGATCGCCGGCGTGGCCTATGGCCTCGATCATGAAGAGCGCAAGCTCAGCGAGTTGTTCAATGCGGACTGGCTCGGCATTGCCTTCATGGCGCTGGGCCTGGGCTGCCTGACCATCTTCCTGGAAGAGGGCAACAGCAAGGACTGGTTCGAATCCGGCTTCATCATCACGTTCGCCGGCCTGGCGATCGTAGGCTTGCTGGGGTGGGTGCTGACCAGTGCCATGCGCCCGCATCCATTCGTCAACCTGGGCCTGTTCGCGCAGCGCAATTTCCTGGTGGCGTCGGCGCTGGCCGCGGTGATGGGCATGGGCCTGTATGGCTCGTCGTTCCTGCTGCCGCTGTACCTGGGCCAGATCGCCGGCTATTCGCCGATGCAGATCGGTGAAGTGATCATGTGGGCCGGCTTGCCGCAGCTCTTCATCATGCCGTTCGCGGCCAAGCTGTCGATGAAGATCGATAACCGCATCCTGTGCTCGATTGGCCTGGGCCTGTTTGGCGTGTCCTGCATCATGAATGCGTATATGGACGCAAGCACCGGCTACGACCAGTTGCTGGTATCGCAGGTCGTACGCGCGCTGGGCCAGCCCTTCGTCATGCTGACGCTGTCGAACTTTGCGATGAACGGCATTGCGCCGAAAGACACCGCCTCGGCATCGAGCCTGTTCAACATGATCCGCAACCTGGGCGGTTCGATTGGCATCGCTTTATTGGCAACCCAGCTGACGCAGCGCGAGCACTTCCACTCGGCCCGTTTGGGCGAAGCAGTGAACGGCTTCTCGGCCGCGACCCAGCTGCGGCTGGACCAATTGACGCAGAACTTTATCGGCAAAGGCTTCGACCCGGTCACCGCATCGGACAAGGCGCTGAAGGCGGTCGATGGCATCGTGCGGCGCGAATCCTTCGTGATGGCTTACAACGACGGCTTCCTGATCGTGGGCGCAATCCTGTTGTCCTGCATCCTGATCCTGTGGCTGTCCGACAAGGTGAAGTCCCCTTCGGGCGGCGGCGCCGGTGCGCACTGAATGAGAGAAAGAATTATGAACATCAAAATGATTGCAATGGCAGTGGGCGCAGCGGCGGTATTGGCCGGTTGCGGCACCGTGGGCAGCGACTTCAAAGCGCCAGCCGGGATGAAGGAACAGTCCTTCCGCCACGCGCAGCAAGGCGCAGCGGGCGAAGCCCAATTGCCGGCGCAGTGGTGGACCGTGTTCAGCGACGACACGCTGAACCGGCTTGAACACCAGGCCCTGCGCGACAGCCCGACCGTGAAGGCGGCGGCGCAGCGCCTGTTCCAGGCCGAAGCGCAACTGGGGCTGGTGAAAGCCAGCCAGCTGCCATCCGTGACGCTGAGCACCGGCGTGTCCAACTCACGCACCTCGGCCAACACCTCGCAAGGTATCGCGCTGGGCCACCGCTCGATCCACGGCAACAACTACTCGGTCGCCGCAGGCTTCTCGTATGAGCTGGACCTGTTCGGCCGCGTGCGCCGCGCCGTGGAATCGGCCGACGCGCAAGCGCTGGCGGCCAGCCATGACCGCGACGGCGTGCTGTTGCTGCTGTCGTCGCAGATCGCCACCACCTACTGGCAGCTGCGCGGCCTGGATGCCGAAATGGCGATCCTGCGCGGCGCGCTGGCGACCCGCAAGGAAACCGAAGACCTGGTGAACGCCCGCTTCAACGCCGGCCTGTCGAATGAGCTGGATACTTCGCGTGCCCGCATCGAACGCGCCAACGCCGAAGCCGACCTGGAAGAGGTGCAACGCCAGCGCAACACGCTGGAGCACGCACTGGCCGTGCTGGTGGGCGCATCGCCATCGTCGATGCAACTGGAAGCGGCAACGGCGACCGAATTGCCGGCGCCACCGGTGATTCCAGCCGGCCTGCCAGCCAACCTGCTGGCCAATCGTCCCGACCTGGCCGCCAGCGTCGCAACCCTGCGCGCGACCAATGCCAACGTCGGCGTCGCGGAAGGCGCGTTCTACCCATCGGTCAGCCTGACCGGCAACTTCGGCTACGCATCGGAAAGCCTGAGTGACATCAGCAAAGGCGGTTCGCGCGTGTTCAGCTTCGGCCCGCTGGCGCTGTCGCTGCCGCTCTTCGACGGCGGCCGCAACCAGTCCAACCTGACGGTCGCCAAGGCCCGCTACGAAGAAGCGGTTGCCAACCACGAAGGCAAGCTGCTGACCGCACTGCGCGAAGTGGAAGATGCCCTGTCCGACGTGCAGCAGCGCACGCAGCAGGGCAAGGTCCAGGCGACTTCGCGCGAAGCCGCCACCCGCGCCTACGACGTCGCCCGCGCCCGTTACGAGCGCGGCATCAGCACCTACCTCGACGTCACCGACGCCCAGCGCAGCGCCCTGGCCGCCGACCGCGCCGCCGTGCAAATCAACACCCAGCGCCTGCTGGCAACCGTCAGCTTCGCCCGCGCCCTCGGCGGCGGCTGGCAAGCCCCCTAAGCCATCCACTGCCGAGTCCGTGTCACACCCTGGGGTCACACCCCAAGTGTGACACGGGCTCAACCGTCCTTCCTGTTGAATTCCCTGCGACGCCTCGCGTCCGAAAAATGGTCGCGCTCATCGTGACGGCGGCTGATACATATCAAATGGCTGGGCTCGTGTCACACTTGGGGTGTGACCCCAGGGTGTGACACGGGCTGGGCCGTAGTTTATGTAGGGCCTAGGCGCGAGAGCATGAAGTCGATGAAGCTGGTCAGCTTGGGTGTCGGCTGGCGGTCGCGCGGGTAGAGCAGGTGCATGGGGCGCGGCGTGGGCAGGTAGTCGTCCAGCACGCGTACCAGGCGGCCGG
>JBCNOP010000061.1:0-24910 GCA_039593775.1 Pseudoduganella sp.
AGCGTGGTTTGCAGGTTCAGCTTGTCCAGCATGCCCGACAGCTTCCGCAGCTCGGCATTGGTCGCCTGGCCACTCTTGACGAAGGCCGCGGAGTATTTTTCGAGTTGTGCCGGATCGTGGCCTCGCACCAGGATGTTTTTCCATTCCTGCACCTGGATCTTGAATTCCACTTGCGCACCGCGCGCGGTATCGACAGCCTGGGTCAGGTCGACCGAGCGCTGCATGCTTTGGGCATTACTGGATTTGATGAAGCTGATGGCGCTCCAGCCCTGATAGCCAACCGTCAGCAGGGCCAGCATGAAGAAAGCGCCCAGCAAGGCCAGGCGGACTCCGATCTTTAAATTGCCGAAGTTCATGATTGTTTCCCCTAGGTAAAAAGGCAGGATTATGCCTTCAGGACTGCAATCTTCATCATGCGCCCTAAAGTACTAAAAGCCAAGAAACCTGTTTTCGTTACAACCTAGTTGTGGCGCGGGGGAAACTCCATACGGTACAAGTCGGTTTCCCCAGTGGCAAAACGCTCGACAAAGCGCATGCCAAGCTTTTGCAGCAAGCCTGAAGAAGCAGTATTGCCCGGCGAAACGATGCCCAGCAAGCGCGGGAGGCCGATCACATCCCGGCCATAGGCCATGGCCGCCGATGCTGCTTCCCAGGCATACCCCTGGCCCCAATAGGCTGGCAGGTAGGCATAGCCTATATCGGTAT
Organism: Pseudoduganella sp.; assembly: GCA_039593775.1. Classification (GTDB taxonomy): domain Bacteria; phylum Pseudomonadota; class Gammaproteobacteria; order Burkholderiales; family Burkholderiaceae_D; genus Rugamonas. The sequence continues at coordinate 706 of JBCNOP010000061.1, forward strand.
CCGGTAAGGTGTCGCGCTTGATCAAGCCGCACATGCCGATGGAAGCGCCATCTTCCTTGCGGATGACCATCCACAAGGAATAACCCAGCTGCTCCTGCATGGCGATTGGCCCGGCGAGCAAGGCTGCACGCGCGCCTTCGATGTCGCGCACGCCTTTGTCGCCAATGTTTTCAAGGAAGGAAGGCTCGTTCACCAGCCGCAGGTAGAACGAAGCATCATCAACAGTTGCGGGACGCAGGGTCAGTCGTTTGGTATCGATCATTGCTCCGGCCAATCGTTAGGGTCGGCCAGGAACTTGTACATCACATACACGTCAACAAAACCGAGCTGCTTGTGCCGATAGGCGCGCGGCAGCGTGCCTATCACGGAAAAGCCGAGCCGCTTCCACAGCAGCACGGCAGAAACATTGGTGCTTACTACGTAATTGAACTGCATGGCGAGAAAACCGTCACGCCGCGCCTGCTCCAGGCAATGGCGTCCCAGCATCTTGCCAATGCCCACGCCTTGCGCCGCAGGGCTGACCATGAAGGAGGCGTTGGCGACGTGCGAACCGCGGTCAAGCTGGTTAGGGAGCAGGCGATACATGCCAAGCAGGCGGCCAGTGTTCAGCACCGCCACCCAGGTCTTGATGCCGCGCCCGAACCAGTAGGCGTGGCAATCGTCGCGGCTGGTCTCCGCGGCGAAGTAATAGGTATCACCGCTGGCGATCAACTCCTGGAAAATCGTCCACATGGAGTCGAAATCGGCCTCAGTAGCCGGGCGGATGACGATGTCGTTCAAAGCTGCTCCCAACGGCAGGAATGATGCTGAATTTTCATGCATTTTTCCTTGCAAGTCCAGCCTGCCGGGACAGGCGGAAATCGACCTGTTGCGGCCTGCCCGGCAAGGCCAGGCGCGCCGTAGCACGCGGCGATTCTGCAACCACTTGACCGCGCCGCAGCACCAGGCGCCGTGCCGCGCGCAGGCGGATGGCTTCCACCGGGTCGCCGGCATCCAGCAGCACCAGGTCAGCGTGACAGCCAGGCTGCAAGCCGTAGCCTTCCAGGCCCAGGATCCTGGCTGGGGTTTCCGTCACGGCTTTGAAGCAGGCGCGCATCGCCTCCTGCCCGGTCATCTGCGCGACGTGCAGGCCCATGTGGGCGACTTCCAGCATATCGCCCGAGCCAAGGCTGTACCACGGGTCCATCACGCAATCGTGGCCGAAAGCGACGTCGATGCCATGCGCCAGCATTTCCGGCACGCGCGTCATGCCGCGGCGCTTGGGATAGCTATCGTGGCGGCCCTGCAAGGTGATGTTGATCAGCGGGTTGGCGATGGCGGCGACGCCGGCTTCGCGGATCAGCGGCAGCAACTTGCTGACATAGTAGTTGTCCATCGAATGCATGGACGTCAGGTGCGAGCCGGCCACGCGGCCCTGCAGGCCAAGGCGCTGCGTGTGATAGGCAAGCGTTTCGATATGGCGCGACAGCGGATCGTCCGACTCGTCGCAATGCATATCGACGCGCAAGCCCTTCTCCGCCGCGAACTCGCACAGCACGCGCACAGATTCGGCGCCATCGGCCATGGTGCGTTCGAAGTGCGGAATGCCGCCGACCACATCGACACCCATTGACATCGCGCGCTTCAGGTTGGCCAGCGCAGTCGGGCTGCGCAGCACGCCATCCTGCGGGAACGCCACCAATTGCAAATCGAGGTAAGGCGCGACGCGGCGCTTGACATCAAGCAGCGCTTCCGCCGCCAGCAAGCGGTCGTCGCATACATCGACGTGGCTGCGGATGGCGAGCAAGCCACGCGCCACCGCCCAGTCGCAATACTGCAGCGCACGCTCCACCAGCGCTTCCTGCGTCAGTTGCGGCTTCAGTTCGCCCCACAGGGCAATGCCTTCCAGCAGCGTGCCCGACTCGTTCACGCGCGGCAGGCCGTAACTGAGCGTGGCATCCATATGGAAATGCGCGTCGACGAAAGGCGGGGTGACGAGATCGCCTTGCGCATCGATCTCACGCGCGCCCTTGGCTTGCAAGGCGGGAGCGACTTCGGCAATGCGGCCGTTGTCGATGGCGATATCGATGCCTTGGCGGCCATCGGGCAAGCTGGCATTGCGGATTACAAGATCCATCGCATAGCTCCACAGGTAGGGATGGCAGATTGTAGGCAGGCCAGGCGGGGCTTGCAATGTTGCACTGCATAACTTCTGCTTCAATAGTCGGCAAAAATGTCTTTCCATTACCATATTTCGTCGCTAGAATGGGGTTTATTGCAGCGCACCATTTCCCATCGATCCAGGAGAAAATATGTTTTCGATTCCCGAGCAATTTTCCGCAGCCACCAAGTCGCAGCTGGAAGCGCAGCTGAAAATCCTCAATAACTTCGCCACCACGGCCTTCGAAGGCGCACAAAAGGTGATTGCCCTCAACCTGAGCACCACCAAAGCCTCCGTTGAAAAGGGTTCCGCCGCCGCGCGCGAACTGCTGGAGGCGAAAGATCCACAAGAATTCTTCGCCAAAAGCACCGCCCGCGTGCCGAACTTCGACGGCCTGTTCGCCTATAACCGCGAGCTGTTCAGCATTGCCAGCAAGACCCAGGCGGAATTGTTCCAGGCAGCACAAGACCAATTGAAAGAAGCCGGCAAGCAAGCCGCGCAAGTGCCGAAGCTGACCGCGCCGATCGCAGCGCCAGTAGCCGCCCCGGCACCTGCCCCGGTTCCAGCTCCAGCTCCTGCACCAAAGGCCGCCAAAGCCGAAAGCAAGCCAGCGCCAAAAGCAGAAGCCAAAGTCGAAGCCAAGCCAGAAGTAGCAGAAAGCAAGCCGGAAGTAAAAGCCGAAGCCAAGGCCGACGCCAAGCCAGCCAAAGCCGCCGCCAGCTTCCCCGACCCCAAAGCCGCCAACGCCAACGGCGCCAAAGCCCACAAGTAATTCCACTCCAGCTCGTGTCCCACCCTGGGGTCACACCCGAAATGGGACACGAGCCCAGCCATGTTCCCGCAGAGCTCGTGTCCCGTTCGGGGTGTGCCCCCAGGGTGGGACACGGGCTCTGCCGGTGAGGGCGCGCTCGGCGAAAAATTCTGCCCTGAGGTATGCTTGCAGGCTCTTGGCAGCATTTTCCTTCTAAGCATATGAGTTTATCGCGCCTGATCGGTGGCTTCGTCCGCAGCCATTGGCGTCCTTACGCAGCCGCCGGCGCTATGCTGACCGGCGTTGCAATCATCGGTATCTGTATTCCGCGCCAGATCGGCTTCATGGTCGATGGACTGGCGGCGGGCAAGCTTGGCCGCGAGGCTTTGTGGCAGGCCATCGGCTTGCTGCTCTTGCTGGGCGTGGCGAACTATGGCTTGCGCGTCGCGTGGCGCATGAAGCTGTTTTCGGCCGCCTATCAATTGGGCGTTGAACTGCGTACGCGCTTTTACCGCCGCCTGTCGCTGCAAGGCCCGCAATTTTTCCAGAAGCAGCGCACCGGCGACCTGATGGCGCTGGCCACCAACGACATCGACGCTATCGAGATGGCGGCCGGCGAGGCGATGCTGGCTGGCTTCGATGGCTCGCTCACGCTGCTGCTGGTGCTGGGCATGATGCTGGTTGGCGTCGACTGGCGCCTGGCTTTGTTCGCGCTCATTCCTTTCCCGCTGATGGCCTGGGCTTTCTGGCGCATCTCTTCGCATATTCATACTGCTTCGGCCGACTCCCTCAAGCGTTTCAGTGCCTTGAACGACCATGTGCAGGAAACGCTGTCCGGCGTGCGCACCTTGCGCGCCCTTGGCCTGGAACAGCGCAGCAGCAGCCGCTTTGAAGAGCTGGCCGGCGCTGCCGCCGATGCCAGCCTGACCGCGCAGCGCTGGGAGGCGGCATATGAGCCGGCTGTCGGCCTGACGCTTACGGCGGCTACCGGCCTGTCGCTGGGCCTGGGCGGCTTTCTCGTGTGGCGCAATGAGCTGACCATCGGTGAGCTGACTTCCTTCAGCATGTATCTCGGCCAGTTGATCTGGCCAATGTTTGCGGCGGGCTGGGTGCTGTCGCTGATCGAGCGTGGCCGCGCTGCTTATGCGCGCTTGCAGCCGATGCTGGATGCGCCATTGACCATTGAAGACCATGGCACCCTGCCGCATGTGGCGCCGGGCAACCTGGAATTGCGTGGCGTGGGCTTCGCTTATCCCGGCCAGCATGAGCCGGCGCTGTCCGATATTTCGCTTACCTTGCAGCCGGGACAGACCCTGGGCCTTGTCGGGCCGACCGGTTCCGGCAAGTCGACGCTGCTGCGCGTGCTGCTGCGCCAGCTCACGCCAACGCAAGGCAGCGCGAGATGGAGCGGCCATGCGCTGGACCAGTACACGCTGCAGGCGCTGCGTGCGGCAATCAGCTGGGTACCCCAGGAATCCTTCCTGTTCTCAGCTTCGATTGCCGACAATATTGCACTGGCCAAGCCCGGCGCCACGCGGGCGGAGGTCGAGCGCGCGGCCAGCCTGGCAGCCATCCACGATGACATCCTGCTGTTCCCGCACAAGTATGAGACGGAAGTCGGCGAGAAAGGCATCACCCTGTCCGGCGGCCAGCGCCAGCGCGTTGCAATAGCACGCGCCCTGCTGTCGGACAACGATTTGCTGCTGCTGGACGATGCCCTGTCTGCCGTCGATACCGGCACCGAAACCGCCATCCTCGAACACCTGGAAGAACTGCGCCGCGCCCACACCACGCGCTGCGCCATCATCGCCAGCCACCGCCTGAGCGCCGTGGTGGACGCAGACCAGATCGTGGTGCTGCAGCATGGCCGCATCACCGAGTCGGGCACGCATGAAGAACTGCTTGCCCTGAATGGCTGGTATGCCAGCCAGTGGCGCTACCAACAACTGGAGGCCAGCCTTGACGCTGCCTGATAAACAAAGCGCGCGCGAACAGACGCGCCAGGCCGCCGGCCTCCTGAAACAAGCTTCCGGCCCGGACCTGCATCACCTGGGCTGGGCCGTGCTGTGGCTGGCCTTTGCGGCAGGCATGGAAGTGCTCGGCCCCTTGCTGGGCAAGCGCCTGATCGACGAACACCTGCTACCCAGGCACCTGGACTGGACCCGCATGGCATTGCTGCTGGGCGGCGTCCTGCTGACCGGCTGGATCGCCACCTGGGTGCGTTACCTGCAACTGGTGCGCCTGTCCGGCGTGGCCATGCGTTCGGTGCAGCGCCTGCGCGAACGTGTCTACAGCCACGTGCTGCGCCTGCCGATGGCCTTCTTCGACCGCGCCATCACCGGCCAGCTGGTGTCGCGCGTGACCAACGATACCGAGGCAGTGAAAGGTTTGTACATCCAGGTCCTGTTCGTGATCCTGGACAGCACCATCGTGCTGGCCGGCACCGTGGCCGCCATGGCATGGCTGGACTGGCGCCTGATGACCATCGTCGTCGCGCTGCTGCCCTTCGTGCTGGTGATCGTGTGGGCCTACCAGCGCCTGAGCGCCCCGGCCGTGACACGCGCCCGCCAGCTGCGCAGCGACATCAACGCGCAGATTGCCGAATCCATCGGCGGCATGACGGTACTGCAGGCGAATAACGCGGAACAGCGCTTCGGCGAGCGCTTCGCGAAAACCAATGCGGAACACTACACCCAGCGCCTGGCAGAAATCCGCGCCAACGCCTGGCTGCTGCGTCCCGCGCTGGACATGCTGAACATCCTGCTGCTGGCCTCCGTGATCTTCATGTTCGGCCAGCGCGACATGAGTGCGGCGGAAGTGGGCGTGCTGTATGCCTTCATCAACTACATCGCGCGCGTGATCGAGCCGCTGATCCAGATCACCATGCAGTTCAGCCAATTGCAGCAATCCGTGGTGGCAACCTCGCGCGTGGCCATCCTGCTCGGCGAACAGAGTGCGCCGGAGCACCGCAGCGATGCCAGTGCCCACACGCGCCACGCCGCCAATGATGACGGCGCCCCGGCCATCGATATCCGCAACCTGGATTTCGAATACATCGCAGGGCAGCGCGTGCTGCACCAGTTGTCGCTGGAGATCCCGCAAGGCGCCTTCTTCGGCATCGTCGGCCACACCGGCAGCGGCAAGTCGACCCTGCTGTCGCTGCTGCTGCGCTACTACCCTGCGCCGCATGGCAGCATCCGCATGAACGGCATGCTGCTCGACGAAATCGACAACGAACAGTTCCGTGCCGATGTCGGCCTGGTGCCCCAAGATCCCTTCCTGCTGGCAGCTTCCGCACGCGAGAATATCGACATGGGCCGCGGCCTGTCGCAGCATGAGATCGAGGCTGCGGCACGCGCAGCCCACTGCCACGACTTCATCATGGCGATGGAAGACGGCTACGACACGGTGCTGGGCGAGGGCGGATCGCGCCTGTCTTCCGGCCAGAAGCAGCTGATCGCCATTGCACGCGCGCTGGCGGGCAAGCCGCGCATCCTGCTGCTCGATGAAGCCACCTCGCGCATCGATTCGCACACCGAGCAGATCGTCCAGGTGGCACTGAACGAGTTGCGCGGCCAGGTGACCATCATCGCTATCGCGCACCGCCTGTCCACTATCCGCGAGGCTGACCGCATCGTCGTGCTGAACCATGGGCGCATTGTGGAACAGGGGCCGCACGAAGAACTGATGCAGATCGATAATGGCTTGTACCAGCGCCTTTATCTCTTGCAACAGCTCGCCGCATGAGCATCTTGTTGCCGCACGATAAGAACTACTAAGCCGATTGGCAGCCGGGGTATGCTGTCCTCCTGAGGGGGGACCATGCCATGAAAAACAGTCTATCCATCAAGCGTATCTTCCTTGCTTTCTTCGCCATCACGGTAGTGCTGGCAGCGCTGACGATGTTGGCCCTGCTTCGCGTCTCCAGCAAAGGAGCCGAGGCCAAGAGGGCCGCAGATTCACGCTACCAGTCCTACCTTCTGGCCGACGAACTGCGGCAAAGTTCGGACGACCTTACCCGCCTGGCGCGTACTTACGTGGTGTCCGGCGAGGAAGCGTATGAGCAGCAGTACATGGACATCCTGGCCATCCGCAACGGCCAGAAGCCGCGCCCTAAAAATTATGAGCGCATCTACTGGGACTTCGTCGCTGCCGGATCCCCGGTACCGCCCTCCTCCGGCCAGGCGATCGCTTTGTCGGAACTCATGAAGCGCGCCGGCTTCACCGACCAGGAATTCGCCAAGCTGAAAGAAGCGGAAGCCAATTCCAATGAACTGGTGCGTACCGAGGTGATTGCGATGAACGCGGTCAAAGGCAAATTCGACGACGGCAAGGGCGGCTTCACGCGCGAAGGGCCGCCTGATCCCGAACTGGCGCGCCGCATCATGCACGACAAGGCATACCACCAGAACAAGGCCAAAATCATGCAGCCCGTGAACGAGTTCCTGGCCTTGCTCGACGAACGCACCAGTGCCGAAGTGGCCGCAGCCAGCGCCGCCTTTGACAAGGCGCAGTTGCTGGCGCAGGCATTGCAAGGCATGTCGGTCATCGCGTCCATCGCTTGCCTGCTGTTCGCATACCGCTACATCCGCTCCGGCCTGCAGCAGGCAATCGATACTGCGGAATGCATTGCTGGCGGTGACCTGAGCCAGGATATCGACACCAGCCGCAGCGATGAAATCGGCCAGCTGCTGCAGGCCATGCAGCACATCAACGAAAACCTGGCCACCATGATCGGCAATATCCGCCGCAGCACCGACCAGATGACCGTGGCCACCAGCGAAATCGCCACCGGCAACGCCGACCTGTCGGCCCGTACCGAAACGCAGGCGTCGTCGCTGGAGCAAACTGCCAGCGCAATGGAGAACCTGACCGATACCGTGCAGCAGAACGCAAGCAATGCGCAACAGGCCAACCAGCTGGCGGGCGATGCAGCACAGGTGGCGGAGCAAGGCGGCGACGTAGTCTCGCAGGTGGTCGCCACCATGGGTGCGATCAAGGAAAGTTCGGCGCGCATCAACGACATCATCGGGGTGATCGATGGCATTGCGTTCCAGACCAATATCCTGGCGCTGAATGCGGCAGTGGAAGCGGCGCGGGCCGGTGAGCAGGGACGCGGCTTTGCGGTGGTGGCGTCGGAAGTGCGCAACCTGGCGCAGCGCAGTGCTGCGGCAGCAAAAGAAATCAAGGAATTGATTGGCGCCTCGGTGTCGCGGGTCGAGGAAGGCGGGCGCCTGGTCGATGCGGCTGGCGATACCATGCAGCGCATTGTCGCTTCGGTGCACAAGGTGGCCGGCATCATGGGGGACATCACCAGCGCCAGCCAGCAGCAAGGCAGCGGTATCGGCGAAGTGAACCAGGCAATCGGGCAAATGGATACCATGACGCAGCAGAATGCCGCCCTGGTCGAGCAGGCGGCTGCAGCAGCGGAGAGCTTGCAAGAGCAGGCGCAGGCACTGGCACAGGCGGTCAGCATCTTCCGCCTGAAAGGCGGCGGCAGCGCCGCGATGCCTGCCCGGGCTGCCAGGATGCCGCGCACCGAAGCCGCAACGGTCGCCGCGGCCCCGGCGCGCTTGCCGGCATCGCGCGCGGCCGTCGAGCAGCGGCAGTCCCCACGGCCTGCGGCCACCGCCACCCGCAACGCAGCCCATGCTGGCGATGACTGGGAAGAGTTTTAAGCGCGGTGCCAGCGGCTTTGGGCAAAGCCCGCCGCCCAGGCGAGGCATCCTGCCACGGCCCATGCCGCTGCGGTGGCGGCAGTTGCGGAGCCGTTAAAGCCAACCAGGTCCAGCGCAGCTTCCTTCGGTGAGTTGAGTGCGATATACCAGGTGAACAGGAACAGCGCGAGGAACAGCCGCGCCCCGCGCGTCAGGCCGCCCAGCAGGCTGGCCGCCGACGCCAGCGCCAGCATGCCTGCCAGCGCGGCCGCGGCACGCAGCGGCGTATCAACGGCCCAGCGCAAGGCCACGATCGCCAGCGGAAGCGCGAGCAACAGGCTGGCCGTCCATTGCCGCAGGTAGCGCCGCACCACGCCGCCCGGCAGCGCACCGGTCATGGCCTCCGCGCCACTCTGCCAGTCGCGCGGTACGATGCCGCACACAATCACACCCCAGCATGCCACGCCGGCAATCATCACTCCAGGAAGCGCGTGGGCTGCCACCACAGAAGCCGCCACCGTGCCGGCGGCCAGCGCCAGCGCTGCAGAAGGCGACATCGACAGCACCAGCGCCACCTCAGCCAGCACTTCGCCCGCAAAGCCCGGCACCCGCATCGCCAGGCCTGGCAGTGGCCTCACTGCCAGCGCCACCGGACGCAGCGCGCGATCGGCCAGCGCCAGCAGGCGGTTGCCGCGGGCGGAGCGTGGCCGCACCCGGTCCGGCGAATAGCGGTGGAAGAACAGCGTTGCAGGCAACAGCAGCAAGAGCGACAGCAACAGCGTCGCTGCACGGATTGCCCACGACTTCAGGGTCCACAAGGAGTCCGGAATGACCAGCGTCGCCCCAGCTGGATCGAATCCGCTCCGGCCCAGGACAAAGGAAGTGGTCTCAAAGTGTTCGCGCAACGTCGCCACCGCCACCGACAAGCCCGAAAAATCGAAGAACATCGGCCACAATGCGCCCGGGCTCTCGGTAACCCCAATGAGGGCGCCGAACTGCAAGCACCACAGGAAGAAGAACAGGACGTCGCCGCGCTTGCCAACCAGCGGGCCGACGTTGTCGAACAGGACCGCGCACGCGGCCGCGTAACTGACAATTGGCAGCAGCATCAGCACATATGTTTGCAGGTAGACCAGCAACTGGATCGGTCCCTCGCCGCGCAAGACATGCAGCGCCAGCGTCGAGACCAGGCAGGCCAGCACGAACAGCATCAGGTAAGCCACGCCGCCCAGCCAGCGCCCGCAGGCCAGCAAGGCATTGCTGGCACCTGTCGCGCCGATCACTGCTCCCATGCCGCTTTGCAGGTCGTCCGCCACGCGTCCGCGCACCAGGTAGAAGCCAGCCAGTCCGAGCAGCATGCCGGCGATATGGGCGCTGCCAAAAGCCAGCGCCTGGCTGGTGTACAGCACCCGCCTCCCGTCGATCGTCATCATCGTGATGCCATCGGCTGGATCGGAAATGCCAAGCCAGCACAGCGCCATCACCGCCAGCAGCGCCGCCAAGGTGGATCGCCGGCGCAAGCGCAGGCGCACTTCGTTCAACGCCATCACGCGCAAGGCCAATGCGTTCATGCAGCCTCCGCTACCGCTTCCGACTGCGCATAGCGTTGCGCCATCAGCGCTTCCTCCAGGCTGGGCTCGACCGCCTGCGCGCCCGCCATCGGCTGCCCCGGATGCGCCACGCGCAGCTGCACCTGCGCGCCCTGGCGCTGCGCCTGCAGCACGTGGAAGCGGCTGCGCAGCGCGTCGTATTCGGCGGCATCGACACTGGCCTGCCACACCTGGCCGCGCGCCCGCTGCAAGATCGTCTCCGGCGATTCCAGCGCCAGCAGGCGGCCCTTGCGCATGATGGCCAACTGGCCGGCGATGCTCTCCACGTCGGGCACGATATGCGTCGACACGATCACCAGCTTGCCGAAGCCCAGTTCGGACAGCAGCCGGCGGAAGCGCAGGCGCTCCTCGGGATCGAGGCCTGCTGTGGGTTCATCCACGATCAGGATATCGGGATCGTTCAGCAGCGCTTGCGCGATGCCCAGGCGCCGCCGCATGCCACCCGAGAAAGATGCAGCGGGCCGCCGCGCATGTTCGGACAGGTTCACCAGTTCCAGCAGGTGGCGGATGCGGGCCGGATCGCGCACGCCTTTCAGCGCCGCGAAATACTGCATGCATTCCAGCGCCGTCAGGTTCGGGTACACGCCAAACTCCTGCGGCAGGAAACCAAGGCGGCGCCGCATGGCCTCCGGATTTCGCACAATGTCTTTGCCGTCGAACAGGATGCTGCCTGCGGTCGGCCGCGCCAGCGTGGCGACCAGCTGCATCAAGGTGGTCTTGCCCGCGCCGTTGTGACCGATAAGCCCGACTACGCCGCCACCAAGTTTCAGGGAAACATCGTCCACCGCTTTCAGTTCGCGGAAAGCTTTGCTGACATTGCGCAGTTCGAGCATATTGTTTTCGCCTCAAGAATGTTAGTGAGGGGACTTTATCCGGCGCGCGCCAGGGGCGCGCCGGCAATGCGACGAACGGTTGAATTGGAGGGTCAGGTGGAAATATTGTGCAACTAGTTACACAAGTAGAAATTCCACTTGCATTTTCCCCACAGTTAAGGCGTCTATCATGAAAATAGTGAGCCGTATTGCGGATTTCCCGCTTGCAACAGGCATATAATGAACCGCACACGCTGCTCATGCGACCCCAAGGACCCAAGTTGCCAGGCTTTCCGGTTTTGACGATTTTCAAGCGCTTCCGAATGCTGGCTGGCGCTTGTTTGCTTGCGCCCTGCCTTGCGTTTGCCCAGTCGCCGCTCGATAGCGAAATCGCGCAGATCCGCGAACTGGTGCGTTTCGTGCCCGAAAAAGCCCTGGTCCAATTGCAGCAGATGGAACCTGTGGCACGTTCCGCCCCACCCCTGACCCGCGCCGAATTCCTGGCCCAGCTCAGCCTGACCCACCGCAGCCTCGGCAAGTACGACGTCGCGCTCGCCCTGGCCGAAGAACTGGCGGACTTCGGACGCGCGCAGGACAACAAGATCATCATCGCCAAAGGCTTGCTGACCAAGGCCTACGTGCGCTCCGCGATGAACGAGCGCCAGGTGTCGCACGAGCTGGCCTTCGAAGCGGAAAAGCTGGCCAGCGCCACCAGCGACATGCTGCTGCGTGTGCAGTCGACCATCACTGCCGGCCAAAGCTATGCTGAACAAGGCAACTACCCGGTGGCCCTGATCCGCCTGCAGTCGGCAGTGGAACTGGCGCAGAAGGTCGAGAACGACAAGGTGCCGCTGGCCAGCGCGCTCAATGCCCTCACCCTGTTCTACACCCAGGTGCGCGAGTACGACAAGGCATGGGAAACGCTGGGCGAGACCTTCGAAGTATCGGAGGCCCTGAATTCACCGGGCCGCCTGGCGATCGCCAACAACACCGAATACGGCCTGGCGGTCGATACACAGCAGTACAAGCGCGGCATGCGCGCCCTGCTGGCCAACCTGGAGCTGACCCGCAAGCTCGGCGCCAGGCGCATGATTGCCACCACGCTGGTCAACCTGTCCGATATCAACCTGAAGCTGCACGACTTCCCGGCCGCACTGCGTTTTGCCAACGAAGCGTCCGCCGCGGCGCGCGAGGCGAGCGACGATGCCAACGAAGCCACGGCGCGCATCAATGCCGGGCAGGCGTATATGGGGATCAACAAGGTCGCGGAAGGAAAGAAATCCTTCGCACAAGGCATGGCGTATTACGAAAAGACCGGCGACAAACCGGAGCTGCAAGCGCTCTTGACCGAGTACGGCGAAGCGCTGGAACGCGTGGGCGACTACCAGGGGGCGGTGGAAGCCTACCACCGCGAGCGCCAGATTTCGAACGAACTGTTCGAGTCGCAGCGCAAGAAGACCATGTGGGAGCTGCAGGAAAAGTACGACACCGAAAAGAAGAAGCGCCAGATCGAACAGCTATCGCATGAGAACCTGGCCAAGGGCGCGGAGCTGAACGCACGGCGCCTGCAGCAGCGCATCTGGTGGCTGCTGGCGGTGGTGTTCGCGCTGGCCGCGGTAATTGTCGGCCTGCTGTACCGCAAGGTGCGCCAGGCCAATGCCCAGCTTGAGGTGAAGAACCTGGAGCTGAAAGCGCAAAGCTCGCTCGACCCGCTCACCGCGCTGTACAACCGCCGCCACTTCCAGGAGTACATGCGCACGCATAACCAGGTGGAGCGGCGCGGCGCCAATGGCGAAGATATCGTCGGCGCCCTGTTCCTGCTGGACGTCGACCACTTCAAGCATGTCAACGACACCTACGGCCACGCAGCCGGCGATGCGGTGCTGAAGATGATTGCGGAAAGCCTGCGCATTGCGCTGCGCGAGACCGACATGATCGTGCGCTGGGGTGGAGAAGAATTCCTTGCCTTCCTGCCGGCCATTCCACGCAACGGCGTGGACGAAATCGCGCGCCGCATCCTGAACTGCGTGTCGTCGCAGCCGGTGCCGTTCCAGGACCACATGATCCACGTGAACGTTTCGGTCGGCTTTGCGCCATTCCCGCTGGCGCCGGGCGGCGTGCCGCTGCCCTGGGAACGCGCCGTCAACCTGGTGGACATGGCGCTGTACCTGGCCAAGGCGCATGGCCGCAACCGCGCCTACGGCGTGCGCGGCTTCTCCAACTTCGAGCAGACCTCGATGGAAACCATCGAGCAGAACCTGGAGCAGGCGTGGCGAGCTGGCTTTGTCGACCTGACCCTGGTATTGGGCGGCATGCCCGACGAGCCGCCGCCCTCCAATGTGGTGCCGCTCAAGAGCAAGTCCGGAAACTAGTTCTTTTCCTTGCGCGCCTCGCGGGCCGACTCCTGCATTTCCTTGCCAGCCTGCTCGACTTTTTCACCGATCTTTTCGGTGGCCTTGTTCAGCTTTTCGCCAGCTTGCTGGGCCGCCTGGTCCAGTTTTTCGCCGGCCTGGCCCAGCTTTTCTTCAGCCTTGCTGGCTGCCTGGTCCAGTTTTTTGCCGGCCACGCTGGCGGCTTTGTCGATCTCGCGGCCCGCCTGCTCGGCCGGGCCGATGCGCTTGTCTTCCGGTTTCTGGCAGCCGCCCAGGGCCAGCGCAAAGGTGGCAAGCAGCACGGCAATCATGCTTTTCATGGTGTCTCCTTTCCTTCCAGCATATCGAAAATGTTACGCTAGAATACTCCAATGGACGCGCACATTCCCATCCTTAAGCGGGCGGGCATGGTGCTGGTGGTGCTGGGCACCTGCGACCTGCTGGCCATCCGGTCCGGCCTGTTCCTGCTCGGCGCAGCAGCCGGTATCGGCTTGCTGTTCGGCAGCCTCCACATGGCGTCGCTGGTGCGCTGGATCGCCGCTTTCGCGTTGTGCGCCCTGGGCGTGATGATGCTGGCCTGGCCCCTGATGCAGCCGGTCGACCTGACCCTGACCCAACTCAAGCTGCAGCCGCGCATCCTTCCCTCCCTTGCCACCAGCGCGACCTGGCTGGTGCTGCTGCACTGGCTGTACCGCACCCTTGGCGCCCCGGCCGTGCTGGCCGCGCGCCACGCCGCCGGCCACAAGCCGCGCCATATGGGGCTGGCCGCTGCCAGCGGCGCCGCACTGTCGCTGCTGGTCTGTACCACGCTGGCGCTGCTGCTGCACGGCGAGGCCGCGGAGCGCGCACGCCTTGCGGCCGAACGCCAGTTCGGGCCGGATTACCGCTACCACGTGGCAGCGCTGAAGGTCGATGGCAAACGCGTCGAAGGACTGGTCACTGCGTGGAATGGCAACGAGATCCGCAACATTCCGGTGGCATGGCAAGAGGATGCTAACGGCGACCGATGACGAAGGCGCCGACCAGGGCGGCCACGCCAAACACCAGCAAGGTGCTGCAGAAGGCCAGGTTGAGGAATTTGGAAGGGTTCAGCACGCCAAGCACGGCGGCGGCCAGGAAGGCCAGCCCGAAGAACAGCAGCCAGCCGGCCGTGTCGGCGGCAGCCATGTCGGTCCCTCTCTCTTGCACATGGCGCATGAAGGCGCGCCGAACGGCGTTGGATGCCAGCAACACCAACAGGAAAACACCACCCGCAGCTACCAAGCTAACCTGCATCTGCCCTCCGCGCCGCGATCCAATGACCGGCTTTGGGCAGATGGTAGCACCGAGTCTTAATCGGCGACGATCTTTTTGGGCGGCGGCGGCGGGGCGAAGGCGACGTTATCGCTTTCCGGTGCGGAATCCTGGGCATCCGACTCTTCGAGCCAGCGATCCAGGCTGGCGCGGCGGCGGATGGTGATGCCCTTGTTGCTGATGTAACCGATCTGCTCGAAGTTATCCAGCTTGCACACCATCTTGGAGGTGGTCGGCAGGTTGTCGCGCAGGCGGTCGTAAGCCTTGCGCGCCTTCTGCTCCCACTTGGCCAGGGTTGGCTCGTTGAAGCGGTTGCTTTCGTAATAAATGGTCAAGGTGTGGTCGTGATTGCCGAAACCGACCACTGCCGCGCCCTTGCGGATCGCGGTCAGGATATCTTCCTTGATATTGGCAGTCGGGACGAAAATGGCCGCACGGCTATCCGCTTCATCGGGCCGCTGCAGCGGCAAGTCCTGGCCAAACTGTACACCCATTGATGTTTCTCCCCGGCTATATTCGTCCGATTCTACCTCGCGCCCCTTCCCGGTTCAAGCGGCGGCTCGCCGTATAATGCGCATGCCTCATCCTCTTTATAGCCTGATAATGACTGCTTTTCCACCTGCCGCCCGCGATACGGCAGCCCGCAACGTACGCGACCTGCTTGCCCACGCCATCGAATACGCCGCGCCACAGCAGGCTTTGGTGGTGTTCGACCAGCGCAGCCCGCTGTCCCAGGTGCTGGCCGACGCCTATCGCGCCGCCCTGCCGGAGGGCCGCTTCATCGACTTCGACACGGTGCAGCCGGCTGACGTGCTTGCGGCTTTCGAGCAACTCCAGGCGGGCGACCTGGTGGTGCTGGTGCAGACTACCAGCTT
The DNA here is from genome assembly GCA_039593775.1 of Pseudoduganella sp. Lineage (GTDB taxonomy): Bacteria > Pseudomonadota > Gammaproteobacteria > Burkholderiales > Burkholderiaceae_D > Rugamonas. The sequence continues at coordinate 16,216 of JBCNOP010000061.1, forward strand.
CCGCCTGAACGAATACCGCATCCGCATGGAGCTGTTCAAGCGCGGTCTGAAGGTGATGGAGCATATGCATTTGTCACGCATGCCAGGCGAGCAAGGCCTGGTCTATATCGATGCACTGGCTTACGAGCCGGCGTACTACCGCGGCGTCGGCCATGCCTTGAAGGCGCGCATCGAGCGCGCGCAGTCGGGCGTGGTGGAAAGCGGCGGCGAACGGCTGGTGTTCGCTTCTTCGTTTGAAGAAGCCAAGCTGAATATCGGCGACTACAGCGCCATGAAGAATGTGGGCGGACTGTTCCCGATCGGCGAAGTGTTTACCGAGGCGCAAAACCTGGAAGCCGTCAACGGCCGCGCCAAGGTCTTCGTGTTCGGCGACACCACTTTCCACGTCAACCGCCCGGCCACGCCGATCACCATGATTGTGGAAAAAGGCCGCGTAGTCGGCGCGGAGAACAGCACCCCGGAATTCGACAATATGCTGGCCATCATCCGTGCGCATGAAGGCGAAGTGTGGGTGCGTGAGCTCGGCTTCGGCATGAACCGTGCCTTCTCGCGCGAACGCACGGTGGACGATATCGGCACCTACGAGCGCATGTGCGGCATCCATCTCTCGCTGGGCGCCAAGCACGGCCAGTACCAGAAGCCCCAGTTCAAACGCAAGGACGCCCGCTTCCACGTCGACGTGTTCGTCCAGACCGACGCGGTCTACCTGGACGACGACCAGGTCTACCGTGACGGCGGCTGGGCTCCCGCCTCTTGAGGCAGCCACTGCCAGTTGGTAACGGCACGCAGCAGCCACTCGGCGGGGCCGTAGGTGTGGTGCTTGAGCCACCAGGCGCTGAGGGCCATTTGCGCGAGAAAGATGGCCGGCACCAGCGCCAGCACCGCAATTGGCGGCAGCTCGTCGCACAGGCGCAGCCCGTAGCCGGTGAACAGCAGCGCCAGCGCCGCTGACTGCAGCAGGTAATTGCTCAAAGCAAGCTTGCCCATCGGCGCCAGCGCAGCAATCACCCGCGCGCCGTAGCGGCTCCTGAACAGCAGCATCAGGGCGACGACATAGGCCGCCGACAGGACTGGCGCAGTCAGGTAGCTGACCGCTGTCGCGAAAATCATCAGCACCCCACCTGGCGCGAACTCGGCCGCAGCCGCATACAGCAGTGCGCCGCCAAGCCCGAACACGGCGCCAAGGCGCAAGATCGGCCGTACCAGTTGCCCGATCGCTTCGACACTCCCCAGCAAATTGGCGCGCGCTGCGCCAAGTCCGAGCAGGAACATCGCCAGGGCACTTGGGCCCTGGCCAAACATCAGGAAGGCGGACGTCGACGGGAATTCGTTCGTGATGAATTCGCGCGTGCTGCCGGCGTCGCCATGGAAGGCAGCCACCTTGGCAAAGACAGACTTCAGTTCCGGCGGGCCCGCTTCCGGCGAAAACAGGAGCACCACACCCAGCACCACCAGCATGAAGGACGCCAGCATCAGTAACAGCGCCGCACTTTCGGCCGTGCGCCACCGGCGGCCATGCCAGGCCAGCAACAGGGGGCACAGCAAGCCATACAAGTGCAGGATGTCGCCGTAGAACAGGAAGCAGCCGTGCAGCACGCCCAACACCACCAGGCCTGCCGTGCGGCGCAGCATGCGCGGCCGGAAGGCTGCGCCCGCACGGTCGGCGGCCCAGGCCTGGAGCATGAAGCTGTAGCCGAACAGGAAAGAGAACAGCAGGTAGAACTTGGCTTCGAACAGCAGCGCGACGACAAAGCGCACTGCCATGTCGAGCGCTCCCGCATAGCGCGGGTTGGTCACGCCGGAGGCGAAATAAGGGTCGGCGAATGCCCAGATGTTGACGGCCAGGATGCCGAATAGCGCAAAGCCGCGCAAGGCATCGATTTGCAGGAGGCGGTATTGGTTCATCCGCCGATTATATATTTAGCAACCCTGCATCTGCCAAAGCCTTGTCCCAAGGGGGTACGGGCTGGTACTCCGCCACCAGGAAATCGATCAGCGCCCTCACCTTCGGCGATAGCTGGCGCGTGGCCGGGTACAGGGCGCTCAAATGGTTCAGGGGCAGGTTCCAGTCGCCCAGCACCGGCGCCAACCGTCCTTCGATGATGTCGCGCCAGGCCAGGAAGGTTGTCGTGTAGACGATGCCCAGCCCGCGCAGGGCGGCGTGCTGCAGCACCATGCCGTTGTTGGCGGTGAAGGCCGGCGTCACCCTGACCGTGGCCTGCTCTTCGCCACGGGCAAAATGCCAGGCGATGCCACCGGTCAGGTGGCTGAAATGCAGGCACTGGTGACGATGAAGGTCTTCCGGCACTTCCGGCCGCCCGGCCCGCGCCAGGTAGGCCGGCGAAGCACACAACACGCCGCGGCAGGGCGCCAGGGGGCGTATCGCCAGCGCGCGGCTGTCGGGAATTCCGCCGACGCGGATGGTCAGGTCAAAGCCATGCTCGATCGGGTCGAGCAGCGCATCGTCCACATGCAGCAGCGGCGACAGCTGCGGATGCGGCAGGCTGAAGCGCGCCACTGCATCGGCCAGCCATTCGCTGCCGAAGCTGGAAGGCGCCTGTATGCGCAGCGGCCCGGCCAGCTCGATGCCGGCATGCGTCACCACCCGCGCTGCCTCTTGCGCCTGAAGCACCGCCAGGGCGCAGGGCTCCAGGTAAGCCTGCCCGGCATCGGTCAGGCTGACATCGCGCGTGGAGCGGTGCAGCAGGCGCGCATTGAGCCGTTCTTCCAACGCGATCACATGCTTGCTCACCATGGCGCGCGTCATGCCCAGCCGGCGCGCGGCGCCGCTGAAGCTGCGCTGCCGCGCCACCTCCACGAAGATTTCCATTGCCTTGAGCTGGTCCATGGATTCGATTGTCTCCATTTTGGAGACAATGTGTCAACCGTTTGCGCATTGTTCGCATCCAATGGCTTCCCTACAATGACCCAAGTTAAGAAAAGGAGCACACCATGCTGACCGACGCCCAGAAAGCCCAATACGCCAAGGATGGCTTCATCGTCATCCCAGGCTTCAAAAGCGCAGAAGAAATCGCCGCCCTGCGCGCCCGCGCCGCGCAAGTCGTCAACGACTTCGACCCGGCGGTCGCACAAGGCATCTTCACCACCAAGGAACAGGAAAAGAAAGCCGACGATTACTTCCTCGGCTCGGACAACACCGTGCGCTGCTTCTTTGAAGAGGAAGCTTTCGGCCCGGACGGCCAGCTGAAACAGGCCAAGGAACTGTCGATCAACAAGATCGGCCATGCCATGCACGACCTGGACCCGGCCTTCCGCGCCTTCACTGCCGATGCGCGCCTGGAGCAGATCGCCCGCGATATCGGCCTGGCCGAACCGCAGGTCTGGCAATCGATGTACATTTTCAAGCAGCCTGGCATCGGCGGCGAAGTGCGCTGGCACCAAGACGCCACCTACTTCGACACCACCCCGATCAGCGTCACTACCTTCTGGTTCGCGCTGGAAGACGCCACGCTGGAAAACGGCTGCATGTGGGCAGAACCGGGCGGCCACCGCTCGCCGCTGCGCGAACGCTTCATCCGCGAAGGCGACCAGGTCCGCGTGGAAAAACTGGACAACACCCCGTGGCCGACCGACGCCACCGCCGTGCCGCTCGAATGCAAGGCTGGCTCGCTGGTCTGCTTCCACGGCCTGCTGCCGCATTACAGCGCCCCGAACCGCTCGCCGGTTTCGCGCCACGCCTACACGCTGCACGTGACCGATGGCCGCACTGAATACTCCCGGCGCAACTGGATCCAGCGCGACGCCTCCTTCCCTGTGCGAGGCTTCCTGTGAAAATCAGCATCTTCGCGCCGCACTGGGGCAGCAATGACTTGCCGCCGGAAGTCTTCATCGCCAAGGTAAAGGAAGCCGGCTTCGACGGCATCGAAATGTCGCTGCCGCTGGACCGCGCCCAGCGCGACAACTGGGTCTACAAGATCGCCAACGCCGGGCTGGACTTGATTGTCGCCCAATGGGAGACAGTGTTCCACAGCGACTTCGACGCGCATAAACAGGCGCTCGGCGAACTGCTGCGCAATGCCTGCGAAGTGCAGCCGGTGCTGGTCAACTCGCACACCGGCAAGGACTGGTACACGCCACAGCAGAACGAAGAACTGATCGCGCTCGCCGCCGGCATCTCGGCAGAATATGGCGTCCCAGTCGTGCACGAAATCCACCGGAGCCGCTTCAGCGGCCACCCGATGCTGCTGCTGCCCTACCTCGATCGCCTGCCGCAGCTGCACCTGAACGCCGACCTCTCGCACTGGTGCGTGGCCTGCGAATCGCTGCTGGAAGACCAGGAGCTGACGCTGGCCAAGGTACTGCCGCGCGTGCGCCACATCCACGCCCGCATCGGCCACCAGCAAGGCCCGCAAGTGGCAGACTTCCGCGCACCGGAAAACGCCGATGCATTGAAAGCCCACCTGTCCTGGTGGGACCGCATCATCGAACTGCGCCGCAATGACGGCGCCGAGCGCATGACGCTGACGCCGGAGTTCGGGCCGGCGCCTTACACTTTCACCCTGCCTTACACTGGCCAGCCGGTCAGCAACGCGTGGGACCAGAACGTGGCGATGCTGGAGCTGCTGCGCAAGCGCTACTGCATGTAATTCCAAACACCGCTTCACCGGCACAGGGCATGATGATTCATGCCCTTTTTCTTTGCCGCGCAGGGATTGGAGATTTCCCAGTTCAGTGTCATACTGCTAATTGCATATTCGCAATATTTTGTCGGCTGCAAACAAAAATGAAGAAGATTGGAAATCAAGTTGTAGTCGCGCTCGCAGCCTTACTTTCAAGCGCCTATGCGCATGCGGAAGGCAAAGAGTTTTCCCCATTCGATTACACGACCCTTGGCGTTTGGGCCAACTCGCCGATGGGCGCTTCGGCCCGGGTCGGCCTCGCGATCCCGACCGGGGATAAGGTAGCCGTCACCATCGGCAATGAATTTGGCCTGCACGGCAGCAAGCAGTTTGTCGGCTACCGCGCGGCCTACGTGGGCCATGGAGTTGGCTGGGGCGGGATTGACGTGGCGCACTGGAAAACACGCTCGCATCCCTGGCTGGCAGACGACCACACCGAATACTATGGCGTTGAAGCCCAGTTGATCATCTTCAGGGCAGGTCTCATGTTCCCTAAAGGCGACGGCCGCCATCCCAAGCTTAGCCTCGGTGTGGGCCTCGGATATTGAACATTGGGCTCATAAACTATGTTCAGAACTCTCGCATCGTCCGCCTTCCTCGCAATGACTTCGGTGGCCGCTGCCGCTGATTTCACTCTCCTTACTGCGAAAGGCTACGTGCGTTTCACTACCCCTGACCAGTGGGCCGTCTTGTCAACTTTCGACGACCAACAGCCGAGGAAAAATGAAATCCACGACACTTTTCTGTGAAGACCTGGCTGCAATCCTGGCGAAGGAACTCGCCAACGGCAACTCATTGAGCGAGAAGCCGGCCGTGACGAATTGGCCCAGCCGAGGTTCGGTCTTCGCTCACTTGTCAAAAGACCTTACTACTCCCAAGAGCGCACTGCCGGACATCATTGAAGCTTCGATCTGCAACGATCCTCACTATGGATGGTACCAGGAGCTATTCTGCCGCAAGCACCAGCACCTCCTGGTAGCGGGCAGTCCAAAGCCTGGCCTGCCAATGTGGACTTCCTGAGGTACTCTTTCAACTTTCCGCTGTGATGACGCCATGACCTACCCCACTGTCCTCGATCCGCTCAAAGTTGGTGAATACCCCGCCTCAGCCAAGTCTGGGGGTGGCTATGTCTGGGATGCTGTTCTCGAATACCGTGTCTGGTGCCACCCGGAGCGCGGGGCTCCGGACGAAGACGACGGCAGCGATTACTACTACGCCTTTGAAACGTTCGAAGAGGCCAGCGAATTTGCCGATGAAAATCCAGGAACAGAAGAACCGCTGGCGCTGGTACTCCAACGCGAATATATCGACGAGCCCGAGCCAGGCCTGTACCGCCATGTCAGGGAGCAGCGCATCACGGAATGGCCTGTGGCATTCCTCTCCAGGCCACCACGAGATGAATTCACCATCCCAGACTTCCTCGCGCCTGACGCACCACCGAACCGGCTCGAAATCCTGCGCGGGCTCGCTCCACGGAGCCGGAAATGCTGATCGTCGCTGCATTGCTGCTTGTCCTCACAGGCATCGCCCACTCTTACCTGGGCGAGCGCTACATCCTCATTCGCCTCTTCAAACGCGACAACCTGCCGAAGCTGTTCGGCGGCACCGACTTCACCACCGGTACGCTAAGGTTTGTCTGGCACCTTCTTACCCTCGTGTGGTGGGGAATTGCGGCGATCGTGCTGCTGGCATCGGGAAAACAGCTCGAGCCTGCAATTATTCTTCGGGTTTTCAGCATCGTCGCGCTGGTTTCCGGCCTCTTCCCGCTCTACTTCACGCGCGGCCGACACCTGTCCTGGATAGTTTTCTTCGCTGTCGCCGCACTTCTCTGGTCAGGATCTCCGTGATTACAGCTTTCAAACTGGCAGGCTTCTTGGACAATTCCGCGTATTCAAACCCAAGTTGCTGCAGTGGGAAGAATGCGACGACTTCGATGTCAACGCGGCAGTCGAATCCTCCTTCGAGGGTGTCGATGCCCATGAAAAGGGGGCGGTGACCTGGAACGCCGCACTCGACCAGTCCATTTAAGGAGGAACCGCATGTACCACGCTATCGTCCGCCGCAAGATCACACAGGTATTCGCAGGCCTCAGCGCAGGGCGAATTGAGGCCGTGACCGACGAACTGGCGCCCAATGCAACGCATTATTTTGTCGGCACCCATGCCCTTTCCGGCACGCGCCGGACGCCGGAAGCAATCCGCGCCTGGTACGAGCGCCTGCTTCGGCTACTGCAGGGAATCAGTTTCACCCTGCACGAAGTAAGAGTGTCGGGCTGGCCGTGGCGCACGCAGGTGGAGGCGATTTGGACCGAGACCAACAATGGTACCGACGGAGTCAAAACCACTGCGGAAGGCGTCAACCTGATCGAAATTCGCTGGGGCCGGGTGACCAGCGTCCGAATCTATCCCGATACCGCTGCCTTGGAACGAACGCTGCACCGCATTGCCGCCAAGGGCACTGCGGAAGCAATGGCCAGCCCTATCGTCTCGTGAACTCCGCCATTCTTCAATGCCGATCACTCCATTCCACTTTGGCCCCGGAGCTGCAATCCACGCACTCGCTCCACAGCGCGTCAGCTTCATTGCCTTTTGCGCTGCGAATGTGCTGATCGACCTTGAGCCGGCCTACTACATGAGCACCGGCCAGTTCCCGCTGCACCGCTTTTTCCATACCTATATCGGGGCGACACTCGTTGCTTTCTTCACCGTTGGGCTCTTCTTCGCAGCACGAAGGATCCGCCTGCCTAACCTGTTTGGCTGGCGCAATTTGAGTACAGCCAGTGTGGCCGTTGGTGCGGTCTTGGGCAGCTACACGCATGTTGTATTCGACAGCATCATGCACCCGGATATCAGGCCCTTCGCGCCATTCAGCAATTCAAATCCACTCCTGACGGCCATTCCTCTCGATACCCTGCATTTGTCGTGCGTAGTTGCTGGCGCGATCGGCATAGCGATCCTGCTTGTGCGGAAGCTGCGCGACGCAAGCACGTAAATCCACCTCACATGAAAAAAGCCCAATGATTACCTGCTACCTGCGCTACATCATCGATCCTTATAAGCTCAAGGAATTTGAACACTACGGGAAAATCTGGATTCCGCTGGTCGAAAAGTTTGGCGGCACCCACCACGGTTACTTCCTGCCGTCCGAAGGCACGAACAATGTCGCGCTGGCGATGTTTTCCTTCCCAAGCCTGGCAAAGTATGAGGAGTACAGGATCAAGTCCCTGGGAGACCCGGAGTGCCAGGCCGCGATCAAATATGCGGAAGACACCCGCTGCATCGTCAGTTACGAGCGAAGTTTCTTCCGGCCCGTCTTCGCTTAAGTGCTATCAAGGCGAAACAAGCTAAGGCAATTTAACCTTGACGCGGCGCAACGCGACGTCTAAACCTTATAGACAAAGCAGCATAGAGGAGCACACATGCCCGTTATCCGCGCCTCCCAGAGGCAAGTCGAGACGATCGAAACTTCAGCGCCCGGCGTGCTGAATCGCGAAGAGTGGATCAGTGAACCTGGCGAACTGTCCCAGTTCGGTGCGTTTATCCATACCCTCATGCCGGGCACACGGTCGTCCATCAAGCACTGGCATGAATCGGAAGATGAATTGGTGTACGTCCTCAATGGCGAAGTAACCCTCATCGAAGGTGAAACCGAATCCATTCTCGGCCCAGGCGACGCGGCAGCTTTCCCGCATGGCAGGCCTGTTGGCCACTATCTATGGAACAGGAGCCAGGCGCCGGTTCAATGCCTGGTTGTCGGAACGCGGGCACAAGCTGACCGCATTACCTATCCAGACCACGACAGGGTTTTGCTGCGCGACAGGTCGCAGCCTGACGACATTTGGAGCGACTCCTCGGGCCGCGGGGCCGACAGCCCCTACCGGCAATGGATGCCATGAGCGAGCTCGATCAATTGGAAGCCATGCTCCGCGCACGGCCGGCACACCTCACCATTGAACAGCGGCGCGAGGCTTGTGATGCGCTGGCCGAGCGCTATCCAACGCCGGCAGACGTTGACGTCACGCCCGTCGTGGCGAATGGTGTGCCGGCAGAATGGAC
>JBCNOP010000062.1:0-24738 GCA_039593775.1 Pseudoduganella sp.
CATACTGCTGGCCGATTTCGCTAAGACTCTGGCTGCGGGTCGTCCGGTTCAGCAGGCGGGCGCCGACCAGTTCCTCGAGTGCCGCAATGTGCTTGCTGACCATCACGGTCGACATCTCCAGGGCGCGGGCTGCGGCGCTGAAGCTTCCCGCATCCACCACACGAACGAACACCTCCATGCTGCGCATCTTGTCCATGCATTGTTAATCGTGAGTTAAAGATGTTGTTAATTCTATGGTATTTTTAATCCGGGCTGCAGGCCGGATACTGGCGGCATGACGACCATGACTCTCTCCCTCTGGCTGGCGTTCCTCGCCATGGCCCTCGCCACCACCTTCAGCCCCGGCCCCGCCGTGCTGCTGGCGGTATCCACCACACTCAGCCTGGGCGCGCGCCGCACCGCCTACAGTTCCGCCGGCAATGCTGTTGGCGTATTCCTGGTTTCCTGCGTGGCGATGGGCGGCATGGGTTTGCTGTTCAAGGCATGGCCGCCGGCTTTCTCCGCCCTGAAGCTGGCCGGCGCCGCCTATCTAGCCTGGCTGGGTATCAAGCAATGGCGCAACGCGGGCAAGCCTGCAGCGGCGGCCCTGGCGAGTGCGCCGGAGGGCAGCAGCCGCGGCGCGGTGTTCCGGCGCGGGATGCTGGTCGCCTGCAGCAACCCTAAAGCGATCCTGTTCTTTGCCGCTGTCTTCCCGCAATTCATGCCGCCGGGGAGCGTAGACGTGATGCGCTTCCTGCTGCTTAGCCTGACCTTTGTCGCCTGCACCCTGGTCGCGCATTTGAGCTACGTGCTGCTGGCCGCTACGGCTGGTGCGCGGATCATCTCGGGACCGCGCATGGCGATCCTGCAGCGCGGCACCGCATTGCTGTTCATCGCACTTGCCATCGCCCTTGCATTCGAATGACGTATACCAATTAAATACCAATTAGTTGATTTGGTGCTAAGATCACTTCCCTCGGCCGATTTGGCGTGTCATCAGGGGAGAGCACATGGATCGCAGGCGGTTTCTGGAGTTGAGCGGTGGGGCGTCAGCAGCTTTGCTGGCTGGGTGCGGGGGCGGTGGATCGGGCGGAACCCCATCTGTGCCGGTCCCGCCAGGGGAAACTGGTCCAGCCTGGGCCAGCCTTTCGGCAGCACTTGGCAGCCGCTTGCTGCGCCCCGGCGATACCGCCTTTGCCGCCGCGAGCCTGTTGGCCAATACGCGTTTCGACAGCACGAAGCCGGCCGCCATCATCAAGTGCAGTTCGGTGGAAGACGTCAGGACTGGCCTGGCTTTCGTGCGCAACAATCAACTGGCAGTCACTCCGCGCTGCGGAGGCCATAGCTGGGCGGGCACTTCGACTACCTCCGGTGTCGTGCTGAACGTCACGCCGATGAATGCAATCCAGGTCAACGCCAATGGCACGGCCAAGGTTGGTGCGGGTGCGCGGCTCGCTGAGGTGTACGACAAATTGATCGCCAACGGAGTTTGTATTCCTTCCGGCACCTGCCTGACGGTTGGCATTTCGGGCATTACGATGGGTGGCGGCATCGGCATCCTCGACCGCCAGTTCGGGCTGACCTGCGACAACCTTCTGGCGGCGGAGGTGGTGACGGCTGACGGGCGCCTGCTTGCCTGCGATGCGAGTACGGAACCAGAGCTGTTCTGGGCCTTGCGCGGAGGTGGCGGCGGCAACTTCGGCGTGGCCACGTCCTTTACCTTCAAGACCCACAAGATCGAAGACATTACCGTTGCCCGCGCCGATTTCCGTTTCCAGGACTTCGCTGCCATGTTTGATGCCTGGCAGCGTTGGCCGCAATCGCTGCCGGACAATATCTGGGCGCAAATCTACATGCAGTTCGGTTCCAGTGGCGCTTCATGCACCGTCACTGCCTACTGCCTTGGTCCTTCCAGCTTCCTGCAACCCTATTGGAACGCCTTCCTCGCTGCGACAGGCGTGGCCAGCGCAGACAGGAGCGCCGCGATCAGCCAGCTCCCATACCGCGATGTGGCCTGGAGCATGTGCGCCGGGATCCCCTTGAACGAGTGCAGCCTGAGCGGCTACTCGCCGGAAGGCCGGAAGACCCGCTATGACGAAGTGCTTAGCTCGGACTTCTTCAATGAGCTGCTGCCGGCGGCCGGCATCGCGGCATTGAACCAATCCGTAAAAGACGCCATGACGGCTGGCATCTCCGGTTCCTGCATCTTCGACCATATGGGCGGCGCCATCAGCCGCGTCGCTTCGGATGCTACGGCCTTTGTCCACCGCAAGGCCTTGTTCAGCGTCGAATACGCCACCTGGCAGTCCCGTTCCGTCTACGACACCGCATTCCCCAACCGCATGCGCAGTGTGATGAAAGCGTGGAGCAGCGGTGGCGCTTACGTGAACTATCTCGATCCGCTTCTGAGCGACTGGCAGGCGGCGTACTACGGCGCTAACTATGCGCGCTTGCGGAACGTCAAGAAACAGTACGACCCCGGACGAATTTTCAATCAGCTGCAGGGAGTAGAGCCTGCCTAGATTGGCCCACTGCTTCAGTGATCCAGTACAGCAGCGCGGCGGCCGGGAAGGCAAGGCCAGTCAGCATGGCTGCGTGCCAGCCGTAGCTTGCCAGCATCCAGGCGCCAGTTGCCGAGCCCACGGCGCCGCCTGCAAAGAACAGTGCGAAGTAGATGCCGTTCAAGCGGCTGCGCACTTCTGCGCCCAGCGCGAACAGGGCGCGCTGTCCCAGCACCAGGTTGGCGGCGACGCCCATGTCGAGCACGATGGAGGCGATCACCAGCATGCCGATGGCGACGACGCGCGATTCCGGCATCCACAGTGGCAGCGCGAATCCTGCGATGCCGAGCAGCAGCGCCGCAGCGGTCGCCGGCAGCGTATAGCCTTTGTCGGCCAGCTTGCCGGCGACAGGCGAGGCGATGGCGCCTGCCATGCCGACCAGGGCGAACAGGGCAATGCCGGCCTGCGACAGGTGGAAGCGTTCACCTTCCAGCATCAGCGGCACGACTGTCCAGAACATGCTGAAGGCGCCGAACAGGCCTGCGTGGTAAGCCGCACGGCGGCGCAGCACCGGCGTATCGCGGAACAGGTGCCACAGCGAGCCAATCAGGCGGCCGTAGGAGAGCGGCGCACTGGGCACGCGTTCCGGCAGCTTGGAGCGCAGCACGAAGGCCAGGATCGCCACCAGTACGGCGGCAGCCCCAAACACGGTGCGCCAGCTCGCGTAGTCGGCAATCAGGCTGGCAGCTGGACGCGCCAGCATGATCCCCAGCAGCAGCCCGCTCACCACTTTGCCGACGGTCTGGCCGCGCGTCGCCTCATGCGACAGGTGGGCGGCAAAGGGCACCAGCACCTGGGCGGCGACTGAACCAAGGCCGATGGCCAGCGAAGCGGCCAGGAACTGCATGGCGTTGTGGCTCGCAGCCGCTGCCGCCAGCGCTGCTGCTGCGAATAGCAGGGCGGCGAATATGAGCTTGCGGTTTTCCAGCAGGTCGCCCAGCGGTACCACGAACAGCAGGCCCAGTGCATAGCCGGCCTGGGTCAGGGTGACGATCAGGCCTGCCGCTTCCGGCGACAGGCCGGTCGCGGTGCTGATCGGCCCGACCAGGGTTTGCGCGTAATACAGGCTGGCGACTATGAGGCCGCTGGCGCCCGCCAGCAAGGCCACCATGCCGCGTGAAATATCGTTTTTCATGTTGAACTCCAATGGAAGAAGGTTGAAAGCATTCTGCGGGATGGCGCCGAAAAGATAATTAGCCAACAAATGGCCTATACTTTTCACATTAAATGAACAATTGGAGCGCCATGGACCGCCTGAAAGCCATGCAAACCTTCGTCCGTATCGTGGAAGCGAACAGCTACACCAAGGCGGCGGAAACACTCGACTTGCCGCGCGCCGCGCTGACGGCGACGATCCAGAAGCTGGAGGCCTATCTCGGCACCCAGCTGCTGCAGCGGACCACGCGCACGCTTTCGCTGACCAGCGACGGCGCGGCCTACTTCCGGCACTGCCTGGCGATTCTCGCCGCGGTGGACGAAGCCGAGGCTCCATTCCGCGCCAGCGGCAAGACGTCGCCGAAGGGGCGGCTGCGGGTGGAGCTGGGCGGGGGCGTGGGGAGAAAGGTCGTGCTGCCCAGGATAGGGGAGTTCCGCCGCGCCTATCCGGAAGTCGAACTGTCGCTCAACCTCAGTGAGCAGATGGCGGACCTGGTGCGCGAGGGCGTCGATTGCGCCGTCCGCGTCGGCGAGCTGCAGGATTCTACCCTGGTTGCGCGGCAGGTCGGCACCATGCGTTATGTGACTTGCGCAGCGCCTGCCTATCTTTCGCTCGCTGGTGTGCCGCAAACGCTGGAAGACCTGGCGCAGCACACGGCAATCATGCATTTTTCGGGCCGCACCGGCCGTCCTTTCGATTGGATCTTTGCCGAGGGCGGCGGAGTGCGCAAGGTCGATATGGCGAGTTCGCTGGCGACCAACGATGCGGAAGGTTATGTGGCATTGGCCCTGCAGGGCCTGGGGTTGGTGCAGGTGGGCACCTACCTGGTAAGCAGCCACCTCGCCAGTGGTGCGCTGGTCGAGGTATTGCACGATATGCCGCCAATGCCGTCGCCCGTATCGCTGGTCTACCCGCAAGGCCGCATGGCGTCGCCCAAGCTGCAGGTTTTCGCGCGCTGGCTGGAAGCGGTGTTCGCCGCCGAGCCAGACCTGCGGCGTGAAGTGCCGTGAGCCGTTGTTGCGGCAAGGGAAGATTGATAATAGTATATTGTTGTTAAAGTAATTCGAGCATCGGCGATGACGGATCCCTGCATCTCGCAAAATTCAAAAGAAAACTGGGGTAACAGGGTTCTCAATCTGGCCTCCATTTTCCTGCCGTGGATACTGATGGCGGCGATTGCGTTCAGCGTCAAGGCGCGGCTTGCGCCGACAGTTCCGACCCTGCTGATCTTCGCCGTATTCTTCGGACTGACCGTGGTTGGCGTCGCAATCGGCATGCATCGCTATTTCACGCACCACGCGTTCAAGACCAGCGAGGCAATCAAGGTATCTTTGGGCGTGCTCGGCACCTGGGCGATGCAGGGCGATATCACGCGCTGGGTGTCCGACCATCGGCGCCACCACCGCTTCGCCGACAAACAGTTCGACCCGCATTCGCCGTGGTATTCCGACCGCGGCCCGATTCCGAATCGCTTCCTGGGCTGGTTCCATGCGCACACGGGCTGGATGATCTATGGACGGGTCTCGCAGCCGGTACGCTATGCGCCGGACTGCCTGGCCGATCGCAGCATTGTCCTGCTCTCCCAATACTATTGGCCGATTGCGGCCCTGGGGCTGGCGCTGCCCGGCGCGGTTGGCTATTGGGTTGGCGGTGAAGATGAAATGGTCCGCTGCATATTCTGGGCGGGCGCCGCGCGGGTCGCTTTGCTGCACCAGTTGACGTGGTCGGTCAATTCGTTTGGCCACCTGTTTGGGCGGAAGGTGCCGGGCAGCGACAACGAAGCACGGGACAACACCTTCTTCGCACTGCTATTGCTTGGCGAGGGCTTGCATAGCCACCATCACTGGCGTCCTACTTCGGCGATGAACGAGCCGAAGCACCTCGACCTTGGCGGATGGCTGATTCGCGGGTTCGAAAAGCTCGGCCTGGTCTGGCAGCTTCGATAACGGGACTCATTCCACGATGAGCTATAGCCTCTGGCAAATGATTCGGTACTTCCTGCGCCTTGGCACCTTGGGCTTTGGCGGACCGGTAGCGCTGGTTGGCAATATGCACCGCGACCTGGTGGAGCAGCGCCAGTGGATCACGGAAGCCGATTACAAAGAAGGGCTGGCGCTGGCGCAACTGGCGCCGGGACCGCTGGCCGCGCAACTCGCAATTTACCTTGGCTATGTCCATCACAGGATACTCGGCGCCACGCTGGCGGGGCTGGCCTTCGTGCTGCCTTCGTTCGTGATGGTGGCGGCGCTTGGCTGGGCCTATACCCATTTCGGCGGCATCCCGTGGATGCAGGCGGTGTTCTATGGCGTTGGTGCGGCGGTCATCGGCATTATTGCGATGAGCGCGAAAAAGCTGACGGAAAAGAGCGTCGGCAAGGATAAGCTGTTGTGGGCTCTCTATTTGCTGTTGGCGATCGTGACCGTGGTGACCGAGTCGGAAGTCGCCTGGCTCTTTATTGCGGCTGGGGGTGCTGGTGTGGTTCCTGCGCGCGCCACCCAAATGGCTTGGGCGTTCCGGCATGCAGGCTGTCGCAGCATACCAGCTGCCGCAGGCAGCCAGCCTGATTGGCGCCGGCGACCTGTCCTTGCTGGCGCAACTCGGCATCTTCTTCACCAAGGCCGGGGCCTTTGTATTCGGCTCGGGGCTGGCGATTGTGCCTTTCCTGTATGGCGGCGTGGTGACTGAACACCAGTGGCTGACGGAGCGTCAATTCGTCGACGCGGTTGCGGTGGCGATGATTACGCCCGGGCCAGTGGTCATCACGGTCGGCTTTATCGGCTACCTGGTTGCTGGCTTTCCTGGCGCCGTGGTTGCTGCATTGGCGACGTTCTTGCCATGCTACCTGTTCACGGTGATTCCGGCGCCTTACTTCAAGAAGTATGGAAAGCTGCCTCGCGTGATTGCGTTTGTGGACGGCATCACGGCGGCTGCGATTGGCGCCATTACCGGCTCGGTGATCGTGCTGGCCAAGCGCTCGATCGTGGACCTGCCAAGCGCGATACTTGCGCTGGTGACGGTTGCACTGCTTTGGCGTTTCAAGAAAATCCCGGAACCCCTCATCGTCGCGGGCGCCGCGTTGATCGGATTGGCGATATATCCCCACGGCTGATTGCAGGCTTTATCGATCCTGAGCCGGAATCCCGCTTTGTTCCGGCACGCGACGTGCTTCGCATTTCCAATTGCGTCAGTCGGGGCGATGCACTCTTGACAAGCCTGGCGCGGCCAGCCTACCATTTGCTTAGGACGAATGTCCTAATCCGATCTTTTCACAAGGAGAGCAAGGTGAGCGAACTTTTCGCCGGGCCAGATGGTGGTGCGCGATGCCGCTGGTGCGGCGCTGCACCTGAATTCCTGCATTACCACGACTCGGAATGGGGCTTCCCTGTGGTTGATGACACCCGCCTGTTCGAGAAAATCTGCCTGGAGGGCTTCCAGTCCGGCTTGAGCTGGCGAACCATCCTGGCCAAGCGAGAAAACTTCCGGCGCGCTTTCCGTGGCTTCGACATTAGCCGCGTTGCGCGTTTCTCAGAGCAGGACGTTGAGCGCCTGTTGCAGGACGAAGGCATTGTCCGCCATCGCGGCAAGATTGAAGCGGTGATCAACAATGCCAAGCGCGCCAAAGAGCTGATCGCAAGCGAAGGCTCGTTGGCGCGCTTCATCTGGAAGTTCGAACCAGCGCCCGGTACAGTGGCTGCACCGCAAACCGCCACGACTTCAGCGGAAGCCGTTGCCCTGTCCAAAGCCCTGAAAAAGTCAGGCTGGAAGTTTGTCGGGCCGACGACCGTCTATGCCTTCATGCAGGCCATGGGGCTGGTCAACGATCACTCGCATGGTTGCGTCATCCGGGAACGGGCGGAATCTGCCCGCTCGGAACTCCAGCGGCCATGAAGGGCTATTCGTCACCTCACTGGCGGCGATAGCGCGTCGGGGTTTGCCCGGTCAGCCGGGTGAAGAGGCGTGAAAAGCTGCTGGCATCGGCGTATCCCACTGCCTCGGCGATGCGCGGCATGTTCCAGCTGGTGGTGCGCAATAACTGCCTTGCTTTCTCCACACGCGCCCCATGCAGCAGGGCCAGCGGAGTTTGGCCGGTCTCGCTGCGAACGCGGCGCATCAAGGTGCTGGGACTGGTGTGAAACGCGGTGGAGACTGCCTGCAGCGAATAAGGAATGGACAGCCTCTGGTTGAACCATTCGACCAGGCTTTGCGAAAAATCCGGAAGCGACTGCGCCGCGATATTTGTGTCGACATACGGTGCCTGGCTGGTGCGTTGCTCCGCCAGCAGCGTGACGCGCGCGGCTGCAAGCCCGGCCTCGGCGCCAAACAGCCGCTTGATGAGAAAAATGGCGAGATCGGTCGCCGCGCTCACGGCGCCGGTCGTGATCACCGCGCTGTCTTCTACCAGGAGCCTTTCCGGCTGCACTGCAATCCCAGGATAGCGCCGCGCCAGTTCTTCGGCGAAAAGCCAGGACGTTGCTGCTTTGCGGCCATCCAGCAAGCCTGCTTCGGCCAACAGGAATGCGCCCACACAGGCCGACGCGACGCGCGTGCCTTTGGCAAACGAACGCCGGATAAATTCCACTTCCGCGGCACGTGCAGCCAGCTTCGCCTGCCAGTCCACCGGGCGGGTGAGCCCGAATCCAGGCACGATCAGTACGTCATATTTTCCCCTCGGCCTGACCGTTTCTATTGAAGTTCCGCCCGAGAGCGGAACGCTCCGGCCATGCAGGGACACCCATTGCACCTCCGGCGGAAATGGCGCGCGCGCCAGGTCCGCACCAATGGCAAGGATGTCGGCCACGCTGAAAAGCTGGAGGCCCATGCATCCCGGATAGGCGAGGAGGGCGATGCGAATACGTTTCATAGCGTCTGACCATATCGGCTAAAAGATTGCTGATATTGCCATGCTAGCGGACCACGTAGTGATGGACAATAAGCGCGTCTCTTTTGCGAGGAATTCTGGGAATGGGAACACATGAAATTGTCCGCGTCAGCATCGCGCCGCTGGGAATGGTGAACTGCCACATCGTCGTTGGCTCCAAAGGCAGTGTCCTGGTCGATGCCGGTTTGCCGGGAAGTAGCCAAAAAGTGGAACGCGCGCTTTTGCAGCGTGGGCTGCAGCTTTCCGACATTAAGCTGATAGTGGTGACGCACGCACACATCGATCATGCAGGAAGTGCTGCGCAGATGCGGGAGCTCACCGGCGCCCCAATCGTGGCGCACGCAGGCGACCTGGATTACTACCTGCAAAAGCGGCCGATGACCTTTTGCGCGACCGGTTGGTTTGGCCGCGCCTTTCTCCGGACAGGATTGATCCGGCGGCCGTATGTTCCGTTTACTCCCGACCTGCTGCTGCGGGACGGCGAGCTCCTGGCCCTGGACTGTTTTGGGATTGAAGGCGCGGTGCGCCATACGCCAGGCCACACCTGCGGCTCGATTTCAGTGCAACTGGGCGGTGGCGATGCCATGGTGGGGGACTTGATCTCATCGGGTATTCTCCTCGGCGGCATCGCGAGGATCGGCAAGGCAAAACGGCCGCCGTTCGAAGACGATCCACTAGCGGTCGCCAATCAACTGGAAAATCTGCTCGACGCTGGATCGCAGCGGTTTTTCATGGGGCATGGCGGCCCGCTGCAGGCCGGCGAAGTACGGCGTCACGTTGAATCGTTGCGTGCTTGCACAGCCTGTTGAACGCTGGCGCACGTGCATCGATGGCCTCCAGACGGCATGCAGGGGGAGGGTTCAAGGGCAAACGCCTTTGCCCGCCGCCTGGCTGCGCACGGCCTTGGCAATGTCCTGCGCCACCCGGATCACTGCGCGGCGGTGGCCCATCACCAGGGCGTCATAGCCGGCGCCGACTTCTTCACGGGCGGTGCTGCGGCACGTCAGGACTTGCGTGCTGCCTGCCAGGCGCACGCTCCAGACAGCGTCCAGCAAGGCGTATTTGCCGGGAGCCGATTCGAAGCGCTGTACATTGGTGCTGATGCGGTAGACCGTGGCCTTTTCGGGCGGCTGCGTGCGGAACACGTCGATCGCTCCAAGTTCGCCGGAAATGGCCAGCGACAGCGCTTGCCCGAGCTCCGAAGCAGGTGGCGAAGACCAGCGTTCCTGCTCCAGCAGGTCGACACGGCCCTCGCCGGAAGTCACGACAAGCTGGCTGCGTGCGACCTGCTGCGGCACCGTCACATTCTGTACTTCGATGTAGTAGCCCGGATTCGGTACGCTGGCGGCTGGCGCCATGCCGTTGCTGAGGCTATAAAAGTGTTCCGGCGGAGCGCTCGCGCAGCCGGCCAGCGACAATGCAAGCACTACTCCACCTGACAGGGCATGCCAGCGCATCATTTGTTCTCCTTTGCAGGCTGTGGTTTGGCGCGGATCAGCGATTCCGGATGGCGCTGAAGGTAATCGGACAGCTCGTTCAGCGATTGCAGCGTTTGCGTCAATTGCTGCATGGCCGTGCGCAGGTCGGACTGCACCGGGGAATCCTGCTGCAGCACCTGCTGCGCTGCGCCGAAGGTCTGGCGCGCTTCGCCCAGCGTGGACTGCAGTTCCGGCACGAGCTGCGAATCGACCTTTTTGAACAGGTTGTCGGCGCTCTTCAGGGAGTCGCGCAGGTTGTTGCCGATCTGGTCGAACGGAACCTTATCCAGCTTGCGTGCGATGCTGGCGATCTGCGCCTGCAATTCGTCCAGCGCATTCGGCACGGTCGGTACTTCGATCGGGTAGGCATTCATATCCAGCTTGACTTGGGCCGCGTTGGGGAAGAAGTCCAGTGCGATGTACAGTTGGCCGGTCAGCAGGTTGCCGGTACGGAGCTGGCCACGCAGGCCGTGGCTGACCATGCGTTCCAGCACCAGCGGGCCGGCATTGCGGTCCTTCTCGTCGGTCACCGTCTCCTGGAAGCGGCGGCCCAGGCGGCCCGGATACATGTCGACTGTGACCGGCATGCGGAAGTCCTTCTTGACCGGGTCGAACTCGACGCCCACCGAACGTACCTCGCCCAGCACGATGCCGCGGAAGTCGACCGGGGCGCCAGGCGAGAGGCCGCGCAGCGACTGGTTGAAGTAGAACACGGTGGTAATCGGCGCTCCGTCCGGCTCGCGCATGGCGCGCGCCTGGTCGGCGGCAAGCGGGAATTCGGTGCCTGGTGCAGCGACAGTGTCCGGCTTGCGGCCGGTGACCGATTCGAAACCGATGCCGCCCACCAGCAGCGCCGCCACCGATTGGGTATTCAGCTTGAAGCCGCCGGAGTCGAGCTGCAAGTCCACGCCGCTGGCGTGCCACCAGCGCGTGTTCTTGCCGACGTACTGGTCGTAGGGCGCATTGACGAAGACCTTGATGGTCACACCCTGGCCGTTGTTTTCGAGGTCATAGCTGATGACCTGGCCGGCAGGGATGCGGCGGTAAAAGACCGGGGAGCCGGCGTCGATCGATCCAAGCGATTCGGCATGCAGGGTGTAGTAAGTGCCTTTCTGGTCGCCCGCTACTTGCGGCACTTTTTCCAGGCCCGTGAATTCCTGGCTGTTCTCTTTGGATTTGCCGGCGTCGACACCGATGTAAGCACCGGACAGCAGCGTGCCGAGGCCGGATACGCCGCTCACGCCAATGCGCGGCTTGACCACCCAGAAGCGTGTGTCGGAGGCGGTAAACCGGCGCGCATCCTTGTTCATGTCGATGGTGACCAGCACTTTGCTCAGGTCGGGCGACAGGGAAATCGCGCGCACCTGGCCAACGTCCACGTCCTTGTATTTGACCTTGGTCTTGCCGGCTTCAAGTCCCTCGCCGCTGCGGAAGCTGACCACGACGGTAGGCCCTTCGTCAAAGTAGGACTTGGCAACCAGGCCGATGCCGATCAGCGCAGCAAGCAGCGGCACCAGCCAGACCAGCGAAGGCAGCCAGTGGCTGGCCTTCTCGACCTGGGGCTGGGGCAGGGGAGCACCGGCGGTGTTGGCTGGGGTGCCGTCGTGTTCAGGCATGTTTTTCTCCATTGGGCGGGACAGGATCCCAGATCAGGCGCGGATCGAACTGCATCGATGCCAGCATGGTCAGCACCACTACGGCGCAAAACGCCAGGGCCCCCGGCCCGGCGGTGATGGTGGCAAGCGTCTGGAAGCGTACCAGGGCCACGGTCAGTGTAATCACGAAGATGTCCAGCATCGACCAGCGGCCGACGAATTCCACCATTCGATAAAGAACGGTACGCTGCAAAGGGCGCCAGCGCGAGCGGCGCTGCGCCGTCCAGGCCAGCAGCGACAGGGCGGCCAGTTTCATGAGCGGCACCAGGATACTGGCGACGAAGATGATCGCGGCCAGGGCAGGCGAACCACTGTCCCAGAAATACAGCACGCCGCTGATGATGGTGTCGTCTTCCATTCCGAACAGGGAATGGGTGTACATCACCGGCAGCAGGTTGGCTGGAATGTACAGGATGGCAGCAGCAATCAGCAGGGCCCAGGTGCGGGCCAGGCTGTCCGGGTGGCGGTGGTGCAGGCGTGTGTGGCAGCGCGGGCAGTCTTGTGAGGGAGCGCCGCTGTCGGCGGAGACCAGTCCGCAGACGTGGCACGACAGGGCGGCCTGCGGCACGGGCGGCGGGACGTCCGGCTGCGGCGTCAGCGCATCGCCCAGGTTCCACAGCATCTTGGGGTCGAACGAGACCACGATGGCCAGCATCAGGGTGAGCGCGGCGAAGGCGAACAGGCCCGGTTCCAGTACCACCGTTGCGAGGCTGGTCATTTTGACGATGGTGATGAGGATGCCGATCATCAGCACCTCCGTCATGCCCCAGCGCCGCGCCAGGTGGATGGCATGCAGCAGGAGGTTGAACGTTTTCGGCTTATGGCCGCCCGCCAGCGCCAGTGTCACATGCAGCAGCGACAAGAGCTCGATTGCCGGCAGCAGGATGGTAAACAGGAAGACCGCCGCAGCCACCAGCGGCATGTGACCCTGCCACAGCACGACGATGGAGCCCAGCAGCGTGGCGCGCGAGGCGTTGCCGTTCACGTCGAGTTCAACGATCGGGAAGCACTGGGCGATCACGAACACGATCAGCGCGGCCAGGGTGATGGCCGCCATGCGGCTGGCGTCGGAATGGATGCCGCGGTACATCACGGAACGGCAGCGCACACAGCGTGCTTTTTCGCGCGGGCGCACTGGGCGCCGGCGATGCAGCACGCCGCAGTCATGGCAGCTAATCAGGTCGTATCGATGCACTCGTCTGGCGGTAACTTGAATATGGCAGCATGATACGACATAAAAAGCCTGCGCCGCCCCTGCGTGGCACCGGTGGGTGATTTTTCGATAGTCTTTCTGCTCCCCGGTTCGGCTATAGTCTCCGGCCATCCAGGGCCGAACAGGGAAAATCATTGAAGATATTGCGCAGAGCTTTGCTGGCGTTGCTGCTTGCGGTGGCTAACTACCTGGCCGTTGCCGCAGCCGGGGCGCCATGATCAAGGCGCCCAACCTGTACCACCCGGTCAGGCATCCCGCCGAATTCGTCCAGCGCCTGGTACAAGTGAACGCTCAACTCCAGAACAAATGAAAAATCTGCAATCCATTCTCTTTGCAGCGCTGGCGCTTGCCGGCACAACGCTGCAGGCAGCACCCCTCGAACTGAAATGCCCGGTTCGTGACGGAGGCGATCAGGCGCGCATCAGCAAGCTTGGCGCCGGCGTCGTGGTTCGAAAGAGTGCGCACCTGCTACAGGTCAGTACCAAGGCGGGCGTTCAATCATTCAAGGACGAACCTCCCTATGAGGAACCGATGGACGGGGTGCACTATAACTTTTGCGACCGCCAGGAAGGCTTCATCCTGGTCCACGTCGACGATATCTACGAATCCACCGGCAAGCTGATAAACGAACAGACCGGGGCAGTCACTGAAGGCGGGACCAGCGTCCTGTTCTCGGAAGACCGCCGCGCCTATCTCGCCAGCTCGCACGGGGGCGGGCTGGATGGCGATGCGTGGCATGTATATTCGGTGAACGGTGAACTGTCCTGGTCAGGCTTCAACTTCATAACGGCCCCCGATAATCGTTCCAGGTACGTCGACCTGCGCATGCCGGCCTGGACGCCGACTGGCGAACTGGTTGCAACGGCGACCTGCGCCTCGGACCAGAACCGTCAGTGGAAAATGAAACTGGTAAAGAATGGCTGGTGGTACTGGGCACCCAGCAAGAAGTGCCCGCCCATGAAAGACATGCCGTTCAAGCCGCCTGCTTAAGCCCTGTTTCGTGGAAAAGAGGCAGGACGTGTTCGGCAATCTCGCGGAAGGTTTCGTCCAGCGGGCGGCGGTTGCGGCGAAAATGCAGGCCTACATGGTCGACACCGGCCGCGCGCAGCGCGTACAGTTCTTCGGCTAGCGCCTCGCGGCCGCCGCGGAAGCCGAAGCGCCAGCGCTGCATTGGTTCATCGGCGCGTTCGCTCAAGTCCAGGTGGATGAAGGTGGCGTAGGGCTTGCCGCCGGCCACGGCGCGCCAGGCTGCCACGCGGCGGGCATGGTCCTCCGGCGTGCCGGGATACGCCAGCGAGCCGTCCATATTCTGGCCCACCCAGGCGGGGCTTTGCTGGGCCAGGCCCGCCACCAGCAGCGGCAGCGACGCTTCCATGCGCGGCAGCACGCTCAAGCCTGGTGGCAGGCTCGCTTGCGCGCCATCGCGCAGCAGCGCTACCTGTTCCCGGAAATTGTTTCCGCGCTCGGCGAAGTCGCGGCCGAACAGCGGATATTCCACCGGCCTGTCGCCGCTGGCCACGCCCAGCAGCAGGCGGTTGCCGCTCAGGCGCTGGACCGTTGCCGCCGATTTCAGCGTGAGCAGCGGTTCGCGGATCGGCAGCACCACGGCCGCCGTGCCAAGCAGGATGTCCTTCGTCACGCCGGCCAGGTAGCCGAGGTAGGAAAACACCTCGAACACCTGGGCGGCATCGCCGAACGAGGGGTCGTACAACGGCACGTCGCGCACCCACAGGGCGCGGAAGCCAAGCCGGTCCGCCAGTTGCGCCAGGTCGGCATGGCGCTGCAGGTCCGGTTCGCCGGGCAGGCGGCCGGCCTGCTGCCTTGCCAGGTCGCCGGCGTGCGTCCAATCGTTGTCCAGCGGCGCTTCGATGCCGATGCTGAAGCCGCCCTCGGTCAGGCGGGCCAGGGATGTGTTCATGGGATGCTCCTTGGTCAGATCGAGGAAGCGGCGGAAGCGCTGGCACTGCCGCGGCCTGCATTGCCAAGCCAGACCAGCACCAGGCCGCCGGCAGCCAGTGCGGCGCCAACCAGCGGCACCGAGGCATAGCCCAGCCCTTGGCCGATGACCACGCCACCTAGTGCGGCGCCAAGCGCATTACCCAGGTTGAAGGCGCCGACGTTCACCGACGAGGCCAGGCCCGGCGCCTGCGCCGCGGCCTGCATCACGCGCATCTGTACCGGCGGCACCATGCCGAAGGCGGTCGCGCCCCAGACCACCAGGCCAATGGCCGCGCCAAGTTCGGTCGTCATCACCAGCGGCAGGACAGCCATGGTCACGGCCAGTGCCGCGAGAATCAGCTTGGTGGCGCCGTCCAGCGACCAGTCGGCCAGGCGGCCGCCCAGGCTGTTACCGATGGTGAAACCGATACCGATCAGCACCAGGGCAAAGGCCACGAAGCCAGGACTGGCATGGGTGATTTCAGCCAGGATCGGCGCCACGTAGGTGTACAGCGCGAACATGGCGCCGGAACCCATGACGGTAGTGCCCATCGCCAGCAGCACGTCGGGGCGCGTCAGCACCTTCAGTTCGCGGCGCACGTCCGGCGGCGTACCGGCTTCGCCCTTGGGCAAGGCCAGCCAGAGCGCGGCGATGGTGACCAGGCCGAGCACGGCGGTGCCGCCAAAGGCAACGCGCCAGCCGACTTGCTGGCCGATCCAGGTGGCGGCCGGCACACCGCCGATGTTCGCGATGGTCAGCCCCATGAACATGGCAGCGATGGCGCTGGCCTGTTTTTCCTTGGGCACGACACTGGCGGCCACCACGGCGCCGATGCCGAAGAAAGCGCCGTGGTTCAGGCTGGTGATCAGGCGTGACAGCAGCAGGGTGGTGTAGCTGGGCGCAAAGGCCGAGAGCAGGTTGCCGATGGTGAAAATCAGCATCAGCGCCATCAGGGCGGCGCGCTTGCCGAAGCGGCTGAACAGCAAGGTCATCACCGGCGCGCCGGCCATGACGCCGATCGCGTAAGCCGAAACCAGCATGCCCGCGGTCGGGATGCTGACGTTGACGCCGTCGGCAATCACGGGCAACAGGCCCATGGGGGTGAATTCGGTGGTGCCGATGGCGAAGGCGCCGGTGGCAAGGGCTAACAGGGCGGTAGAGGATCGCATTGGGTGACTCACAGAGTTTTCAATGGATCGCAGTGTACCGGGGCAATATTTGCAGATTAAGCCCTGTATCAGCCAAACACTTTTGAGTTTAGTTCAATAATAACCCCTTAATGCGACATCAGCACCGGCAAGGTGGTTGTGGCCAACACGGTGCGGGTGGCGCCGCCCAGCATGATTTCGCGGTAGCGAGGATGCCCGTAGGCGCCCATGACCAGCAGGTCGGCCTGCTCCTTGTCCGCCATGGCCAGCAGCGCTTCGCCAGCGTCGCCAGCGCCGCCCTCACTGCGCACTTCGACCCTGACACCATGTCGTGCCAGGTAAGTAGCGATGTCGGCGCCCGGCACGTCGCCATGCTCGCTGCCACCGATGACCGGGTCGATCATGCCGATCACCACGCGCGCGGCGCGGCGCAGGATGGGCAGGGCATGGGTGAGGGCCCGCGTGGCCTGGATGCTGCCGTCCCAGGCCACCAGTACCGTCCCGCCGATGGTGGCGAACATGCCGGCAAAAGGAACTACCAGAACAGGCCGGCTGCAGTTCAGGATCACTTGTTCCGGCAAGTCCTGCAGCATGCCGCCGGTGGCGGGATCGTCACGGTCGGCCTGGCTCAGTACCACCAGGTCCGCGTAGCGCGCCTGGAGCAGCAAGCCGCCATAAGCGTCGTCGTTGAGCAGGCGCCGTTCGCACGATTGCACGCCGAGGCTGTCGGCCAACTGGCCCAGCTTGTCCAGCGCCTCGCTGGCGTTGGCGGTGGCCAGTCGGGCCAGGTCGGGACGGATCACCTGGTAAGGCTGGTCTTCGTGTTCGCGGTAGGCGTAGCGCGAAATGCCGGTCATGGCGGCGCAGACCAGGTGCGCTTGCTGCTGTTGAGCCAGCATGGCGGCCAGCCGCAGGCGTGCCGGTGCACTGCGCGCGGCATCCACGTGGAGCAAGATGGTCTTGTACATATTGTCCTCCTGGAGTTGTGCATCCAGTGTGGCGGCGGCATCGCGCTACGGCCATGACCTGGATCATTTATTTGCCTGCGGCTCTTGCCTAAGATGGTTCAACAACTACCGTTACCTTTGAGCGAGGAGAGCATCATGCGCAGACTGATACCGGCTGTACTGGCCGCCCTGGTCCTTGGCCCGGTTGCCCAGGCGGATGACAAGCACCACCCAGCGGAAGGCGCCAAGCCGCCTGCCGCTGCGACAGCACTCGACCAGCGCTTTTCCGCAGCCTACGACCAGATGAAGAAGACTATGGCGCTGATGGAGCAGATAAAGGCGAACAAAGACCCGAAGGAGCGCGCGCGCCTGATGCAGCAGCATCTGGATAGCACGCAGGCCCCGGCCGCACGCATGGACATGATGGAAAAGCGCATGGACATGATGCAAATGATGATGGAAAAAATGGCCGGGTGTGAAGGCATGAAGGCGATGCCGAAGCAGGAGTGAGGAAGCGATGGGAGCCAATTTCCAAGCCAATAAGGTGGGCATGGCCATGCCCGACATCCTGGGCTTGCAGCCATCAGCGCCGGCTGCATGAGGCTGGCCGCGGCAATCGTGCTGCGGCCGGGCAGCACACCGTGCTGGCGCAGAGCGTCGGAGCAGCTCCCGCCTAAGGGACGGGCGATTGCCGCAGCGCCATCAGCAAGGGCTGGTCCTGGGTCGCAATGTGGAATGGCAGCCATTCGCGCAGGGCGCAGGCAGCTTGCCGCGCAGGCCCCGGGTCGCCTTGCTCCAGCGCTGATGCGGCGTGATGCAGGCCTGCCTGCATCCGTGCATGCTGCTCGCGGTGCTGATGGGCGCCCGGGTACTGGCAACTGTCCATCCATTGCTCTTCGTGGCGAAAATCCAGCTCGATTGCGGCGACCAGCTTATGGTAGGCCGCGCCAAAGCTGCCGGCAGGCTGCACCAGCAGCGCGTCGATCATGCTGAACAGGGGCTCGTGAAGCTCGTCCAACTGGCCTTGCGTGGCCGGCGGCGATGGCTGCATGGATTCCTCCGCACTCAATGCATCAGCAGTACCGGCAGCGTGGCTTGCGCCAGGATGCTGCGCGTGGCGCCGCCCAGCACCATCTCGCGCCAGCGGCTATGGCCGTAGGCGCCCATCACCAGCAAGTCGGCGCCAAGCTCGCCGGCCAGCGCCAGGATGGCCTTGCCGGCGTCGGCCGGGCGCGGCTGCACCAGCACGTCGACTTTGATGTCGTGGCGCGCCAGGTAGAGCGCGATATCGGCGCCCGGTTCCTCGCCATGGTCGCCCTGGCCGGCGCCCAGCACGGCCAGCGTCACCCGGCCGGCTTGCTGCAGCAGGGGCAGGGCGGCACTGGCTGCGCGCGCCGCTTCGCGGCTACCGTTCCAGGCCAGCAGTGCGTGGTGCGAAGGCGGCGCAAAGCTGCCGCTGCGCGGCACCAGCAGTACCGGGCGGCCGCCTTGCAGCAGCACCTGCTCCGGCAGGTCCAGCAGCAGGCCGCCTTCCTCGCGGTCGTCGGGATTGGCCTGGCCCAGCACCATCAGGTCGGCATAGCGCGCCTGCAGGCACAGGCCGGCATATTCGTCCACATCGTGGCGCCGTTGTTCGTGCGGCACGCCGATGCGGGTGGCAATTTCCTCGAACCTGGCCAGGGCCACATCGGCGCGCTCTTTGGCATGGCGCAGGTGGTCTGCGATCAGCACGCCGCTGCCCTCATACGGGCTGCCGGCCAGCATGTAGCGCGGCACGCCAGTCATGGCGGCGCCGACCAGGTGGGCGCCTTCGCGCGTGGCCAGCTGGGCGGCCAGTTCGATGCGGGCGGCGGCATTGGGGGCGCGGTCCACATGGACCACGATGGTGCGGTAGGACATGGCATTCTCCTTCCGTAAATGATGCAAGCAGTCTGCACCCGGCGGCCAGGCGCAATCCATGACCTGGATCATTTTTGTTGTAAGTACAACAGATCGGGCCGGACTTGACCTCGATCATGTGCAGGCGGCTGTGCTCCCGCTAAGGTGGGCCGGTGATCAATGCCTGGAGGGCCAGCATGCAAGAGCCGCAATTGCAGGGCTTAACCCATGAAGAAGCGCGGCGCAGGCTGGCCGCGCAGGGAGCCAATAGCCTGCCGCAGGCGCAGCGGCGCATGGCGGCCTTGCTGCTGCATACGGTGCGCGAGCCGATGTTCCTGCTGCTGCTGGGTGCGTCCCTGCTGTACCTGGCGCTGGGCGACTGGCAGGAGGGCGTGGCGCTGCTGTTGATGGCGGCGCTGACCATCGGCCTGGCCCTGTTCCAGGAAGGCCGCACCGAGCGGGCCTTGCAGGCCTTGCGCGACCTCAGTTCACCACGGGCCCTGGTGCTGCGCGAGGGCCGGGCGCTGCGCATTGCCGGCGGCGACGTGGTGGAGGGCGACTTGCTGCTGCTGTCGGAAGGCGACCGCGTGGCTGCCGATGCCCTGCTGCTGCAGGCAAGCGGCTTGCGCGTCGATGAATCGCAACTGACCGGCGAATCGCAGGCGGTCGCCAAGTGCGCTGCCAGCGGCCCGCTGCCACCGGCCACGCCGGGCGGCGATGACATGCCTTTCGTGTGGTCTGGTTCACTGGTGCTGCAGGGCGAAGGCCTGGCGCGCGTCAACGCCACCGGGCCGCGCACGGAGCTGGGCAAGATCGGGCGCAGCTTGCAGGCGGTGGGCGGCGAGCTGTCGCCAATGCAGCGCGATGCGAACCGCATGACGGGGCTGATGGCGCTGGCTGGCGTGGCGGTCAGCCTGCTGGCGGTCGTGCTGTATGGCTTGCAGGGCGGGGACTGGCTGGCGGCCATCCTGGCCGGGATCGCCTTGACGATGTCGCTGCTGCCGGCCGAATTCCCCGTGATCATGACAGTATTCCTGGCGATTGGCGCCTGGCGCATGGCGCGGGTGCAGGTGTTGACGCGGCGCCTGCCGTCCATCGAGGCGCTCGGTTCGATTACCGTGCTGTGCACCGACAAGACCGGCACCCTGACCGAAAACCGGATGGGCGTGGAGCAGTTGTATGCGGAGGGCGAATTCCTGCAATTGCCGCCAACCCAGCAGGATGGGCTGCCGGCGGCATTCGATGAACTGGTGCGCTTCGCCGCGCTGGCCAGCAAGCCGCGCGCCAGCGATCCGATGGAACAGGCTTTCCACGCCCTGGCCGGTGGCCCGCGCCAGGATGGGCTGCTGCGCGAGTATCCGCTGTCGGCTGGCCTGCGCGCCATGACGCAGGTATGGGATGAGGGTGAGGCCGACCTGGCCACCGTCGCCGCCAAAGGCGCGCCGGAGACCATCGGCACCCTGTGCCGGCTGGATGAAGCGCAGATGGCGGCGATGCGCGCGGCAGCCGACCGCATGGCGGCGCAAGGCTTGCGCGTGCTCGGCGTGGCGCGGGCGCAGCATGCTGCGTCCCTGCTGCCGGCGGGGCAGGATGGCTTCTGCTACAGCTTCCTTGGCCTGATGGGCCTGGCCGATCCCCTGCGCGCCGAGGTGCCGGACGCGATCGGGCAATGCCATGCCGCCGGCATCCGCGTCATCATGATCACGGGCGATTACCCGGCGACGGCCAGCAGCATTGCGCAGCGCGCCGGATTGCCCGCCGGCGCAGTGCTGACAGGCGAGGAGCTGGAGCGGATGAACGATGCTGAGCTGCGCACACGGCTGGCCGGTGCCACAGTATGTGCGCGCATCAGCCCTTTGCAGAAGCTGCGCATCGTCGAAGCCTTGAAAGCCAATGGCGAAGTGGTAGCCATGACGGGCGACGGCGTGAACGACGCACCGGCGCTCAAGTCGGCACACGTCGGCATCGCCATGGGCCAGCGCGGCACCGATGTGGCGCGCGAGGCGGCGGCGCTGGTCCTGCTGGACGACAACTTCGCTTCCATCGTGCGCGGCATCCGGCTGGGCCGGCGCATCTTTGCCAATATGCGCAGCGCATTTTCATATGTGTTTGCGATCCATGTGCCGATTGCCGGCATGGCTTTGCTGCCGGCCGTTCTGGATTGGCCGATGCTGCTGTACCCGATGCATATCGCTTTCCTTGAACTGGTGATCGGGCCGGCCTGTTCGCTGGCCTTCGAATACGAAGCGTCCGATGCCGGCGCCATGGCGCGGCCGCCGCGCCGGGCCGGCGCGCCTTTGCTGGAACGCTCGACGCTGGCGGGCGCGCTGCTGCAAGGCGTGGTCGGGCTGCTGGCCAGCGCGCTGGCCTACGCGCTGGCGCTCGGCCAGTTGAACGCACCGGCCGCACGCGCGGCAGGTTTTGCTGCGCTGGTGCTGGTCAACCTGTCGCTGATTTTCTCGAACCTGTCCGCCGCCCGCAGCGCCCTGCTGCGCAGGACGGCAGGCAACCGCGTGTCGCACCTGGTGGCGGCCGTGACCTGCACCATGCTGCTGCTGGTGCTGTACGTACCGCCGCTGGGACAAGCCTTCCAGTTCGGT
This sequence comes from Pseudoduganella sp., assembly GCA_039593775.1. GTDB lineage: Bacteria > Pseudomonadota > Gammaproteobacteria > Burkholderiales > Burkholderiaceae_D > Rugamonas. Next base: position 21,434 of record JBCNOP010000062.1, read on the forward strand.
GTGCTGGGTGCGCTGGAGCTGGGGCTGGCCCTGGCCGTCGGCCTGGCTTGTTTTGTGGTCAACCAGGCGGCCATGCGCGCCGCCGTGCGCTGGGCGCGCCCTAATGAGAGGAAAGCATGAGCATTCGCAACCTGGAATTCCTGTTCCAACCAACTTCGGTGGCCGTGATCGGCGCGTCCGAGCGTCCCCACAGCGTGGGCGCCACGGTACTGGCCAATGTGCTGCAAGGCGGCTTCCGCGGCGCGGTGTGGCCGGTCAATCCCAAATACCCGGCGCTGGGCGGGCGTACGGCCTATCATCGCGTGCGCGACCTGCCGCAAGCGCCAGACCTGGCGCTGATCTGCACGCCGCCAGCCACGGTTGCAGGCCTGGTCGAAGAGCTGGGGCAGATGGGCTGCAAGGCCGCCGTGGTGATTACGGCCGGCCTGGATGCGGCGCAGAAGGCGGCCATGCTGGCAGCCGCGCGGCCGCATTTGCTGCGCATTCTCGGGCCCAATTGCGTCGGCCTGCTGGTGCCCGGCATCGGGCTGAATGGCAGCTTCGCGCACCTGCCGGCGCTGCCCGGCAAGCTGGCCTTCGTTTCGCAGTCGGGCGCCATGGTGACCGGTATCCTCGACTGGGCGCGCAGCCGCAATATCGGCTTCTCGCGCTTCGTTTCGCTGGGCGACAGCAGCGATGTTGATTTTGGCGACGTGCTCGATTACCTGGCCAGCGACCGGGAGACCCAAGCCATCCTGCTGTACATGGAAGACGTGCGCTCGGCACGCAAGTTCATGTCGGCAGCGCGCGCGGCTGCGCGCAGCAAGCCGGTACTGGTGGTGAAGTCCGGACGTTTTGCCGAAGGCGCGCGGGCGGCCAATTCGCATACGGGTGCGCTGGCAGGTTCCGATGCCGTGTACGACGCTGCCATCCGGCGCGCCGGCATGCTGCGCGTGCTGAGCACGGAGGACCTGTTCGACGCGGTCGAAACGCTGGCTACGGGACGCCCGCTGGCCGGCGAGCGGCTGGCGATCCTGACCAATGGCGGCGGCCCCGGCGTGCTGGCCACCGATGCGCTGGTGGGAGAGGGCGGCACGCTGGCGGAGCTGGCGCCGGCTACCTTGCGCCGGCTGGACGAGGTGCTGCCGCCCACCTGGTCGCATGCCAACCCGGTCGACATCATCGGCGATGCGCCGGGCCGGCGTTACAGTGAGGCATTGAAGGCGCTCTTGCAGGACGATGGCGTCGATGCAGTGCTTGTAATGCATGCGCCGACTGCCATCGTGCCGTCGATGGAAGTGGCGCAGGCGGTGGCGGCAACAGCTCGTGACGCCGGGCGCAATGTGCTGTCCTGCTGGCTGGGCGGCGAGGGCATGGCGCCGGCGCGGCGCTTGCTGGGCGAGGCTGGCGTGGCCAGCTACGAAACGCCGGAGGACGCAGTGGGTGGTTTCATGCAGATGGTGAATTACCGCCGTGCGCAGCAACTGCTGATGGAAGTGCCGGCCGCCGCTGCCGGCGACTTCTGCCCTGACCAGGCCCGTGCGCGGCAAGTCATCGCCAATGCGCTGCAAGCCAGCCGACCCATGCTGAGCGAACCCGAGGCCAAGGAGGTGCTGGCCTGTTACGGCATCCCGGTAGTGGAAACGGCGATTGCCGACCGGGTGGAGGCGGCCGTGCTGCTGGCGGACCGTATCGGGTACCCGGTGGCGCTGAAAATCCTGTCGCCGGACATTACGCACAAGACCGAAGTGGGCGGCGTCGAGCTTGACCTGGAAACGCCGGAAGCGGTGCGCGCCGCCGCCCTGGCGATGCGCGGCCGCCTGCATGCACTGCATCCGAAAGCGCACCTGCGTGGCTTCACGGTGCAGGCCATGGCGCGCCGGCCCGGCGCGCACGAGCTGATCGTGGGCGCGAGCTGCGACCCGGTGTTCGGGCCGGTGATCCTGTTCGGCCAGGGCGGCATTGCAGTGGAAACCATCGGCGACCGTGCGCTGGCGCTGCCGCCGCTGAACCAGGTGCTGGCACGCGACCTGGTGGGACGCACGCGTGTGGCGCGCCTCCTGGCGGGCTACCGTGGCCGTCCTGCGGCCGACATGGATGCCCTGTGCACGGTGCTGGTACGCATCGCCACGCTGCTGGCTGACTTGCCCGAGGTGCAGGAACTGGACATCAACCCCCTGCTGGCCGATGAAAAAGGCGTGCTGGCGCTCGATGCGCGCATGCGGGTAGCGGCAGCGGCGCAAATCGGGCCGGCGCGTTTTGCGATCAGGCCGTACCCGGCGGAGCTGGAAGAAAGCATGACGTGGGAAGGCAGCTCGCTCATGCTGCGCCCGATCCGCCCGGAAGACGCGCCGCAGCATAGCGCTTTCTTCGCCGCCCTGACGCCGGAAGACGTGCGCTTCCGCATGTTCGCCCAGATGCAGTCGCTGCCGCCGGCGCAGCTGGCGCGCTGGACCCAGATCGACTACGGCCGCGAAATGGCCTTCATCGCCACCCGCGTCGGCGCCAACGGGCCGGAAACGCTGGGCGTAGCGCGGGCCGTGGCCGACCCGGACAACATCCGTGCGGAATTCGCTGTGGTGGTGCGCTCGGACCTGAAAGGCCGGGGATTGGAGGCGTTGCTGATGGAGAAAATGCTGCGCTATTGCCGCGCACGCGGCACGCAGGAGCTGGTGGGGGAAGCCTTGCCGGAAAACCTGCGCATGCAGCAGCTGGCGCACCACCTGGGATTCACGGTGGCGCCGGCAGCTTCGCAGGGCGCCATCGGCATGAGACTGGTGCTGAGCGGGCCGGTCGGCGCGCCGGCTTAGCGCGGCAGGACAGCGTCGCCATCCAGCAGGCGCGCTGCCTGCTGGTTGCGCGCCTTCAGTTCGCGCACGCGGCGGTCGCAGCGGTGGACTTCGAGCAAGCCTTTGAGGGACAGGTAGCCGCCCAGCACGACCAGCACCGCGCTGAGCACCAGCAAGGGCCAGAGCAGCAGCACCACTTCATGGAAGCGGTAGCTGCCGGAGGTGGCAATCAGGAGGCCCAGCACCGAGAGCGGCAGGGCAAACACGGCGATCCCCGTGCGCAGTAGGGACAGCGCCGTGCGCTCTTCCGACAGCAGCAGCTGGATTTCATTGGAGAGCAGCAGCAGGCTGCTTTGTCCGGTCTCCTTCATTGGGTCATCAGCAGGGGAACCGGGCTTTGTTCGACCAGACTGGCCGTGGTACTGCCAAGCACCCAGTCGTGCATGCGGCTGTGCCCATAGGCCCCGGCCACCAGCAGGTCGACATGGTTCTGGCGCGCCAGCTCGCACAGGGCGCTGCCGGTTTCAGTCACGGTAT
>JBCNOP010000063.1:0-24471 GCA_039593775.1 Pseudoduganella sp.
TCGCCGTCTGCACGCCGGCTGGCACCGAGTTCCTGCCACAGGCTGTCATAGCAAGCCATGACCTTGCCTTTGCGAATTGATTTGGCGCAGACCGCGCGGTTGTTGTTCCCAACCAGTAGCAAATTCTCGCAACCGCAGGCATGGCCGAGCTGGCTGGCCAAGCGTACCAGCAAGTTCTTGGGCCGCAGGCCGTGCAGGTCGCGCGTCGCTTCGCGTCCCAGGTCGAGGCCTGTACCGCTTTGCGGGCCTTGCACGCAGCCAATGCCGACCTGGCGCAGCAAGCCTTCCAGCACGAAGGAAAAGGCCAGCGAGTACACCAGCGTGCCCTGGCACAAGAGCTGCAGCACCAGTTCGCCCTCCCTTTCCATCGGGACGACTGCCCTGAGTTCAATGGTATAGTGGGCGCCCGATTTTCCGGTGAAGGCCGCCAGCTGCAAGCCGCCGCGCGCTGCCTGGACTACGGCTTGTCCCAGGCCTTGCTGGACAATGAAACGGTAGTGGTCGGACAGCGCGCTCGAGCGGCGCTGCGGGCACAGGCGCTTGCTGAGCCAGGGCCGGTATATCTTGTGGATGAGGCGCGGCTGCAAGTGGGCCAGTTCGCGCAGGGCGGGGTCGGAATTGAGCAATTCCAGCCAGCCACGCGTGCGGCGCGGGGCAGCCATGGCGCGGCAATGCAGCTTCAGCGCTGCGGTGATGCGGGAAAGACGGGATTTGGATTCGAGCCCGGAACGCAGCGTAATTGCTTTTTGATACATTACGTTATGTAACTGAAACTTTAAGTTACAAGATGCTAACGGTAATTGCACTGTCTTAGGGGCAGGAATATTGTCCTTTTAATTACTTGCACTTGTTACATGTCGCTACAAACCAACACAAGTTTCCTTCGTGCATTTTTATCCATGCGCTTTTGGCTGCCAGCCGCCGGATTCATCGCTGCCTACCTGCTGTTTGACTGGATAACTTATGTCGAACCGCTGCTGGGCCTGAACATCACGCCGTGGAACCCGGACACTGCACTGGGCCTGGTGTTCTGGCTGGTGTATGGTCGGCGCGCGGCGCTGCCATGGTTCCTCGCTTTGGTTGCGGGCGATGTCCTGGTGCGCGGCATGCCGGGCGGCCTGGCCGGCACCCTGCTGACTGCCGCCTGGCTGATGTGTGGCTACGGCCTGCTGGGCGAAACCCTGCGCCGCACGCTGGGCGGCGGCACCATCTTCCGTTCCCGTTCGAGCTTTTACCGCTGGCTGATTATTGTTTCCGTGGGCACCATGCTGAATGCCGTTGGCCACATCAGCCTGCTGGCCTGGCTCGGGCTGGTGCCGTGGGCCGACTGGCTGCGCGCGGTATGGCGCTTCGGCTTCGGCGACCTGGTGGGCGTCGTGGTCAGCATGCCGCTGTTGTGGAAACTGGCCAACCCGCAGGACCGGGTGCGCCTGCGCGAAGCGACCTGGAAACCGGAAACCCTGGGCTACCTGGCGCTGGCAATCTTCGTGCTGTGGGGGGTGTTCGGCTACATCAAGACGGCCGAATTCAAGCATTTCTATTTCCTGTTCCTGCCGCTGATCTGGGCCGCTTCGCGCCAGGGCGTATATGGCGCGGCGCTGGTGGTCTTCGTGCTGCAACTGGCGATCGTGGCCCTGGTCAGGGCCAACCATGCCAACAACATCACCGTGTCCGAACTGCAGATGCTCGACGCAGTGCTGGCGCTGGTGGGCTTCTTCATCGGTATCGTTGTCGACGAACGGCGCCAGGTGGCGGAGGAGCTGAAGCAGACTTTGCGCCTGGCTGCTGCCGGCGAAATGGCTGCCGCGCTGGCGCATGAACTGAACCAGCCAATGACGGCGCTGGCGGTGTATGGCAAGGCCTGCGAGCATTTGCTCGCGCGTGGCGAGGCGGGCGATTTGCTGAAGAATGCGATTGGCCAGATGATCAATGAATCGGCGCGCGCCGCGGAAGTGGTGCGCCGCCTGCGCGACTTCTTCCGCACCGGCGCCATGCAGCTCGAGACCGTCAGCGCAGCCGCCCTTCAGGCTGGCATCGTGCAGCAATTCCGGCCGCAATTTGCCGAACATGGGGTGGACATCGTGGTCGCCGAGGCGCCGGCGCTGGCAGTGCAGGTCGACCGCCTGCAGGTGGAACTGGTACTGCGCAACCTGCTGGCCAATGCCCTGGACGCGGTGCGCATGCGTCCTGCTGGGCAGCGCAGCATCCGGCTCACGGCAGAAAATGTCGGCGGCAAGCTGCGCTTCACCGTGGAAGACAGCGGCGACGGCCTGACGCAGCAAGCGGCGGGGCGCCTGTTCGAGCCTTTTGTATCGACCAAGGCTAGCGGCATGGGCCTGGGACTGGTCCTGAGCCGCTCCATCGTGGAAGCGCACGGCGGGAGTTTATGGGCAGAAGTTGCCGACCACGGGATCTTTCGATTTATACTGCCGGCGCTGGACTCTGGAGAATAGCCTTGTCAAACCTTACCGTTTTCATCGTCGACGATGATCCTTCGCTGCGCGATGCCCTTGGCCTGCTGCTGGGCGTGCGCGGATATCGCACTGCCGTTTTTGCCAGCGCAGAAGCCTTCCTGCAGGCCTGGCTGCCAGAATGGGCCGGCTGCCTGGTGGCCGACATCCGAATGTCCGGCATGGACGGGCTGGCTTTGCAGCGCAAGCTGAATGAGATGAATTGCCTGCTGCCGGTGATTATCGTGACCGGCCACGGCGACGTCAGTTCTGCGCGCGAAGCCTTCAAGGCGCGCGCGGTTGATTTCCTGGAAAAGCCGTTTGACGACGACAAGCTGATTGCCGCCATCGAGGAAGCGTTCTCGATGCAGTTGCGCCAGCGCCAGGACCAGGACCGCCGCCAGCAGCGCGACCAGTTGCTGGCCGAACTGACCCCGCGTGAGCGCGAGGTCTTTGAGCTGGTGGTGATGGGGCGCCACAACCGCGAGATCGCGCCGCAGCTCAATATCAGCGTGCGCACCGTGGAAGTGCACAAGGCGCGCCTGATGGCCAAGCTGGGCGTGGATAACGTGGCCGACCTGGTGCGCGTCGCCTTGCGCGATTAAGTTGACCGGTTAAGCGGCGCTGGCGCGCAGTTCGCGCAGGCCGGTAACGGCTTGCGTGGTCTTGTCGATGGCCCGCTGCAGCACCACCGAGCGGTTGCTCGATTCCTGGTCGCGTTTCGCTTCGCGATGCCACAAGTGGTACACCTCGGTGGCAAAGGCGCCACTCTTGCGTAATACGCCTGCGTTGAACAGGCGCAGCACCAGGTCCGAATCTTCATGCCCCCAGCCGGTAAAGCTCTCATCGAAGCCGTTGACCAGGTCAAGGTCGCTGCGCCATGCAGCCATATTGCAGCTCTTGATGCGGCGCCAGGTAAAGCGCTTGCTTTCACGGCCCAGGTCCGGCAGGTGCAGCATCGTTTGCAGGAATTTATTGGCGTTGCCGGCCAGGTAAAGCTTGAGCTTTTCCAGCGCGCCCAGTTGCTGGATGTCGAGATGCTGGTCCAGCACGCGGCGTGTATAGGCTTCGCTAAGCAGAACACGGCTGCCCGTCACGACGTAACCGCGCTTGGCCAGGCGGCGATGGTTGGCGACGAAGTCTTTTTGCGGCACACAGTCGCCGTCGATGAAGATGATGTATTCGCCTTGTGCCGCCAGGGTTCCCAGGTTGCGCGCCCGTGCGGCGCGAAAACCGATATCTTCCTGCCACACATGCTTCAGCGGGACCGGGGAGCTTGCCTGGAGGGCGGCGACGGTTTCCCGCGTGTTGTTGGTCGATCCGTCATCGGCGATAATGATCTCGAAATTTTGATCGTCTTGCGCAAAACAGGCCTCCACCACGGTCGACAGGGCGTCCGGACGATTGTACGTGGTGATAATTAACGAGATGGTTGAAGCTTGTTGCATGGATGCTAAAAGATTAAGAAGAAATGCCGTCCTGCTGGCGGGCGCCAATCCGGCAGTATATCAGCGCTGGATGCACGGGACAGATTGCGCCGCACAGGAGGCAAGCCAATGAGGACCTTGGTGATTTCTCCTAACTGGATCGGCGACGCCGTGATGGCGCAGCCGCTCTTGCAGCGCCTGAAAGCGCTGCATCCCGAGCGCCCGATCGACGTGCTGGCGCCGCCCGCGGTGTCCCCGGTCTGGCGCCAGATGCCGGAAGTGGCTGAAGTACTGGAAACCCCATTCCGCCATGGCTCCTTGCAGTTGAAGGAGCGCTGGCGCTATGCGCGCCTGCTGCGCCAGCGCGGCTACGCGGACGCCTATATCCTGCCGAATACCCTGAAATATGCCCTGATCCCCTGGCTGGCCGGCATTCCGCGCCGTGTCGGCTACAAGGGCGAGAGCCGTTATGGTTTGATTAACGTCATGCACCATGACGACACGCCGCCACGGCCGATGGTGCCGTTCTACGCCGCGCTGGCCGATGCCCCGGGGGCGCCGTTGCGCCGCGACCTGCCCAAGCCACGCATGGTTGCCAGCGACGAGCAGGTAGCTGCTGCCTGTACCAAGGTGGGCCTGGACCCGGCGCGCCCGCTGGTGGTGTTTGCGCCGGGCGCCGAATTCGGCGGCGCCAAGCGCTGGCCTCCGGCTCACTTTGGCCAGTTGGCGCAGCACATCCTGGCACGCGACCCGCAAGCCCAGGTTGCCCTTCTTGGTTCGCCCAAGGATGGCCCGACTTGCGAGGAAGTCATTGCCGCTGCCGGTACGCCGGCTGGCCTGGCCAGCCTGGCCGGCAAGACCAGCCTGGCCGATGCCGTGGCCCTGATCGCCCGGTCGGCGGCCGTCGTCAGCAACGATTCCGGCCTGCTGCACGTCGCATCGGCGCTGAACCGTCCGGTAATCGCGATCTACGGCCCGACCGATCCCGATCACGCACCGCCATTCTCCGACCTGGCCGCTTCGATCTCGCTGCGCCTGGAATGTTCGCCATGCCGCCAGCGTGAATGCCCGCTCGGCCACCAGAACTGCATGCACGGTATCAGTTCTGGCCAAGTGTGGCAGACCCTGGAGCCTATGCTCAGCCGTTGACGATGGGCTGGGCGATGATCCAGAGGCTGAGCAGGGTGTAAGCCACCATCAGCGCCAGCATCGGCAACTGGCTGCGGGTGGCGCGCGCACCGAACTGGCGCAAAGCCGTCTGGTGGCCCAGCCACACCGCGGCCACGTGTCCCGCCACGATGGCGAACAGCGACACATACCAGACCATGCGTGCATCCACGATGCCCAGCCGGATGAAATAGAAGCGCGTGCCGAACAAGTTCCAGCCGAGGTTGAGCGGATCGGAGGCGAGGGGAATCAGGTATTGCCCCGCTATCGCCAGGAAAGACAGGTAATGGGCGAAGTGGTAGGCAATGGCGATCGGCACCAGAGTCAGTACATACCATCCAGCAGTTGCCGCCACCGAAGCGCCGCCGCCGCACCAGGCAATCGCACGGCATACGGCAAGATAGGCCAGCAGGAACAGCGCCGGCAGGATGGACAACGCCGTGGCACGCAGCAGGGCTGGCGGCAAGGCCAGCGCGTCTTGCAGGTCCAGCCACGGCTGGGTTTCGAGCAAGCCGTCGAAGCTGACGGAGGCCAGCATCAACATGACCAGTACGATATGCGACCAGCCCAGCGGCGATTCCACCAGCAGCCCGGCGCCAAAAGGCCGCAATTGCCAGCGGCCGTCCAGCACCTGGTTGGGTGCAAAGCGGGCCAGCAGGCCGAAGACCACGGCAAACACTTCGCCGTGCGCCAGCCAGGTGCGCCGCCCGAACAGGAACATGCCGAGCCACGACAAGCAGGAATAGGCCAGCATCGCAGCCGCCAGGCTAGCCGGCTGCTCGCTGCCTTCCCAGTTCAGTTCCATGTTCACGAAGGCGAAGAACAGCAGGGCTGCCGGCCATACGCCAGCGCGCTGCGGCCAGGCCAGCTTGCCGGGACGGTCGCCCAGCGTCCAGCGGTAAAGGGTATCGAGCGGGTTGACCAAAGCCCACAGGTCGCCCAGCAGGGCGGACACGAAGGCCATGCCGACCCACCAGATAGCCCACACCATGGCGGGTGCGATGTTCTTGAACGGATTTTGCGTGCCGAAGAAGCCGGCGCAGATGACCAGCAGGTACAGCGCCAGCACCGCCAGGCGCAATACCGTCGCCAGCACGCCGGCCAGCGGAATGCGCTCCAGCAGGGTGAATGCCTGCCCCGGAGCACGTGGTTGCATACTGCGCTGGCGCGCCAGCAGCAGGAAGGTGACAGCCACGGTCGCCCCGGCACCGGCCATGAACATCCATAAAGGCAGCGGCAGGTCAAAGCGCTGGCCGAAGCCATGCGCCAGCACTGGCAGGGGAATGGCTGCCAGCAGCCAGCGCTTCATCTGGGCGTAACTTCCACATAAAGCAGGGCAGGAGCGTGGTGATGGCTCTTGCCATGCGCCGCCAGGGGGAAGCGGCCGGGGATTTGCGCATGCAGTTGCAGGCGCCCGGGTGTACCGGCTTTGAGCGACAACATCAGGTCATAGCCATGCAGGTGCAGGTCCAGCGGCGAGTCGCTGCGCAATTCCAGCACCAGCGTATCGCCCTGCGGCACGCGCACCGTGGGGGCCGATTTGGCAATGCGCTGCTGTTTTACTTCGAAGCTGGCACTCTGTTGCGCGGCCCACACAGGTGCTCCTGCCAACAGCGTTAGCGTTGCAAAAAGCCAGTGGAGGCAGGGCAGGCGCATATGGAGATTCTAGTCCAGCAGGCGTAATATTCAACGACTGACCCTGCAAAAGAAGGAGTGGACCATGCGTATCCGTTTCCTGCTTCCCCTCGCGGTCGCCCTGGGCATCCCCGCCCTGGCCAACGCCGAAATCCTGGCGATGATGAATTATGAAAGCAAGTCCGCCGAGTCGCTCAAAGCGCTCAAGAATCCCGTGGCGCCGGCGGCGCGCAAGGAGGGCATCGCAATCGTCGATGTCGATCCAAACTCCAAGACCTTTGGCAAGATCGTCAAGGATATTCCGCTGCCGGCCGACCTGGTAGCGCACCACATCTTCTACAACCACGACATGAGCAAGGCCTACATCACGGCGCTGGGTAAGACCGAGTTGCGCGTGATGGACATGAAGTCCAAGGACTATGCCATGACCACTGTCAGCATTCCCGACTGCAGCGTGGGCGAGGATGTTGCCTTCTCCCCGGACCACAAGCGCTGGTATGTCAGCTGCATGGGCAGCCAGGCGATGGTGGTGGGGGACGCACATAGCGATAAGGTGCTGTCCACCATCAAGGTAGCTGCGCCGTATCCACATGGGCTGGCAGTCTCCGGCGCTGCCGACCGCATCCTCCTTACATCGACCGTGCGCGCTTCAGACCTGGGCGACGCCGGGGAAGTGATCAGCGCGGTGGAAGCCAGCACCGGCAAGGTGCTCGGCACGTACAAGGTGTCGAAGAAAGCTTCTCCGGCCGGCGAGGCCCCGGTGGAAATCCTGTTCGTGCCAAATGCAAAACCGGCGGTGGCCTATATCACCAATATGTATGGCGGCACACTGTGGACGGCCAGCTGGAACAAGGACAAGAAGGACTTCGAAGTGGCCCAGGTCTACGACTTTGCCGATGCCAAGGCGGGCGTGCCGCTGGAGCTGTACTTCAACAAGGGTGCCACGCGCATGTATGTGACCAGCGCCAAGCCGGGACAGTTGCACATCTTTGACATTTCAGCCAAGGCAGGCGAGCCGAAGCTGCTCAAGTCTATTCCCGCGGCGGAAGGCGCGCACCATGTTGCCTTCACCAAGGATGGCAAGTATGCCTTCGTGCAGAATGCCTTGCTCAATCTGCCGGGCATGAGCGACGGCTCTGTCACCGTGATGGACCTGCAGTCCGGGACTGTTGTTGCCAGTATGGATACGCTGAAGAACGCAGGCTTGAACCCCAACAGCATTGTGCTGCTGCCGCAGTGGAATGAGATGATGGGACACTGAAGCACGCCAGCTGCGTCATGCCGCGCATGTTAGACTCGCGGCATGACACCGCTGGTCCTGATTCCCGGCTATATGCTGGACGATGCCTTATGGGATGGCATGCTGCCATTCCTTCCTCCCGAACTCCCGCTGCATTTCGCCAGCCTGGCGGAAGGCGACTCCATCGCTGCCATGGCGCACGCCGTTCTGGCGAAATGCCCGCCCCAATTCAGCTTGCTTGGCTTCTCGATGGGCGGCTATGTCGCGCGCGAAATCGTGCGGTTCGCGCCCGAACGCGTGCAGTCGCTGGCGCTGGTGGCAACTTCCAGCCGCGCCGACCTGCCGATACAGGTGGAACAGCGCACCAAGGCCGCACGCGCCACGCCGCTTGGCCCGTTCCGTGGCCTGGGCCGCGCCGCTATCGCGCAATCGCTTCATCCCGACAATGCCGCCAACGAAGCGCTGGTGTCGCAGGTGCGCGCAATGGGCGAGCGTCTTGGCCGCGAGGTGTTCGTGCGCCAGTCGCTGATAGTGCGTGATGCAGATACCGGCCGCCTGTCGGACATTCAATGCCCAACGCTGGTCGTTGCAGCTGCCGAAGACCAGTTGCGTGGCCCTCAAGAAGCGCGCGAGCTGGCCGATGGCATTCCCGGCGCCCAGCTGGTGACGGTGCCCAACGCCGGCCACCTGATTCCCCTCGAGCAGCCGCAAGCCCTGGCCACTGCCATCAAGGTGATCCTTAACTGATCACGCCAGCTTGAAGCGGCCGACCTGGCCGGTCAGGCGGCCAGCCTGGTCCTGCATGGCGCTGGCCGCTGCGGCGGCCTGTTCCACCAGTGCTGCATTCTGCTGCGTCACATTATCGAGCTGCACGATCGCTTGGTTGACCTGTTCGATGCCGACCGTCTGCTCGCTGCTGGCAGACGCGATCTCCGACATGATGGAGGTGACGCGCTGGATGCTGGCTACCACTTCATCCATGGTGCTGCCGGCCTGGTTCACCAGTTCACTGCCGGCCTGCACCTGCTGCACTGTATTGTTGATCAGCTCCTTGATCTCGCCGGCCGCCTGCGCGCTGCGCTGCGCCAGGCTGCGCACCTCGCTGGCCACCACCGCAAAGCCGCGTCCTTGTTCGCCTGCGCGCGCCGCCTCCACCGCCGCATTGAGTGCCAGGATATTGGTTTGGAAAGCGATGCCGTCGATGACGGCAATAATGTCCACGATCTTGGTCGAAGCCGCGTTGATCGAACCCATGGTGTGAACCACCTCGCTCACGACGCTGCCGCCGCGTGTCGCCACGTCGGAAGCAGTGGCCGCCAGTTCGCGTGCTGTGCGTGCATTGTCGGCATTGGTGCGCACGGCGGAAGTCAGTTCCTCCATCGACGATGCGGTTTCCTCCAGCGTGCTGGCCTGGTGCTCGGTGCGCGCCGAGAGGTCGTGGTTGCCGGAGGCGATCTGCTGCGAAGCGGTGGCGATGCTTTCGGTGCCATGCCGTACCTCACTGACGATGCCGGCAAGGCTGTCGTTCATCGACTTCAGGGCTTTCAGGAGCTGGCCTGCCTCGTCCTCGCCATGCGCTTCGATGCGCCGGCTCAAATCGCCGTCCGCCACGGTCTGGGCGATCTGCACGGCTTCATTGAGCGGCTTGACGATGGAATGTGTGGTCAGCCATGCAAAGCCGATCCCCAGCGCGACAGCCGCTACGCCCAGCGTCACCAGCAGGTTGCGGCCGCTGTGGTTGCTGGCCTGGATTTCATCGGCCAGCGCATCGAGGTTGCGATGTTCGGCTTCCGTCACTTCATCCAGGGCGCCGAGGTAGGTGACGCGCCGGGCTTCCATGTCGACGAACAGGCGCTGTGCGGTTTCCATGTCGCCGTCAGCCTTGGCCTTGTACACCGCCTTGCGCTGGTCGACATAGGCTTTGCGGCTGGCCAGGACTTTTTCGTAGGCGCTGCGGGAAGCGGGGTTGGTCAGGAGCTTGGCCAGCAAGTCCTGGATCTCAGTAGCGCGGCCGGAAGCAGCCTTCATTTGCGCCTCGATGGATTTCTGCTGCTCGGCGTCGGACACCATATACGCCGCTGTAGTGCGGGCAGCGTTGACTTCAACCACTTTCTGCCATTCAGCGACCAGCCGTTCGTTGCGAACATTCTCGGCCACCAGGGCCTCGGTCTTGGCGCTGGCGCTTTGCAAGCGCATGATACCCACCACTGTCATTGCCGCCAGCAGCACCAGCACGACAGCAAAAGCCAAACCAAGACGCGCCCCGATTTTCAGGTTTTTCATCGTGATCTCCCCAGTTCTTGTGTCAGTCGGTCGATGCCGCTTTTTCACGATGGTAACGCCAAATCAGTTTGTGTTCAGCAAGAGAATTGTCACTATACAAATCGAAACATTTATACCCGCAAGGCAACTGACGGCGCACCTTTCGAATTCTGGGCTAGGATAACGGCATGCCCAAACTGCTTCGTACCGGCTTGCTGTTGTTGCTGGCCTGGCCCGCCTGTGGCTCGGCTGCAACCTATACGGCCTACAACACTTACCTGCATCCACCATTCGTGCAGCCGGATGGCAACGGACTTGCAATGGAATTGGTGCAGGCATTGAACCGCAACATGGGCGAAGACGAGTTTGTCCTGGAAAACGTGCCGCGTGCCCGCTTTGTGGCAATGGCGGGGCAGCGCCGTGAGCGGATCGATGGCATCGCCTTATTCCTGTCGCCGGCCTTTCTCGAGCCACCCTTGGCCAGCAGCTATGGCTGGAGCGCCCCCTTGTTCTCGGACCGCAATGTGCTGGTGTTCAAGGCCGGGCATGTACCCGCCAGCCCGATGCCGCGATCGCTGCGCGGCTTGCGGTTTGGCGCGGTACGCGGCCACGTTTACCGCTACCTCGATAGCATGGAAAGGCGTGGTGAACTGCGCGTCGATGAAGTCGGGGATGAAATGAACAACCTGCGCAAGCTGGTCGCGGGCCGTATCGATTTTACGGTGGTGAACCGCCTGCATTTTCGCGCGCTGGCGGAGCAATCGCCTGAACTGCAACAGCTGGTGGCGGCGCCCGAGCCGGGAGGGGAGTTCCTGCGCCACATCCTGCTGTCGCCGCGCTTGCCGCCAGGGACAGCCCACCGTCTTGCCGCGGCAGTGCAGGCGCTGCAGCACGACCCCGAATGGCTGGCAGCGCTGGCGCGTTACGGCGCCGTGCCGGCCAGGATCACATCAGGATGACGTCGTACTGTTCCTGGTGGTAGCTGGTCTCGACCTGCAGCGAGATCTTCTTGCCGATGAAGTCGCCCAGCATCGCGAGGTGCTGCGATTCTTCTTCGAGGAACAGGTCGACCACTTCCTGCGAGGCGAGGATGCGGAATTCACGCGGGTTGAACTGCTTGGCTTCGCGCAGCAGCTCGCGCAGGATCTCGTAGCAGATGGTGCGCGAGGTCTTGACCTGGCCTTTGCCCTCGCAGGCAGGGCAGGGCTCGCACAGGATGTGGGCCAGCGATTCGCGCGTGCGCTTGCGCGTCATTTCCACCAGCCCCAGCGCGGAGAAGCCGGATACCGATACCTTGGTGCGGTCGCGCGCCAGGGCTTTCTTCAGTTCCGCGAGCACGGCGTTGCGGTGCTCGGTGTTTTCCATGTCGATGAAGTCGAGGATGATGATGCCGCCCAGGTTGCGCAGGCGCAGCTGGCGCGCGATGGCGTGCGCCGCTTCGAGGTTGGTCTTGAAGATGGTGTCGGCAAAATTGCGGCCGCCGACGAAACCGCCGGTGTTGACGTCGATCGTCGTCATGGCCTCGGTCTGGTCGACGATCAGGTAGCCGCCGGACTTCAGGTCGACGCGGCGTCCCAGTGCGCGGTGGATCTCTTCTTCCACGCCATACAGGTCGAACAGCGGGCGCTCGCCGGTGTAGTGCTGCAGGCGTTGCAGGACCGATGGCGTGTAGATGCGGCCGAACTCCGTCAGCGACAGGAAGTTCTCGCGCGAATCGACCTGGATGGTTGCGGTCTCGTCGTGCACGAAGTCGCGCAGCACGCGCTGGGCCAGGCTCAAGTCCTGGTGCAGCAGGGAGGTCGGCGGGCGGGTACGCGCGCCGTGGCAGATCGCGCCCCAGGTCTTGCGCAGGTATTCGATGTCGGCCTGCAGGTCGCTGTCCGAGGCGTCTTCCGCCTGGGTGCGCACGATGTAGCCGCCTTTTTCATCTTCCGGCAGCAGGCTTTGCATGCGCGCGCGCAGGGCTTCGCGGTCGGCTTCCTTCTCGATTTTCTGCGAGATGCCGATATGGCCGTCCTGCGGCAGGTAGACCAGCATGCGGCCGGCGATGGAGATCTGGGTCGACAGGCGCGCCCCCTTGGTGCCGATCGGGTCCTTGATCACCTGCACGGTCAGCACCTGGCCGTCGAATAGCAGCTTTTCGATCGGGGTCGGGGTGGCGTTCTGGGCGCCGTCGTGCGGGCGGGCTTCCCAGATATCGGCCACGTGCAGGAAGGCTGCGCGCTCCAGGCCGATGTCGATGAAGGCCGACTGCATGCCGGGCAGCACCCGTACCACTTTGCCGGAATAGACATTGCCCGCCAGGCCGCGCGTCAGGGTACGCTCGATGTGCAGTTCCTGCACGGCGCCCTGCACGATGAGGGCAACGCGGGTTTCCTGGGGGGTGATATTAATGAGGATATCTTCGTTCATCAGGGGAGTTTCAATCCTGCCTGGCGCAAAAGTTGCGCCGTTTCGTACAGCGGCAGGCCCATGATGCCGGAGTGGCTGCCTTCGATGTGTTCAACGAACAGGGCGGCCAGGCCCTGGATGCCATAGCCGCCGGCCTTGTCGTAAGGCTCGGTGGAGGCGCAATAAGTCTTGATCTCGGCCTCCGTCAGCTTGCCGAAGCGGACGTCGGAAACCTGGGTGATATGGCCGGAAAAGTCCTGCGAATGCACGGCAACCGAGGTCAGTACCTGATGGGTGCGGCCGGACAGCTTGTGCAGCATGTCGGTGGCTTCGCGCACGTTGGCCGGCTTGCCGAGGATTTCGCCGTCGATGGTGACGGTGGTGTCGGCGGCCAGGATGGGGCGCAGGATCAGGCGGCGGCGCTGGATCATGTCCCAGGCGAAATCGGCTTTTTCCTGGGCCACGCGGCCGACGTAAGCCAGCGGCTCCTCGCCGGCATGGACCTCTTCGCTGACGTCCGGCCCGCGCGGGCCGTCGTTACGCAGCAAAAGCAGTTCAAAGTCCACGCCGATCTGGCGCAGCAATTCGCGCCGGCGTGGACTCTTGGAAGCCAGGTAGATCTTCTTTTCGACCAGTTTCATCGTTTGCCTTAAGGGTTAGACACGATGATAAGGGTGGTTTTGCGTTATTGTCCACGCCCTATACAACTGTTCGGCCAGCATGACACGCACCATGCCATGCGGGAGGGTCAGGCTGGACAGGCGAATCATGCCTTCCGCCTTCGCCTTCAGCCCCGGATCGAGGCCGTCGGCGCCGCCGATCAGGAAGGCCGTATCGCGGCCGTCCTGCTGCCATGCTTCCAGCTGCTGGGACAGGCCCACGCTGGTCAGGTCCTTGCCGCGTTCATCGAGGGCGATGATGCGCACCGATTTCGGCAGGGCCGCCTCGATACGCTCCCTTTCCAGGGCCATGGCGGTGGCGGCGGTCTTGCTGCCGGAACGCTCAACGGGCTTGATTTCCTTCAGCACGATGCGCAGTTCCGGCGGCATGCGTTTCACGTATTCGGTGAAGCCGCTTTCGATCCAGGCCGGCATTTTATGGCCGACCGCAGCGATGATCAGCTGCACGAATTACTCAGCCGCAGGCTTCTTGATACGCTTGATCACGGTCTTGGCTGGCGCTGCGGCTGCAGCGGCGGCTTTCTTCTCCTTGGCGGCCTTGGCGGATGCCTCGGCGGTCTTGGTGGAAGCGACCTTCACTTTCTTGCCTTCCGGTGCGACGACCTTCGGCGCGGCCTTCTTGGCGGCGGCTTTCTTCGCCACGGCGCCGGCTGCGGCGGTTGCCTTCACGGTGCCTGGCTTTTTGGCCGCTGGCTTCTTCTCGACCACGGCTTCGGCAGCTTTGGCGGCCTTGGTGGCGGCCAGGTGGCCGGATTTCTTCGGTGCGGCCTCTTTTTCAGCGGCTGCCTTGCCTTCGGCGGTGGACTTGCGCTTGGCAGCGCCCAGTTTCACCGGCTTTTCGCCCCAGATTTCTTCCAGGCGGTAGTAAGCGCGGATCGGGGCCTGCATGATGTGCACGATCATGTCGCCCAGGTCCACCAGCACCCATTCGCCGGTATCTTCACCCTCGATGCCGATCACGTCGCCGCCGGCTTCCTTCACTTTGTCGCGCACCGAGGCAGCCAGTGCCTTGGTCTGGCGGTTGGAAGTACCGGAAGCGATGGCGATGCGGTCGAAGAGGCTGGTCAGGCCGGTGGTGTCGAACAGGACGATTTCCTGGCCCTTAACGTCTTCCAGGGCGTCCACGACGATGGATTGCAGTTTTTTGATATCCATTATTTAGTTCTTATACAAATTATGTTGTTCAATATAGTCTAGCACTACCGGTGGCAGAAGCGAGTTCGCCCCATCCCCCCGTTGTAATGCAGCACGAATGGCAGTGGCCGAGATGTCGACGGCTAAATCAGCCGCCAGCATGGTCATGCCCGCCGGGGTGTTCCTGACCTGATCCGGCGTGGCCAGGCGGCGCTGGAATTCAGCGGCCACCTCGGCCGGCACGTGGGCGTCGTCCAGCTCGAAGCCGGGCCTGGCCGCCACGCAGAAGTGGGCCAGGTCGAACAGGTTGCGCCATTCGTGCCAGGTATTCAGTCGCTGCAGCTGGTCGGCGCCCATCAGGAAGGCCAGTGATACTTCTGGCCCCACATCGGCGCGGATTGCCCGCAGCGTGTCGATCGTATAAGTGGCGCTGCCGCGCGCCAGTTCCTGCCAGTCGATCGTGACCGGGCAGGACAGGCCGGTAAAGGCCAGAGTCAGCATGTCCACCCGCTGCTGCGGCGTCGCGACCAGCGCGCCCTTTTGCCAGGGCAGGGCGGGAATCACGAGCAGTGCATCGGCCTTGAGCAGCTGGACAAATTGTTTGCCAAGCGCGACGTGGCCGTTGTGCACCGGATCGAAACTGCCTCCCAGCAGTGCGATGCAGCGTTTCACTCGGCCAGCCAGTCGCGGTGCGGGAGGAAGCCGGTGTACAGCGCCGCTTCCGGGCTGCCGTCTTCCGGATGCCAGTCGTAGCGCCATTTGACGACCGGCGGCATGGACATCAGGATCGCTTCCGTACGGCCGCCGGACTGCAGGCCGAACAGGGTGCCGCGGTCGAACACCAGGTTGAATTCGACGTAACGTCCGCGGCGGTAGGCCTGGAAGTCGCGCTCGCGTTCACCGTAGGGCGTGTCCTTGCGGGCTTTCACGATCGGCAGGTAGGCGGCCAGGAATGCGTCGCCTACGCTGCGGGTCATTTCAAAACTCTTGTCGAAGCCCAGCGCGTTGAAGTCATCGAAGAAGATGCCCCCTACGCCGCGTGCTTCCTTGCGGTGCTTCAGGTAGAAATACTCGTCGCACCATTTCTTGAACTTCGGGTGCAGCTCTTCGCCGAAAGGCTGCAGCGCATCGCGGCAGGTGCGGTGGAAGTGGCGCGCATCTTCAACATTGCCGTAATAGGGCGTCAGGTCCATGCCGCCGCCGAACCACCAAACCGGCTTGCGGTCGGCAGTGGTGGTGCTGAAGAAGCGCACGTTCATGTGCACCGTAGGCGCATATGGGTTGCGCGGGTGCAGCACCAGGCTCACGCCCATGGCTTCCCATGGCTGGCCGCCCAGTTCGGGGCGGTGCGCCGAGGCTGATGGCGGCAGCTTGGCGCCGGTCACGTGGCTGAAGTTGCAGCCGCCGCGCTCGAAGACGTTGCCTTCTTCAATCAGGCGCGAAATGCCGCCGCCGCCCTCAGGGCGCTCCCACGCGTCGCGCAGGAATGGCTTGCCGTCCACATCTTCCAGGGCGGAGATGATGCGGTCTTGCAGGCCAAGCAGCCAGGCTTTGACGTCTTGTGGGGTGGGGGCGGTCATTTCTTTTTCTTTGCTCTTTACTCTTAAACCGATACGCGGCGGTCGCGGGCCAGGGTGTCTGACCCTGCGGGTCAGACCGGACGGCGCCCCGGCCGGGGTACCGGTTTTAGTGCTTCAGCCCGCGCCAGCCGATATCGCGGCGGAACTGCACGCCTTCGAAACCGATCCGGTCGACCGCGTCGTAAGCCTGCTTCTGCGCCATCTTCACATTGTCGCCCAGGCCCACCACGCACAGCACGCGGCCGCCGGAGGTCACCAGCTTGCCGTCCGCATCGTCGGTGGTGCCGGCATGGAAGGTCACCGAATCAGGCGTTTCAGCCGGGATGCCGTGGATATGGTCGCCCTTGCGCGGCGCGTCTGGGTAGCCGGCGGCTGCCAGCACCACGCCGACGGCAGTGCGACGGTCCCATTCCAGTTCCACCTGGTCCAGGGTGCCGTTGACCGCGTGTTCCATCACGCCCAGCAGGTCGGTCTTCAGGCGCGCCATGATCGGCTGCGTCTCAGGATCGCCCATGCGGCAGTTGAATTCCAGCGTCTTCGGATTGCCAGCAGCGTCGATCATCAGGCCGGCGTACAGGAAGCCGGTGAACTGGATGCCGTCCTTGGCCATGCCCTGGATGGTAGGCATGATGATCTCGCGCATGACGCGCGCATGCATGGCCGGGGTCACGATCGGGGCAGGGGAGTAGGCGCCCATGCCGCCGGTGTTCGGGCCCTGGTCGTTGTCCAGCAGGCGCTTGTGGTCTTGCGAGGTCGCCAGCGGCAGCACGTTCTTGCCGTCGCACATGACAATGAAGGAAGCTTCTTCGCCGGACAGGAATTCTTCGATCACGATGCGTGCGCCGGCATCGCCAAATGCGTTATCGGACAGCATGTGGTCGACCGCAGCATGCGCTTCTTCCAGGGTCATGGCAACCACCACGCCCTTGCCGGCGGCAAGCCCGTCGGCCTTGATGACGATCGGGGCGCCCGTCTTGTCCACGAAAGCGTGGGCGGCCTTGGCATCGGCGAAGGTCTCGTATTCAGCGGTCGGGATGCCGTGGCGCTTCATGAAAGCTTTGGCGAAATCCTTGGAGGACTCCAGCTGCGCTGCTTCCTTGGTCGGGCCAAATACTTTCAGGCCGCGCGCGCGGAACAGGTTGACGATACCGGCAGCCAGCGGCACTTCCGGGCCGACCACGGTGAGGCCGATATGCTCTTGCTCGACGAAGTCGGCCAGTTGTACCAGGTCGGTGATCGGCACGTTTTCCAGGCGCACATCGCGCGCGGTACCGCCGTTGCCAGGTGCAACATAGACCATCTGGACGCGTTCAGATTGCGCCAGTTTCCAAGCCAAAGCGTGTTCACGGCCACCCGAGCCGACTACCAGGATCTTCATAAGGATTATTCTTCGATGACAGCGTTGGTATAGATTTCCTGGACGTCGTCCAGGTTCTCCAGTGCATCCAGCAGCTTTTGCATCTTGGCCGCGTCTTCACCGGTGAATACGGTTTCAGTGGCTGGCTTCATGATCACCTCCGCCACTTCCGCCTTGAAGCCTGCCGCTTCCAGCGCATCCTTCACGCCGGCGAAATCGTGCGGGCCGCACAGCACTTCGATGCCGCCTTCTTCGTCGGTCACCACGTCTTCGGCGCCGGCTTCCAGCGCAGCGTCCATCAGCTTGGCTTCGTCGGTGCCAGGCGCGAACAGGAACTGGCCGGTGTGCTGGAACATGAAGGCCACGGAGCCTTCGGTGCCCATATTGCCGCCGTATTTGTTGAAGGCATGGCGCACTTCCGCCACGGTACGCACGCGGTTGTCGGTCATGCAGTCCACGATGATGGCCGCGCCGCCGATGCCGTAGCCTTCGTAGCGGACTTCTTCATAGTTGGCGCCGTCGCCGCCGCCGGTGCCGCGCAGGATGGCGCGGTTCACGTTGTCCTTCGGCATATTGGCGTCAGCGGCCTTGTCGACTGCCAGGCGCAGGCGCGGATTCGAGTTCAGGTCGCCGCCGCCCATGCGTGCAGCCACGGTGATTTCCTTGATCAGGCGCGTCCAGATTTTGCCGCGTTTCGCGTCCGTTGCAGCCTTTTTATGCTTAATATTGGCCCATTTGCTGTGTCCAGCCATGTTCAATCTTCCTTAGACGGTATGCAATCGAGGGCGACATTCTAGCATACCGGTATCTCCCTGAAATTGTCGCGCCGGCGCGACCAAAAGCGCCTCTGCAACCCCCGCACAAGTGTTTAGTAGCTTTCCTCGGGGTTAATTCATCTGCTTGTAAAGTTAATATCCTAAAACAATAATTTTTATCATGAAGGAGACTTATGGATCGTCGGCAATTTATCAAATTGGGCGGCTTCATTACTGTATCGGCTGCCACCGGCGGCCTGGCCGGCTGCGGCGGCGGCAGCGATTACACCCCGCCGGCCCCTGGCGTGCCGCCTGCGACCGGCGCCAACTGGAAATTTCCGCAAAGCGTAGCTTCCGGCGATCCGCGTGCCGACAGCATCATGCTGTGGACCCGCGTGGTGCCGACGTCCATGGACGACGTGGCGACAGTCACCGTCAAGAGCGGCGTAACGGTGCGCGTGCAGGTTAGCGCGGCCGACAATACGGCCGCCCTGGGCAGCAACAAGGCGCTCGAGGGCACCGCCGTGGTCGATGCCCAGATCGAGCTGAACGCCGATTTCGATAACACGATCCGCCACAAGGTCACCGGCCTGCAGCCGAACACCGTCTATTTCTATCAGTTCACCGCCGGCGACGTGCGTTCCAACGTGGCCCGCTTCAAGACCGCACCGGCGGCCGACGCCAGCGTATCGCAGCTGCAGTTCGCCTACCTGACCTGCCAGGACTGGAGCATCAACCACTGGGGCGCGCTCGATCATATTGCCAAAAATGAAAAACTGGACTTCATCGTCCATCTTGGCGATTATATTTACGAGACCGTGGGCGAAAACTTCCAGGTCGGCGCCGTCGAAAGCCGCCATGCCGCCCTGACCCTGCCGGACGGCACCTTCAAGAACGGCAGCTCGGGCGCGAAGTACGCGACCACGCTGGCCGACTACCGCTACCTGTACAAGAAGTACCGCACCGATACCCGCCTGCAAGCCGTGCACGAGCGCTTCGCCTTCATCGCGATCTGGGACGACCACGAATTCAGCGACGACTCCTGGGGCGACACCCAGACCTATTCGGAAGGCGAGAAGCACGACACCAGCCGCCGCCGCAGCGCCAACCAGGCCTGGTTCGAGTTCATGCCGGCTGACGTCACACTCGACAGCGCAGCAACCGGCTTCCAGAACATCAAGATCTACCGCGATTTCCAGTTCGGCAAGCTGATGCAACTGGTGATGACCGACGAACGCCTGTACCGCGCCGATCACGTGGTGCCGGAGCAGATGGCCAATCCGGCCACCGGCCAGCCATTGGGCAGCATCGGTGCACGCTACCTGGTGGCGCAAGACCTGTACAGCGCGGCCGAAGCGCAAAAAGTCGCTGCCGTTGGCGGCACCGATCCACTGGCTGCCATCAGCATGCTGGGCGCGACCCAGCGTGACTGGTGGAAAACCACGATGAAGGCCTCCGGCGCGACCTGGAAGCTGTGGGGCAATGAGGTGTCGCTGCTGCGCATGGGCCTGAGCGGCGTCGATGCCATCGCCACCCTGGTGGCGCTGCAGGCAGTGGCCAAGCTGGTGACCGACATCGCCACCACGGCTGCCAGCTCGACCGGCGGCAACGTGCCGGTTGCCGGTGCAATTGTCGGCGCCGTGACTGCTGGCGCCTCGGTTTCCGTGGCGGCGGCTGCCGGCACAGCGATCGCCACTTCCGCAGCCGGCGGCGGCGACACCAGCGCGCGCCTGACGGCTGCCGTTGGCGCCGGCCTGACCTCGACCCAGGCCAGCGTGGCGGTGCTGGCGTTTGGCCAGGCGGAAAACGTGGCCAAGTCGGGCGGCGGCGCCGTGGCCCAGGCTACCGCAGCCGCGCAAGGCATCGCCATCGGCTACATCAAGCCGGACGTGCAGGCCAACAAAGCGGCATCGGTGTTTGTCGTTGCTTCGGGCCAGGCGGCGGCGCTGGCGCCTTACTTCCGCAAGTTCCTGATCAACTGCGACCAGTGGGACGGCTACAACGCCGAGCGCAAGGCCCTGATGTCGCACCTGAAGACCAACAGCATCGGCAACGTGGTGGCGCTGACCGGCGACATCCATTCCTTCTTCGCCGGCACCGTCAACGACGATTACGACGCGGCGGGCGGCGGCACGCCGGTGATGGTGGACCTGGTCTCGGCCGGCGTCAGCTCCGATTCCTTCTTCACCTACCTGCGCGAAGCATCGGCCAGCCTGGGCAGCCTGGGTACGCTGGTCTCCCTGCCGCTGTCGGTACCGGTGCCGAACGTGGGCACCATCACGCTGAACGTCAACCTGCTGGACTACACCATGGGCAAGGTGTCGCCGACTGCCGATTCGCTGGCCACCTCCCTCATGATCCAGTTGCGCGGCGCCCTGGGCGCAAAAGGCGTGCCGGAGGCGCTGCTGGATGCCACCATGGATGCGGTGCTGTCGGCGATCAAGGCCGATTCCAACTTCGCTACCCTGGTCGGCCTGGCGCAGCAACTTTCCAGCCTTAACAGCAATCCTTGGCTGCGCCATGTGAACACCGACGCGCAGGGCTTCACCGTGGTGACGCTCACTCCTGGTTCGCTGGTTGCCCAGTTCAAGCAGGTGAACAAGCTGGTAGGCGGCAATGCGCCGGCCACCGTGATCGCCAGGGTCACGACTGCAACTGTGACGGCTGGCCAGGCTGCTGTCGTCGTCTCCTAAACGCAGCCCAAACCTGGCACGCGGCCGCCGCAGACCAGTGTCTGACCCAGTGGGTCAGACACTGCATTACCGGTTTTAAGGACCCGCCAGCAAGCCTGGCGGCTTGCCGCTACAATGGTGGCATGGAGACAGTCACACCGGAACCGCAGGGAAAACGTGCCGCCTACCTGGGCGGATTGGCAATAGCTATCGGCGGGGCCGTACTATTCTCCACCAAGGCCATCGTGGCCAAGCTGCTGTACCGGTACCACCTCGACGCCGTCACGGTGATCGCCTTCCGCATGCTGTTTTCACTGCCCGTCTTCGCCGCCATCGCGCTGTGGAAGATGCGCACCGACCCGCCTTTGAGCCGCGCCGACGCATGGCGCCTGATCGGACTGGGCCTGGTCGGCTACTACCTGTCTTCCTATCTGGATTTCCTCGGGCTGCAATTCATCACCGTCGGCCTGGAGCGCCTGATCCTGTTCCTGACGCCGACCTTTGTACTGCTTGGCTCCGCGCTATGGCTGAAAAAGCATATTGGCCGCAGCCAGTGGCTTTCCCTGCTCACCGCCTATGCCGGCATCGTGCTGGTGTTCTTCCATGACCTGCGCGACGGCGGCAGCAATGTGGCGCTGGGATCGCTGCTGGTACTGGGCTCCGCCCTGGCATACGCCTTGTACCTGCTGGGTTCCGGCGAAATGGTCAAGCGCCTTGGCTCGCTGCGGCTGGTGTCGTATGCCATGTGCGTATCCAGCGCCGCCTGCATCGGCCAGTTCTTCATCCTGCGGCCAGCCGGGTTGCTGGTGCAGCCGGTGGAGGTGTACGGCCTGTCGCTGGTGAACGGCATCCTGTGCACGGTGATGCCCGTGTTCATGACCATGAACGCCGTGCAGCGCATTGGCGCAGGCCCCGCTTCGCTGGCGGGTATGATCGGACCTGTTTCCACCCTGTTCTTTGGCGCCGTCATCCTGTCCGAACCCGTCACCAGCTGGCAACTGGCGGGAACGGCCCTGGTGCTGGCTGGTATCTACCTGTTGTCGAAAGTGAAAGGTAAAGAGAAATGACGCCCCGCATCGCCCTGATTGCCCACGACAAGAAAAAAGACGACATGATCGCACTGGCCCGCGAGTACGCTGCCTTCCTGCGTACCTGCAAACTGTGCGCGACCGGCACCACGGGCGGCCGCCTGATTGCGGAAGTGGGCCTGACGGTGGACCGCAAGCATTCCGGACCGCTGGGTGGCGACCTGCAGATCGGCGCCTTGCTGGTAGACGGGCATATCGATGCCATCATCTTCCTGCGCGACCCGATGACGCCACAGCCGCACGAACCGGATATCAACGCACTGGTTCGCGCCTGCGACGTGCACAACGTTGCTTGCGCTACCAACCTGGCGACCGCCCACCTGGTGCTGTCGCAATTGCAGGCTGATGCCGCAAAATCGCAGCCTGTCGCATGATGCTTGGCCGGCGCCGCGCGTGCTGGCAATGTAGCGCCCTCATTACAAAATCGGGGAGAGCCTGCATGAATCACATCCTGGGCGCAGTTGCCGCCATCGTCGCTTCCTCGGCTGCGTTCGCAGCGCATGCCGCCGCGCCAACTGCGCCGGCGCTGGCCGGCCATTGGGTCGGGACCTACGGCGTCGGGAGCGACTTCAACTTCCTGCGGCCGCGTTTCGGCGCCGACGGCAAAGGCACGGTCGATATGCCCGCCTTTGAGAAAAAGGGCCTGCCGCTGGAGGCGGTTGCGCAGCAGGGCGCCAGTGTACGCTTCGCGCTGCCAGGTCCGGACGGGGTGCTGCAATTCGACGGCAAGCTGCAAGGCGATCTTCTGGCCGGCAAGGTAAGCCTGAACGGGAAGGACGGCAAGTTCGCCTTCCGCCGTACGCTGGCTGACGATCCCTCACGCCACCAGCCGCTGCTGGGCGCTTATGAATTCCCCGGCAAGCGCGTGGTCGTGCTCTCCGAGTGGGGCGACTTCCCGCAGATGTTCTACAGCGATATGAGCACGGGCCGCTATGCCTCGATGTTCGCTGAAAGCGGGAATGTTTATTACGCCGGCGCCGGCAACCTGAACCCCGCCGTGCGCGAAACCACGATGCGCTTCGAGGGCAACAAGATGGTCTGGCAGCAGGCAGGAAAAAAGGAGGTCGGCCGCCGCCTGCAATTCCGCTCGGAAGAGGTCACGTTCCACAACGGTGACGTCACCCTGTCAGGCACCCTGGTGCTGCCTGAAGGGACGGGGCCATTTCCGGCGATTGTCCTGACCCAGATGTCCAGCCCTGCACCGCGGGGCGCCTATGCACTGCAGGCTTATTATTTCGCCGCCCACGGCATGGCTGCGCTGATGTACGACAAGCGCGGCGTGGGCAAGTCCACGGGTGAGTTCAACAAGGCGACTATGGATCAGTTGGCCGACGATGCGATCGCCGGCATTGAGCTGCTTGGCAAACGCAGTGACATCAAAGCTGACGCCATCGGCACCTGGGGCCATAGCCAGGGCGGCTGGCTGGCGCCGCTGGCGGCGATCCGTTCGCAGAAAGTCGCCTTCGTGATCGCGCAAGCCGCGTCGGCCGTGCCGCCGGCCGAGCAGGAAGTGTACCGGGTCGAGAATGCGCTGCGTGCGCAAGGCTTCAGCGAGGAAGAGGTGAGGGCCGGCACCGCCTACCAGGAAAAACTGATGCGCTGGGTGACCAGCCGCGGCGCCAACCGCGCCGAATTGCTGGCCGCGGCACGCGCAGGCGAGAACGCACGCTGGGCAAGCCAGGTCGAGATCGTGCCCGATACGCTGAAAGAGAAGCCGAGCGAAACCAGCACTGCCTTCTACAGCTACGATCCGCTGCCGGACCTGAAGAACCTGAAAGCCCCCGTGGTCTATATCCTCGGCGAAAAAGACGCCTTCGTGCCGGTGCATAAGAGCGCCAAACTGTTTGAGCAGACGCTGGACGCCAGTGGCCACAAGGATCACCAGGTATGGATGCTGCCGCGGGCGGCGCACGGCCTGTGGGAAACCGATCTCGATGGCGGCAGCGCCTACATCAATTCCACGCATTGGGCGCGCGAGCATTATCCACGCATGACACAATGGCTGCGCGAGCGCGGCTTCATCACACACTAAAGGAGCAATTAATGGTTAAGGCGATACGCATGTCCCGCACCGGCGGGCCGGAAGTGATGGAATACGTCGATGTCGAAGTAGGGGAGCCAGGCCCCGGCGAAGCGACGGTGCGGCACGAGGCGATTGGCCTTAACTTTATCGATGTGTACTTCCGCACCGGCCTGTATCCGCAGCCGCTGCCTGGCGGCCTGGGCCAGGAAGGCGCGGGTGTAGTGGAAGCGGTGGGCGAGGGCGTGAGCCATGTGCGCGTGGGCGACCGGGTGGCCTACGCCGGGCGACCAAATGGTGCGTATTCGCAGGCGCGCAATATGCCCGCCAGCCTGCTGGTCAAGCTGCCGGACACGATCGGCAGCGATACTGCGGCCGCCATGATGCTGCAGGGGATGACGGTGCAGTACCTGTTCCACAGCGCCGCGCCGGTAAAGGCGGGCGACACCATCCTGTTCCATGCGGCTGCCGGCGGCGTGGGTTTGATCGCTTGCCAGTGGGCGCGCGCCCTGGGCGTGAACCTGATCGGCACCGCGGGTTCGGACGAAAAGGTGGCGCTGGCCCTGCAGCACGGCGCGACCCATGCGATCAACTACAACAAGGAAAACTTCAC
>JBCNOP010000064.1:0-23784 GCA_039593775.1 Pseudoduganella sp.
GTACGGGTGTCGCCGCCGAAGTTGATGCCGCCGTCGGTCGGATCGGTCATGGTGCCGGTCAGCAGGTTGCCGTTCGGGCCATAGGTAGCGTCCGGGCTGACGCGGATGTTGTACGGACTGGCCTGGGAGAAGATCGCGCGCTCATCCCACTGCATCTGGTATTTGGACTTGAAGTACGTCAGGTGCGATTTCAGCGTGGCGTCCTTCTGCCATTGCAGCGCGCCGTAATAGCCTTGGCGTTTGCGGTCGAATTCAAGGGTGCGCCACTGCGCGCCTTTCGGCACCCACACGGTCTTGCCATTGACGACGTCAGTGCGCGGATAGTACGGCTCGACCTGGAAGGCGTCGGTGCGGGTGGCGCTTTCGGAATAGGCCAGGTCCACCAGGGCGCCGAATTCGCCGATTGGCGTTTTCCAGCGGTTCGAGGCGAGGACGGAGCCGCCCGGTTTCTTCTTTCCGCCCAATTCGTTGTACGTGTAGTCCGCGCTCAGGGCTACTTTGGAACCCTTGTAGTCGAAAGGCAGTGCGGTGCGCAGATTGACCAGGCCGCCGATCGAACCTTCAATCTGTTCAGCGGACGGGTTCTTGTACACGTCCACGCCGGCCATCAATTCTGGCGGCACGTCTTCGAAGTTCAGTGAACGGCCGCCGTTAGCGGAAAAGGAGTCGCGGCCATTCAGTTCGGAGCGCACATAGGTCAGGCCGCGGACGGTTACGCCGGAGCCTTCCACCGAATAATGTTCCGGGTCGCCCTTCGCCATGGTGCGGTCGATCGCTACCCCGACCACGCGCTGCAGCACTTCAGTCACCGAACGATCAGGGAGCTTGCCGATGTCGTCGGCGACGATGGAATCGACGATCTCGTCGGAGTTGCGCTTGATGGCCTGGGCAGATTGCAGCGCCGCGCGCTGGCCAGTCACGACCACCACGGGGGCGCTTTCAGGTACGGGTTGGGGTTGGGTTTGGCCCATTGCATTGCCGGCAGCCAGCAGTGCGCTTTGAGATACTGCAAGGGCAATAGCGGTCTTCCTCAGTTGGAACTGATTCACTCTGTTGTCTCCTCGTTTTTCTCGATTCACGTGGTTTTTTCCACGTTGTGGTCACAGTTTGAGTTACGAATTTCGCCTCCGCAATTACGAAATTCACCAAACTTGAAAACGATTTCAAACAGAATGCGCTTTTTCCGCTAGTCGTTAGCCTTGCGATTGGCGGGCATTCCATAGACGATTCCGCGTCCGGCAGTGCTCATGTACACCACGCCAAACCGGTTCATGTCGCCAACGATGAACTGGCCATCTCCAGGCCCGCCATACTGGTGGGCGTCGTCATTGATGCGTACCCAGCTTGCGCCGGCGTCGATCGAGCGATGCACGCCGCGAACGCCGCCTACGGTGCCCCAGATGTAGACCGCCGGATAATTCGCACCCGGCGCCGCCTTGCCGAATCCGACTGCTGCGCAATAAGACACTGCGGCCAGTGGCACGAAGCTTGCACCTGCGTCCTGGGAGCGCTGCAGGCCACCGCCGTATAGCGGGACCCATACGTCCCCTTCCCTGCCAGGCGCCACACCGATCAGGCGGGAGCCTCCCGCCAGTAGCCTGGCGCGCGGCGAGAACGTTGCGCCGCCGTCGGTGCTGACCTTCATCACGCCATCCTCGTAGGCGTAGAAGATGTTGGCTGACACCGGGTCGGCGACGGGCCGCAAATTGGCGGCATCCAGGCCGCGCACAGTGGTCCAGCTATCGCCAAAGTCAGCGCTGCGATAGACCAGTTTACTGCCGCGCGGAGCGTGCAGGATCACGGCGCCATCAGCTGACAAGGCGACCTGTCCCTGCTCGCCCTTCACCGAGTTGACCTTGGTCCAGTGCACTCCACCATCCTGCGTCCTATAGATGGTCTTGCCGGCGCGGACGATGACACTGGGCTTGCCGCCTGCGATTGCGAGCCCGAAGGTAGTGCCCATCTGCGGCATGTGGATTGGCGAGTACTGCGCCGGGTCCGCGTGCCGGAAGCCGTCGATGTCGCCAAGTGCCGACACCAGCGGGCCGCCGGGAATGCTGACGGCATTTAGCGGCACCGTTTCTTCCAGGCCTTTCACGTTAAAGCTCCATACGGCCGGCGTGGCATCGATGTCCCTGGTGTGGAAGATGCCGTTGCCGGAAGTGACCCAGGCAGCCTTCGAATCGAAGGGGTCGAATTCGAGGATGCTGGCCCAGTGGATGCCGTGGCCATTCATCCAGGATGCGCCTTGCAGGTCTTTGGCGAAACCGCGCGCGATCACATCGGTCCACTTTGCGCCGCCGTCATTGGAAACGAACAGCCGGTCGCCTTTGCCATCGCCCTGCGGCAGGTAGGTGCTGATGGTGGAAACGGCCAGGCGGCGCGGGTTCTTTGCATCCACGCTGATGCCGCTGAATGCCGAAGGGAATCCGCTTGGCGTGACGTCCGTCCACTTGCCGGATTCGATGGTGTAGCGCCAGACCTGGCCCCGGTCCATCGGTTCTGGCAGCCTGTTGTTCGGGTGCGGACCTGCGCCGTTGGCGAAGGTGATGTACAGGTTGCCCGCTCCATCGAGCGCGGCACGCTGCGGCATCAGTGTAGACGGGGCGCCTGCAACCGGCGTGAAACTGGCGCCGTTATCGTCGCTGCGATAGAAGTTGTGTCCAACGGACCCGTAGCGGGATACGCCAACATAAAGGCGCTGGGCAACGCCGTCCTTTACGCTCGCAGGATCCGGCAGCACGAAGCTGATGCCCGCGCCGTTCGGCGTGCTCGTGACGTCCAGGCCTGGCACGTGGCGCCAGCTTGCGCCTGCGTCGGCGCTCCTGAACAAACCGTTCCAGCGTGTGCCGACATAGAGCACGTCGCCGTTGCCGGGATCGACGGCCAGGCGTTCGCCACTGTTACGCCCCATGCCGTTGCCATGCGTTTTGAACTGGCTGGTGGTCTCGGTGATGGACCATGTCTTGCCGTAGTCGCTCGAGCGCAGGACCGCGCTGCGTCCCTTCTGCAGGTAGCTGATGCCGGCCAGCAGATACACCTTGCCGGCGTTGCGCGGATCGATGGCCAGCGAGTCGATGCCCAGCAGGCCGGTGTCTGCGTCGGAGAGCCAGTCCAGCAGCGGCACCCAGCGCGCGGACACCTTGTCCCAGCGATAGGCGCCGCCTACGTCGGTGCGGGCGTAGACAACGCCTGCCTCGCTGCGGCTGGGGATGACGGCCGATACGAAGCCGCCGCCGCCAATGGCCACGCTGTCCCAAACATAGGGCACCGCCGGCGCTGCGGAAAGCGTCGTGCCGGCAAGCGCCAGTGTCGCTGCGAGAACTGCGGAACCAAGGAATCGAGCCACGAGACACCTCCTGAAACCGTTTTCAAATACGCAGGAGTTTAAGCGCACCTTGGCCCGCGATGCAACGCGCGGCGAAAAGAAGTACTCTTGTCATCCCATTTACCAAGGAAGATAGCCGTGAAAAAACTGCTTCTCGCCGTAGTTGCCGCACTGGCCTGGCCGGTCCAGGCTTCGCAGCAATTCAGTGTGCCGTCCGCGCCCGGCATTACGCTGGCGGTGACCGAGGTCGGACAGCATCGCGGCAAGCGCCCAATCCTGCTGGTACACGGCGCGCGCGTCAGCGCCAAGGCTTCATTCGACCTGCCGGTGCCAGGCGGCTCGCTGGCGGCCGACCTGTCTGCACGCGGCTTCGACGTCTACACGCTGGATGTGCGCGGCTACGGCGCGTCGACACGGCTGGCCGAGATGGAGGCCGCCCCCACTGCGGGCGCAGCATTAGTCCGCACCAATACTGCGGTTGAAGACATCGACGCAGCGATTGATTTTGTGCGCAAGCGCAGCGGCGGCGCCAAGGTGGCGCTGCTTGGCTGGGCCACCGGCGGCCAGTGGGCGGGCCATTATGCGACCCTGCATTCGCCGAAACTGAGTGCGGTGGTCATGCTGAACAGCCTGTATCGCGGCACCTCCGCGCATCCATTGATCGGTCGCGGAACGGGGATGGAAGACAAGGAACGCCCCGGCACATTCAACCGCGCAGCCTGCGGCAACTATCGCCTGTCTGACGCAGCATCGACCCTGGGAGCATGGGACCGCACGCTGGGCGAAGACAAAGATGGCGCACGTGATCCGGCAGTTGCGCAAGCTTACGTCGAGGCGGCGCTGGATAGTGACGGCACCAGCCGCCAACGCGAACCGCGCAGCTTCCGCGCCCCATGCGGTGCGATGGAGGACAGCTTCTACCTGGCCACCGGCCGCCAGTTATGGGACGCATCACTGATCACGGCGCCTGTGCTGGCCATCGCCGGCGAAAAGGACTTCTGGTCACGGCCGGAAGACATGCAACACCTGCAGGCGGACCTGGTGCATGCCGCTACTGTGCGCATGGTGCGAATTCCGAATGCCACGCACTTCCTGCATCTCGAGCGCCCCGAGCGTGGGCGCGCGCAGCTCATCGATGAAGTAGACAGCTTCGTGCCGAGATAAGCCTTGAGCGCCGCCGCATAAGTGCTACTCTGAATGGTGATCCGTCATGCGGGAGGCCGCCATGCTTAGATTTTTCAGCAAGCTTGCAGCAATGATCGTGTTCACCGGCGCTGCCATGGCGCAAACCGCACCGCAAGCCGTGGGGATAGTTGTCATGCACGGCAAAGGCGGCTCCCCGACGAAGTTCGTGGCGGAGCTAGCCTCCGGCCTGGAGTCTAAGGGCCATCTTGTCGCCAATATCGAAATGCCCTGGTCGGGGATTCGGAATTACGACGTCAACACCGCAGCCGCGGAAGCCGAAATCGATGCAGCTTTGACGCGCCTGCGGGCGAAGGGCGCGAGCCACCTGTTCGTCGCAGGGCATAGCCAGGGCGGCGCCTTTGCGCTTTACTACGGCAGCAAACATGCAGTGGATGGCATCATCGCCATCGCGCCGGGAGCCAGCAGCGCAAGTCCGGTATTTCTCGAAAAGTTAGGTGGGTCTGTCGAGGAAGCGCGCAAGCTGGTCGCAGCCGGCAAAGGCGCCGAAACTGCGCGGTTGCAGGACTTCGAGAGCAGCAAGGGCACTTACGTAGTCGTATCAAAGCCAGACAACTATCTGACATGGTTCGACCCGGACGGTGCCATGAACCAGATGAAATCGATCCGTGCAATGCGTCCTGAAACGCCGGTGCTATATATCGTGCCAAAGAATGATTACCCTGGGCTGCTCAAGTTCAAGCAGGCTGGCTACGATGCGCTGCCGCGCAATCCGATGACCAGGCTTTATGAACCCGATGCCACACATACCGGTGCGCCGTCCGCTTCACGCGATGAAATCTCGCGCTGGATGATGGAAGTAGTGCGCTAGCCGGCGTTAACGGCCTTGGGTTCGGCTGGCGCCCAGTTCTGCAGCAGGGCATCTTCGAATTCCTGGGCTGGCAAAGGACGCGAGAACAGGTAGCCTTGCACTTCGTCGCAGCCGGAATCCTTGAGGAAGGCCAGTTGTTCAGGGGTTTCCACCCCTTCCGCAATCACCTTGTGCTTGAGCTGCTGGGCGATGCTGATGATAGTACTGGCAATGGCACAGTCGTTGGTGTCGACCGGGATGCCGGTAGTGAAAGAGCGGTCGATCTTCAGCGTGTCGATCGGGAAGCGCTTCAGGTAGGACAGGCTGGAATAGCCGGTACCGAAATCGTCCAGCGACAGCGTGATGCCTTCGGCCGTCAGGCGGTCCATGATGCCGATCACGCGCTCGATATTGTGCATCAGGGTGGACTCGGTGATTTCCAGCTCCAGCCACGATGGCTCGAGGCCATAGCGTTGCAGCGTTTCCATGACGCGGCCTGGCAGCGCGGAGGTGAACTCGCGCGCCGAAACGTTGACTGCCAGGCGCACCGGCGGCAAGCCCTTCTCTTTCCATGCCTGCGCTTGCGCACACGCCGCTTCCAGCACCCATTCGCCAACCTGCACCACCAGGCCGGTGGCTTCTGCCAGCGGGATGAATTCGGCCGGCGGCACCAGGCCGCGCTCGGGATGCTTCCAGCGCACCAGCGCTTCCGCACCGATGATCTTGCCGGTGCTGATTTCAAACTTGGGCTGGTAGTGCAGCAGCAGTTGTCCGTTGCCCAGCGCCTGGCGCAGGCCGGATTCGATGCGCATGCGCTCCTGCATGCCCTTGTTCATGTCCTGGCTGTAGAAGGCGATATGTTCGCCGTCCGTCGAGGCGTTCTGCTTGGCGCGGTACATGGCGATATCAGCCAGTCGCAGCAGGGTCTCGGCGTCGTTGCCATCCTGCGGGTAGACGCTGATGCCGATCGAGGCGCTGACGCGCAGGTCGTGGCCATCGATCAGGAAAGGTTCATTCACCGCGGCCAGCAGCTTGTTGGCCACCATGCTCGCTTCGTAATGCTGGTGGATGTCGAACAGGCCGACCGCGAATTCGTCGCCGGACAGGCGCGCCACCACGTCCTGGTCGCGCAAGGCGAGGCGGAAGCGCTGCGAAATTTCGCGCAGCAGCGCATCGCCAACGGCGCGGCCCAGCGTGTCGTTGATCAGCTTGAAGCGGTTCAGGTCGATGAACATGACGCAGCCGTGAGCCTTGCTGCGCTGGGCCACGATCAGGGCCTGGTCCACCAGCTTGGTCAGCAGCGAACGGTTCGGCAGGCTGGTCAGCGCGTCGTAGTACGCCAGGTGGTGGATGCGCTCCTCCGCCCGCTTGCGCTCCGTAATATCGGTCAGGTAGGCGATCAGGCCGATCGAGCGGTCTTCCATATCGCAAAGCTGCGACAGCGACAGGCTGGCCCAGAATATTTCGCCGTTCTTTTTCTTGCGACGCACTTCCATCAGGCGGCCGCCCTGCTCCAGGAATTCATCGCCGAGGTTTTCGTCCTCGTCGTCGTAGAGGAAGATGATGTTGCGGCCGATAGCCTCCACCGCCGAATAGCCAAACAGGCGCTCGGCACCCTTGTTCCAGCTCGTGATGAAGCCGTTCAGGTCCATGGTCAGTACCGACTCGTGGATCTGGTCCAGGATTTGCGACTGGTGCTGCAGGCGCGCTTCCACCTGCACGTAGGCGTGGGTGGTGCGCTGCGCTACCGAGTGCACTTGCAATACGCTGGCGGCGAGGCTGGCCAGGCTGGCGAGGTTCTGGCGGGTAGTCTCAGCGTATGCCTCCAGGCCCGACACTTCGAAGCGGCCGAAGTATTGGCTGTCGAACTGGATCAGTTGCGACAGGCCGCTTTCCCAGCCCGGCAAGCCGGTGGCCGGGGTCATGTCGCGCGGCACGTAACGGCCGTGCGGGCTGCCGGTGACTTCGCGCGCGATGCGGCCCAGCTCCTCCACCAGCGCGGGGCCGCGCAGGCGCAGCACGGCGTCGCATACGGCAGCGCTGCTGGCGAGGAAGTTGGCGACCGGCTGATCGTGCATGCTCACACGTTCCTGCTGACCTGGAGCGCCCAATGGTAGGCCTGCAACAGGCTGCGCCAATAGGTTTCGTTGTCGATACCGACGTCGCGCAGCGCGCTAGGCTGCGGTTCATGCATTTCCACCAGCGCCAGCATTTCACCCAGGTCACCCGTGCGGTCCAACAGGGCCGCGACGACGTCCAGGTCGAGGTTCAGCGCCGAAACGATTTCGGTCATCGGCATCGCCAGCAGCACGTCCAGCAGCGAGAATACGCCGACCAGGAAGGCCATGTCCTGTTCATCGCGTTCGCACTCGCGCAATTTGCACAGGGCTTCCATTTGCACGGCGCGCAGGGCGGCCAGCGGCAGCAAGGCATTGGCCGGGCCATCGGCTTGCTGCCGCGCGTACAGCAGCAGCTGCAGCCAGCGTTGCAACTGGCGGCGGCCCAGCAGGTTGATGGCCTGGCCGAAGTTGTGGATTGGGTTGCTGTTCGGTGCGAAGGCGGCGGAATTCACCAGCTTGAGCAACTGGAAGGATAGCGCCGGGTCCTGCTTCAGCAGGGTTTCCAGCTCGCGCGAGTCCGCATCCTGGGCCAGCAGGCCAAGCAGGGCAAGCAGGCGTTTGCGGCTGGTGCCGTCACCCTGTCCTGCATCATGCTGCTGCGCGCGCGGCAGCTCGCCGCGGAACAGGGTGAAGCCGGCCTTGCGGCATTCGTCGATGCGAATGGCATCCGCATTGCGGGCCAGGTGCGGGCCGGGCAAGGACATCATCGCCCGCGGGCCAGGCAGCGCATCGGCACAATCGAAATCCAGTCCGCGAATGCCGGCTTGGGCTGCGGCGATTCCTGCTTCGCCATCCGCCAGCAGGCGCAAGCCGCGGTCGGCCAGCTGCTTGCAGCGCTGCTGCACGCTGTCGTCTGCCAGCAGCGCAGCGGGGACGGTGAAAACTATGCGGTCAAGCGGCAGGCCATCGAGCTGGCTGGCGTCGAGGGCGAGCGGATCGGCGAGGGGAATGAAGTAATCGAGCGACCCCAGTTCTTCAGATTCGGCACAGCACAGGAGTGATTGCAGCGCCGGCAGCGAAGCTGCCACTGGCATTTGAAACGCCAGTCCTACCCAGTGACTTTGGGTATCCAGGACAGGCTTGATTCCCACAAGCGGAAACGAATTCGGATCTGACGCAGACATCGGAATCTCGGTGTGGCAATGCGAACAATGGTAAATGGTTTATTGATGTAAAGCAACCATTGAGCGCCCACTGACACCCTGTGTTACAAGACTCGGGGAGTCTAACAGAAATTGCTGAAAAGTCAGCATTATGGCCATAGAGGGAGCAATCGAATTGCCGGTTTTGTGCCGGCAACGATACATTCCTGATTTATTTAGCAAGTTCTACTTATCGAATTGTGCGTGTTGGACGGCAAACTTGATCAATTCTGCCTGTCCTTCGATGCCGAGCTTGCGTTTGATGTTGAGGCGGTGGGTTTCTACCGTGCGCACGCTGAGGTCCAGCTCACGCGCGATATGCTTGTTGGATTCGCCATTGGCCAGGTGGCGCAGCACCTCCGCTTCGCGCGTGGTGAGCTGGTTGTCCTGCGCCTGGGGCTTGGCAAGTTGCTGCGCCAGGTTGGCGCTGTAGTAGATCCCGCCCGCCATGACAGTTTCGATGGCCACCACGATGTCCTTGCCCGGCGCGTCCTTCAGCACATAGCCGCGCGCGCCGGCCTGGATGGCCTGGGTCACGTATTCCAGCTTGTCGTGCATCGACAAGATCAGCACTGCAATCGAGGGGAACTGGCGCTTGAACAGGGCGGTGGCTTCGATGCCGTTGGTCCCGCGCATATTGATGTCCATCAGGACCAGGTCGGGGTTGTGCAGGCGCGCGGCTTCCAGCGCCTCGGCCGCGCTGCCTGCTTCGCCAACGACTTCGAATTGCGCCATCGCTTCCAGCCGCGCGCGCAGGCCGTCGCGTACGAGGGGGTGGTCGTCTACCAACAGGATCCTGGTCATTGCTTGCCTTTGTTATCAACACGCGCCAGCACAATGGT
This sequence comes from Pseudoduganella sp., assembly GCA_039593775.1. Lineage (GTDB taxonomy): Bacteria > Pseudomonadota > Gammaproteobacteria > Burkholderiales > Burkholderiaceae_D > Rugamonas. The sequence goes on from JBCNOP010000064.1 coordinate 9,426, forward strand.
GCCGGCTGGCGAGGATTCGATGCGGAACTTGCCGCCGATCGCTTCCATCCGCTCCATCATATTCCGTAATCCGATGCCGCGCTTCGGATGGCCCGCAATGCCCTCGGCATCGAAGCCGCTGCCATTGTCGGCAATGCGCAAGGTGACTGCTTCGGCATCGCCTTCGAGGTCAATCGTGATGCTGGTTGCGGCGGCGTGGCGCTCGATATTGGTCAGCGCTTCCTGCGCAATGCGGAACAGCACCGTGTTCGCGACGTCCGGCAGGCCGTCGGTGCAGCCGGTTGCGCTGAAGGAGACGTCAATGCCGATGTGCACGCGGAATTCGGCGGCCAGGTGGTCGAGCGCCGCGGCCAGGCCGAGGTCGTCCAGTATGGCAGGACGCAGGTTGTGCGAGATGCGGCGCACTTCGCCCAGCACATTGTTCAACTGTTCCGCCGTGTGTTCGAAGGCTGCCTTGGCCTTGTCCTGCTGCGCCGGATTGCCAAGGCGGATAATGCCCGCTTCGATCTGCAGCTTGATCGACACCAGCCACTGGCTGATGCCGTCGTGCAGGTCGCGCGACAGGCGCGCCCTCTCCTCTTCCTGCGATTCCACCACGCGCTGCGCCAGCACTTTGAGCTTCGCGTCGGCCACGCGGTATTCGCGGATGTTCAGCGCCAGCCCGGATACGCCAACCGCCACCAGGGCCAGCGCCGCAATCGCCGCCATCCACAGCAGGGTATTGCGGATATTGCCGCGCTGCTGGGCGTCGACCTTGGCCAGCGCCGCATCCACGTCGTCGAGATAGATGCCGGTGCCCAGCATCCAGCCCCATTCCGGCAGCGGGATCACGTAGCCAAGCTTTGGCGCCGGCTTGTGGGTGGAAGGCTTGACCCAGTTGTAGCGTTCCAGCCCTCCGCCTTCGCGGGCGCGCGCCAGCAGGCGCTGGATGGTCGGGTTGCCTTCCTGGTCCTTCAGCATGAACAGGTTCTGGCCCACCAGCTCCGGCTGGCGCGGGTGCATCAGCGAGTTGCCCTGCATGTCGTAGACAAAGAAATATCCGTCATCACCAAAACTGAGGGTCGACAGGATGCGCTTCGCTTCGTCGAGCGTGGCCTGGTCCTTGCGGCCGGATTTGACCAGGTGCGCAATCGAATGGTTGGCCAGGGTGACGTAGTGTTTGAGTTCCGCTTCCTTGCTGGCCAAGTAGGCCTGCTGGATGGTGTCGCGCTGCTGGCGTGCGAGGGTGGTGGCCTGGTAGCGCACCGCGATGGCGATTGCGCACAAGGCCAGGATCAGGGGCGCAATGGCCAGGAACAGGAACTTTTGCCGCAGCTTCATGCGGGGATTGTAAGCCCGGCACCGGGCACTTGTCCTACGTATTTCTACGGACGGCGTTTGCGTAGTGGTGCGCTTGTGACAGATATTCAATTCCTGAATACTGGCCATTCATCCTTGGAGGAGACCCCGATGAATCCCGTAATGAAGAAACTTAGCTGGGCAGCGATGTCCGTGCTGGGTGCCAGCGCTCTGGGCGTGATTGCACTCAAGCGCGGCGAACCTGTCAGCGCCATCTGGCTGGTGATCGCGGCCGTTTGCGTGTACCTGATCGCGTACCGCTTCTACAGCCTGTTTATTGCCAAAAACGTCATGGGCCTGGAGGCTAACCGCCTGACCCCAGCCTACAAGTACAACGATGGCCTGGACTACGTGCCGACCAATAAGAACGTGCTGTTCGGCCACCACTTCGCTGCGATTGCCGGCGCCGGCCCGCTGGTCGGCCCCGTGCTGGCAGCGCAAATGGGCTACCTGCCCGGCATGTTGTGGATCCTGGCTGGCGTAGTGTTTGCCGGCGCCGTGCAGGACTTCATGGTACTGTTCATCTCCACCCGCCGCGACGGCCGCTCGCTCGGTGACCTGATCAAGTCCGAACTGGGCCCGGTCCCGGGCAATATCGCGCTGCTGGGCACCTTCATGATCATGGTGATCATCCTGGCCGTGCTTGCGCTGATCGTGGTGAAAGCCCTGGCGCACTCGCCTTGGGGCTCGTTCACCGTGATGGCCACCATCCCGATCGCGCTGTTCATGGGCGTCTATTCGCGCTACATCCGTGTGGGCCGCGTCGGCGAAGTGTCGCTGATCGGCTTCGTGCTGTTGATGCTTGCGATCTTCGGCGGCCAATGGGTGCAGGAAAACCCTGCCCTGGCGCCAATGTTCACCTTCACCGGCACTGAACTGACCTGGATGCTGATCGGCTATGGCTTCATCGCTTCCGTGCTGCCGGTGTGGCTGCTGCTGGCGCCGCGCGACTACCTGTCGACCTTCCTGAAGATCGGCACCATTGTCGGCCTGGCGCTGGGCATCATTATCGTGTCGCCGATGCTGCAAATGCCTTCGCTGACCAAATTCATCGACGGCACCGGCCCGGTCTGGACCGGCAACCTGTTCCCCTTCCTGTTCATCACCATCGCTTGCGGCGCCGTTTCCGGCTTCCACGCGCTGATTTCCTCCGGCACCACGCCGAAGATGATCGAGAACGAAACCCATGCCCGCTTTATCGGCTACGGCGCAATGCTGATGGAATCCTTCGTCGCCATCATGGCGCTGATTGCCGCTTCAACCATCGAGCCAGGCGTGTACTTCGCGATGAACAGCCCGGCCGCACTGCTCGGTACCACCGCGGAATCGGCAGCGCAGGCGATCTCCCAGTGGGGCTTCTACGTCACGCCTGAAATGCTGACCCAGACTGCCAAGGATGTGGGCGAAACCACCATCATCTCCCGCGCCGGCGGCGCGCCTACCCTGGCGGTGGGCATGGCACATATCCTGTCCAATGTGGTGGGCGGCAAGGCCATGATGGCGTTCTGGTACCACTTCGCCATCCTGTTCGAAGCGCTGTTCATCCTGACCGCTGTCGACGCAGGCACCCGGGCCGGCCGCTTCATGCTGCAGGATTTGCTGGGCTCCTTCGCACCATCGCTGAAGCGCACCGATTCCGTGTTCGCCAGCCTGCTGGCCACTGGCCTGTGCGTTGCAGCCTGGGGTTACTTCCTGTACCAGGGCGTGGTTGATCCGCTGGGCGGCATTAACACCTTGTGGCCGCTGTTCGGCATCGCCAACCAGATGCTGGCTGCGATTGCGCTGATCCTGGCGACCTGCGTGCTGTTCAAGATGAAGCGTGCCAAGTACGCCTGGGTCACCATCCTGCCGACTATCTGGCTGCTGCTCTGCACCCTGACCGCCGGCTGGCAAAAGATCTTCGACGCCAATCCGAAGATTGGTTTCATGGCCCACGCCGCCAAGTACCAGGCAGCCCTGGCTGACGGCAAGGTGCTGGCACCGGCCAAGTCGATCGAACAGATGCAGCAGGTGATCTTCAACGACTACCTGGATGCAGGCCTGGCAGCCTTCTTCATGATCGTCGTGGTCAGCGTGCTGGTCTTCGGCGTGCGCACCGCACTGGCAGCCTGGAATGCCGGCCGTCCAACCCACAACGAAGCCCCGGCCCAATACGCCGCTGCGGCCAAGTAAGACCATGCTGGGCGAAATCGTCAAGGCAGGCCGCTACCTCGGGCAGAGCATGCGGCTGATGTGCGGCCTTCCGGAATACGACACCTACGTCGCCCATCGCGAGACCACCCACCCGGGTGAGCCCGTGATGAGCTACGAGGAATTCTTCCGCGAGCGGCAAGAAGCACGCTACGGCGGCGCAGGCAAGCGGGGTGGTTGCTGCTAGTGACTGGAAGTTAGAGCCAGATCAAAGTGTCGAAATTCTTAGCATTTATTCTTTGCCCGATGGAATCGTCCTTCGGCGGCGAAAATGCTCAACTTCGAACGGTCCGGCCTAAGCCAGAAACTGACCATCATCTCCGTGCTCACCACCGGCAGTGCCCTGCTGCTGGTGTTCGTGGCGTTCGCCGTCGCGTCCATCCTTTCCCACACCAGCGAGGAGCGCAAGCAGCTTACCTCGCTGGCTGATGTCATCGGCGCCAACAGCGTCGCTTCCCTGCTCTACGCTGACCGGCCGACGGCCGAACAGGCCCTGGCCGCGCTGGCGGTCAAAGGCGATATCACGCGCGCCGCCCTGTTCGACCGCGAGGGCAAGCTGTTTGCCTCCTACCCTGCTTTGCGCGAACTGGCGCCTGTGGCCCTCGATACGCCGCGTCTGCGCGAACTGGCCTCCGGAGAGCTGGCCGAGCGTGACGGGCCGCCTTGGGCGCCGCTGTTGCGGCTTTACCGTCCGGTGCGTGTTCGCCAGCACGTGATCGGGGCGGTGATGATCGAGACGGGCCAGGCTTCCCTGTGGCTAGGCATCCTGCGCAACCTTGGCATTACGGCGATAGCCACCGCGTCCTCATTCGGGCTGGCGCTGGTGCTGTCGGCGCGCTTCCGCGAAGGCATTGCGGCGCCTATCGCCCAATTGATTGCAGCGGCGGACAAGGTAAGCAGCAGCCAGACGTACGCCCAGGTGCAGCACCAGCGCAGCGACGAACTGGGTACGCTGATCGATAGCTTCAACGGCATGCTGGCGCAGATCGAGAGCCGCGACACCAAGCTTGCACAATATCGCGGCGAGCTGGAACGCCAAGTCAGCATCCGCACCGCGCAACTGGAAAAAGCCAAGGACGCGGCCGAAGCGGCGAGCCAGGCCAAGAGCGCCTTCCTGGCGAATATGTCGCATGAAATCCGTACGCCCATGAATGGAGTGCTGGGCATGGCGGAACTGCTGGCCGCCACCGAACTCACAGAAACCCAGCGTCATTACACCAGCATGGTGCGGCGCTCGGGCGAGCACCTGCTGGTGATCATCAACGACATCCTCGATTTCTCCAAGGTAGAAGCGGGCAAGCTGACGGTCGAGTACATCAACTTCAACCTGCGTGAACTGCTGGACGATATCGAGAATGTGTTCGCGCCGCAGGCCCAGTCCAAGGGCATCGAGATGGAGTTCGCGGTGGCGAACAATATTCCGCTGGCGATCTGCGGCGACCCTAACCGGCTGCGGCAGGTGATCGTCAACCTGCTTGGCAATGCGGTCAAGTTCACCGAGCAGGGACGGATCAAGGTAGCTGTCCGTGTGGCGGAGGAAGATGCGCAGTCGGCCCGCTTGCGGGTGGAGGTGCACGATACCGGCATCGGCGTCTCGCGCGAGGCGCGGGCCCACATCTTCGACTCTTTCTCGCAGGGCGATGGCTCGACTACCCGCAAGCATGGCGGCACCGGGCTTGGACTGGCGATTTCCAAGCAACTGGTGGAACTGATGGGGGGCTCGATCGGCGTCGACAACGCGCTGGGGCGTGGCTCGGTGTTCTGGTTCACCGTGCAATTCGACAAGCGGCGGGTGGATGCAGACGATGCTGGCTTCCAGCAGAAGCCGACCAAGGGTTTGCGTGCGCTGGTGGTGGACCGGCAGGCCGAAAGCGCGCTGGCGCTGCAACGGCTCCTGGCGCGCTGGCACTTGCATGGCAACTGCGCGCCCAGCGCCGCCGATGCCTTGCGCGAACTGCATGCAGCCGCAGCGCGCGGCACGCCTTACGACGTGGCGCTGCTTGACATGGGCCTGGACGATATCGGCGGGCTGGCGTTGGCGGCAGAAATCAAATCCGATCCCGATATTTCGCCAGTGCGCCTGATTCTGCTGGCTTCCGAGCGCAATGCGGCAGACCAGGTGCAGCGCCGTGCAGCAGGCGTGGCGTTCCAGCTCATCAAGCCGTTTCGTGAGCCGGATCTGTACGACTGCATCGTGACGCCGGTCCGTGCCTCCGAGGGCGTGGGAGCGGCAACGCTGGCCGGCGCCACGCCTGCACACACGCCAGCCAGGTCGCGTGCCAGCCAGCGTCCGCGCGCCCTGCTGGCCGAAGACAATCCGGTCAATGTGGAAGTGGCGTCGGCCATGCTGCGCGGCTTGGGCATGGAAGTGGCTTGCGCCGCCAATGGCGAAGAGGCGCTTGCCGCCGTGCGGGCTGGCGATTACGACCTCGTGCTGATGGACTGCATGATGCCGGTGATGGACGGCATGGCCGCCACTGCCGAAATTCGCCGCCTCGAGCAGCAGCGCGGCCGGGCGCGCGCCACGCCAATCGTCGCCATCACCGCCAACGCCCTGCAAGGAGACCGGGAACGCTGCCTGGCAGCGGGGATGGACGATTACATCAGCAAGCCCTTCTCGCAGCAGGCACTGGCCGATACGCTTGGCCGCTGGATTGCTTTGCCACGCCCAACGCCTCTTCCCCGCTCGCAAACTGCCATCCCAACTGCCACTCCGATCGCTGCAGGCTCGCACGCCGCGCCGCCCACCGCCCTGCCAGCGGCGATGCCAGCCACGCCTGCCCTCCTCGCCGCAGCACTATTTGCCGACTCGCCCGCCCCCTCGCCTGCCGCCGCACCGGCAAGCCGCAGCACCTCTGCCAGTGCGATTTCCGCGGCCATCTCGGTCCGAGCCGCATCCGGCCGCGCCCCGCCTTCATCTGCCAGCGAGCCAGCAGTAATCAACCCACTCGCGCTTGAGGCGATCCGCGCCCTCAGCACAGAGCAAGGCGAGTTATTGCTTCACCGCGTACTAGCCACCTTCCTGCAAGACACGCCCCGCCAAATCGCAGCACTGCACGAAGCCGTCGCAAAACGCGACCCAGCCACCATCCGCAAAACCGCCCACAGCCTGAAATCCAGCAGCGCCAACGTCGGCGCCGACGCGCTGGCCAGACTGTTCAAGGACCTGGAACAAATCGCCCGCGCCGGCCACACCGACGGTGCTGCGAACCTGATTGCGCAACTGGAGCGCGAATTCCAGTCAGTCCGGCAATCGCTCAGCCTCATCCTGCCGAAGGGAGCATGAAATCATGGCAGCGCTTTACTCACCCAAACGCGGTACCGTGCTGGTGGCGGATGACGACCCCGTCATGCGCCTGTTGATGCTTGAAATGCTGGCCCAGGTCGGGCTCGACGCGGTCGAAGCGAGCGATGGCCGCGCCGCGGTCGCCAGCTTCCGCGACAATGCACCAGACCTGGTGCTGCTCGACGTCGACATGCCGCTGCTCGACGGTTTCTCCGTCTGCCGCGCCATCCGCAAGCTGGAAAGCTCGTCACATGTCCCTGTCATCATGGTCACCGGCGGCGACGACCTGGGCGCCGTCACGCAAGCCTATGAAGCCGGCGCCACCGACTTTGTCTCCAAGCCGATCAACTGGCCCATCCTCGGTCACCGCGTGCTGTATGTGCTGCGCGCCAGTGATGCCATCGCCCGCCTGCGCATTGCCGATGCCCACAACCGCGCCGTGCTGGCCGCCATTCCCGACACTTTCTTTCGGCTCAGTGCCGATGGCTACTACCTCGATTACGAAGAAGGCCACGAGCCCGGTGCGGACTTCGCCAGCCGCGAATGCGTAGGCCGCCACATCCGCGACGTGTTGCCCGCGCAGATCGCCAACCGTATGCTGGACCAGCTGTCAGCCGTGCTGCATTCCGCCTCCGTGCACTCAGTCGATTACGAATTGACGCGCGACGGCATCTGTCACCACTTCGAAGCGCGGCTGGTCGGTACCGCGTCTGGCGAAGTCCTCGGCCTGGTGCGCGACATCAGCGAACGCAAACGCACGGAAGAACAGATCCGCAAGCTGGCCTATTGCGACAGCCTGACCGGCATTCCCAACCGCCAGGCCTTCCTGGAAACCCTGGAGCGCGAACTGGAACGCTCGCAACGCGAACGGCGCAAGTTCGCCATCCTGTTCATGGACCTCGATTCCTTCAAGCGCATCAACGATACGCTGGGACACAACGTCGGAGACTTGTTGCTGCAGATCGTCACCGAGCGCCTGCGCGAGACCATCCGGCCCAGTGACCACCTGTGCAGCCTGGCGCGGCTGGGCGGCGACGAATTCACCATCCTGCTGCCGGACATTGAACGGGTAGACGATGCCCTGGCCGTGGCGCACCGCGTAAAAGACGCCATGCGCCGCCCGTTCAACCTGGACGGCCACGAAATCTTCGTCACCGCCAGCATCGGCATCTCGCTCTATCCGGAAGACGGTGAGGACTGCACCTCGCTGCTCAAGTTCGCCGACACTGCCATGTATCACGCAAAGAACTGCGGCAAGAACAATGCAAAGCTGTACAGCTCCTCCCTTACGATGCAGATCATGAGCCACGTCAAGCTGGAAGTGGGCTTGCGCAAGGCCCTGCAGAACAACGAGCTATACCTGCTATACCAGCCGCAGGTGGACGTATCCACCACCCGCATCGTCGGCGTGGAAGCGCTGATACGCTGGCGCCACCCGGAACACGGCATCATCCCGCCGACAGAGTTCATCCCACTGGCGGAGGAAACTGGCCTGATCGTGCCAATCGGCGAATGGGTTCTACGCACCGCCTGCCGCCAGGCGCGCGCCTGGCAGCGCGAGTGCGAGCGGCCGATCCGCATGGCCGTCAACCTCTCCGCACGCCAGTTCAAGGATGAAAACCTGGCGCAGATCGTGCTGGCCGTGCTGCAGGACACCGGGCTCGATTCCAGCCTGCTCGAACTGGAGCTGACTGAAGGCACCTTGATGGACAACGCCCTCGCCACGCTGGCGACGCTGGAGCAACTGCGCGGCATCGGGGTGCTCCTGTCGATTGACGATTTCGGTACCGGCTATTCGTCCATGAGCTACCTGAAACGCTTTGACGTGCGCGCGCTGAAGATCGACAAGAGCTTCATCAGCGGCCTGCCGCAAGACAGCGAAAACGCCGCCATTACGCGCGCCATCATCGCCATGGCCCACGGCCTGAAAATGATCGTGGTGGCAGAAGGCGTCGAAACGCCCGAACAATTCGACCTGCTCAAGCACTATGGCTGCGACATGGCCCAAGGCTACCTGCTCGGCCGCCCTGCCCCGCAGGACGCCATCAGCCAGATGCTGGCTTGCGCGGGTTCAGGTGCTGCGGCGGTCTAGCATGGCGCGGGCGATGGTGCCGGCATCGACGTATTCGAGTTCGCCGCCGACCGGCACGCCGCGGGCCAGGCGGGTGACGGCCAGGCCGCGGGCTTTCAGCATTTCGCTGATGTAGTGGGCGGTAGCTTCGCCTTCGTTGGTGAAATTCGTCGCCAACACCACTTCCTCGACCACGCCGTCGGCGGCGCGCGCCAGCAGCTTTTCGAGGTGGATGTCTTTCGGGCCGATGCCGTCCAGCGGCGACAGGCGTCCCATCAGCACGAAGTACAGGCCCTTGTAAGTCAGGGTGGACTCAATCATCGCCTGGTCGGCCGGCGTTTCCACCACGCAGAGCTGGCGCTTGTCGCGCGACTCGTCGGCGCAGGTGTCGCAGATTTCGGTTTCGGTGAAGGTGTTGCACAGGGCGCAGTGATGCACCTGCTCCACTGCCTGGTACAGGGCGCGCGACAGCATGGCCGCACCTTCGCGGTCGTGCTGCAGCAGGTGGAAGGCCATGCGCTGGGCCGACTTGGGACCGACGCCAGGCAGGCGGCGCAGCGCCTCCGTCAAAAATTCAAAGGACTTCGCCATGAGGTCAGGCTTGCTTGAAGGCGCTCAGGAAATCGGCAGTTTTGGTGGGCACGAATTCGGTAATCGTGTAGCTGGCGGCACCCGCTTCATTGAACGGGTCCAGCTCAATTACCGCTTCGATATCGGCCCGGCTGTCCGCCGTGGCAAGGATAATGCCGCCCGTGCGCGGCACCAGGCGTCCAGACATCAGGAACATGCCGTTGGCATATTGCTCGCGCAGGTACTCGCTGTGCGCGGCGAGGAGCTTGTCGATCTCCTCAGCCGGTTTCAGGTACGTGAGCGTGATAATGAACATGATGTTGTTTAGAACGGCATCTTGAAGCCAGGTGGCAGCGGCAGGCCGGCGGTCAGGCCGCTCATTTTTTCGGAAGCGGTGGCTTCGGCCTTGCGTACGGCGTCGTTGAAGGCGGCAGCTACCAGGTCTTCCAGCATGTCTTTGTCGTCGCCCAGCAGCGACGGGTCGATCGTTACGCGCTTCACGTCGTTTTTGCAGGTCATCACGACCTTCACCATGCCGGCGCCGGCCTGGCCTTCAACTTCGATCAGGGCCAGCGCTTCCTGCGCCTTCTTCATGTTGTCCTGCATGGCTTGCGCTTGCTTCATCAGGCCGGCCAGTTGGTTCTTCATCATGGTGTGGTTCTCCGTATTTCGGTGTTGAGTATTGGGTTTAGTGCGCTGGCGTCATCGGCGCCACGATCGAGCCGGGCACGACGAAGGCGCCGAAGTCGCGCATCATTGCTTTGATAAATGGATCGGCGGCCACCGCCTCTTCAGCTGCGCGCTGGCAGTTGTCGCGGTGGACCTGGGCTTCGACGCTGGTGGTGTACCAGGCCTTGCCGATTTCGGTCTCTACGCGAGTCGGGCGGCCGAAGCGCTCGGTCAGCGCGGAAGTCAGTTTTTCCACGTTGGCCGGGGTGGCCCAGGTTTCGATCGGGCAGCGGATGCGGAATACCGCCATGTTGCCGTCGAAGGTGCAGCTTACCAGTTCTGCTTGCGTTGCCAGTTGCTGTGCCACGCCGCGCAATGGCAGGTGAGCGGCCAGCGCTGGCCAGTTGCCGTCCCAGCCCAATTCAGGGACTGGGGTGATGACGTATTCGTATGGCGCTTTGGCTGGCGGCGCGGCGGACACGCCGTGCGCGCGCTGCTGTGGCGCTGCCTGCGACATGCCGGAAATGTGGTCGGCGCCGGCCGGCACTGCGGAGTCCTCGGAAAAGTCGGTTACCCAAGGTGGGAGGTCGTCTTCTTCCGCTTGCTGCTGCACTGGCGCGGCGCGGCGTTGCTGCGCTTGCGGCGGGGCTTCCATAACGGTGGCGGCACCGCCCTGGTCATCCCAAGGGGCGCTGGCTTGCGCGGATGGTGTGCTTGGGGCTGGAGCGTCTTCCCACGGTGCTGGTGCGCGTGCTGCTGGCGCGGCAGGGGCGGCGTATTGAGCGCCTGGTGCCGGTGCAGGCGGCGTCGCAACGCGAGGTGCGCCAGCCGGTGCTGCGGGCACGGCGGCTTGCGGTGCGCGCGTGCTCGCGACAGGAGGCGCCGCTGGGGCGTCGGATTGCGGTGCTGCCGGACGTGCTGGCGCAGGAGCGCGCTGGCCAGTGCGGGCAGCGGCTGCCGCGCGCGCGGCTTCCAATGCGGCGGTGATGGCCATCTTCGCTGGGCTCATCGGACGGCTGTCGGCTGCTGGCGCTGGCTGCGGTGACGGTGCAGAAGGTTGGGCAGGAGCGGCAGCAGGCTGCGGCGCTGCGGCGGCCGATCCGGCGACACCGGGTGCACCCGCAGGGGGCTCGTACGCTTGCGACGCAGCAGCGGACGCGCTTGCGGCCGAAGTGTGGGCTTGTGGCGTGGCGGCGGACGCATCGGCGGACGAAGCTTGAGCCTGCGGCGCGGCGGCGGATGCAATGGCGGCTGTGGCGTGAGCCTGCGGCGCGGCTACGGATGCGCTGGCGGCAGGCGGGGCGCCGGTTGGAACGCTGGTCAGGTGCGAAGCGCTGGCGGCATTTGCTGCCGCAGCGGCGGCGGGCGCGACTTGCTGCACCGGCGGCGCTGGCTGCACGGCTGGCGTGGGAGCGGCAGCGGCGGCCGGTGCTGGCTGGCCGACCGGTACGCTCATGCGATCCGCAGTCGCGGCGCTGGCTGCCATGGCAGCTGCTGCAGCCGCGCGTGCGGGATTCGCGCCGGCGGGACGAGCCGCTACCGGGGCGCTGGCCGGTTGGCCATCTGCCCCACCGATGCCGGGCCGAAAGGCAAGCATGCGTAACAGGGTCATGGAGAAGCCGGCATATTCATCCGGCGCCAGTCCCAGTTCATTGCGGCCGTGCACGGCAATCTGGTAATACAGCTGCACTTCTTCTGCATCGAACAGGGAAGCCAGCCGCACGATATCGTTATATTCAGGAAGGTCTGCAGGCACCGCAGAAGGCACGGTCTGCGCCAGCGCGATCCGATGCAGCAAAGTACCCAGGTCCTGCAAGGCGCCGTTATAGGACAGCGAACGCGTCGCCATCTCATCGGCCACCGCCATGAGGTCCGCACCATCCTTATTGGCCAGTGCGTCCAGCAAGCGCACCAGGTAAGACTGGTCCAACGCCCCCAGCATGCCCTGCACCGCATCCAGCGTGACAGCGCCGGCGGCATAGGCAATCGCCTGGTCTGTCAGCGACAAAGCATCGCGCATCGAACCGTGCGCGCCCTGCGCCAGCAAGCGCAAGGCCGGCTGCTCGAACACCACGTTTTCCTGGCCCAAGATATTTTCCAGGTGGCCGACGATATGCCCCGGCGGCATCTGCTTCAGGTTGAACTGCAGGCAGCGCGACAGCACGGTGACAGGAATCTTTTGCGGATCGGTGGTCGCCAGGATGAACTTGACGTGCTCCGGCGGCTCTTCCAGCGTCTTCAGCATTGCATTGAAGGCGTGGTTGGTCAGCATGTGCACCTCGTCGATCATATAGACCTTGAAGCGCGCATTGGACGGTGCGTACACCGCCTGCTCCAGCAACTGCGCCATTTCATCGACGCCGCGGTTGGACGCCGCGTCCATTTCGACATAGTCGACAAAGCGGCCGCCATCGATCGCGGTACAAGCCTCGCACACGCCGCACGGGGTAGCCGTGATGCCGCCGTTGCCGTCCGGGCCGACGCAATTGAGCGACTTGGCCAGAATTCGGGACAGCGTCGTCTTGCCGACACCGCGCGTCCCGGTAAACAGGTAGGCATGGTGCAGGCGACCGGTATGCAACGCGTGGGTCAGCGCACGGACAACGTGCTCCTGGCCGACGAGCGTTTCAAAGTTCCGGGGACGGTATTTGCGAGCGAGGACTTGATAGGACATGATCGGAATTTTACCGTAGATAGCAGGCACTGCGGACAACATTAGACGTTTGGCCAGACTTCGTCTAGACTTTGCCTTTTTCACAACAAGGCCACGATGAAAAAGCTGCTCCTGATTGCCCTGCTGGCCAGCGTCGGCGCCGCCCACGCGGAAGAGCGTGAGTGGACCACCTATAAGAAGTTTGTCGAGTCGATCAAACTTGACCGCTACTATGCACTGCCTGCCTCCGAGCGCGATAAGCTGGACTTCTACCTGACAGTGGAGCCGTCGAACAAGAAACTCAAGGCCGCCGACATGAATTTGACTGTGGTCCATGGCGGCACACGCACCGCCCTGCCGCTTGATGAAAAATCCCACCTGCGCATGGCGCCCAACCCGCAATGGCTGGCCGAAGATGCCAAAATCATGACCACCCAGGCCAAGGGCGAAAAGATCAGCGTGATCTACAACCTGGACGCGATCGTCCCGGAAGGTACGGAATGGCCATATAACAAGCTGATGGGCAGCGTCGCCCAAGGCAATGCCGCCATCAGCAAGGTGGCCGGCGCCTTCAGCTGGTTTGCGCCGACCATGAAGTCCGTCCTGCTGACTTTCGACAAGCCATCGCAGCTGACCATCCAATCGAGGAGCGGCACCAAGCGCTTCCTCAGCGACGCCAAGAACAAGATCCGCCTGCCGGCCGACGCGGCGCTGCTGAAGGAGAATCCACTGGTAGAGATTTCCACCCGGCCGCTCCAGGCCGAGCTGGATTCGGAGTGAGAAAAGAAAAAAAGCTGCCAAAGGCAGCTTTTTTCATGAATTCAAAGAGGCGAGCCTGATCTGCGGCACTTGCGGTGAACAGCTTTGGCTGCTTCGTTCCCGACCTGACCAGGTTAACCGTGCCACAATGCGCAGGGGCCCGCCCGGGCGCAATTATAGGCTATAAACCTAGCTGCTGCCAAATATCATCCACGCGGGCTTTCACTTCGGGCGTCATGGTGATCGTCGTACCCCATTCACGGCTGGTTTCACCCGGCCATTTGTTGGTGGCGTCGATGCCCATCTTGCTGCCCAGGCCACTGACCGGCGAAGCGAAATCCAGGTAATCGATCGGCGTATTGTCGACCAGCGTGGTGTCGCGGGTCGGGTCGACGCGGGTCGTTATCGCCCAGATCACTTCCTTCCAGTCGCGGATGTTCACGTCCTCGTCCACCACGATAATGAACTTGGTATACATGAACTGGCGCAGGAAACTCCACACGCCAAACATCACGCGCTTGGCGTGGCCTGCGTACTGCTTGCGGATCTGCACCACCGCCATGCGGTAGCTGCAGCCTTCCGGCGGCAAGTAAAAGTCGGTGATCTCGCTGAACTGCTTCTGCAGCAGCGGCACAAAGACCTCATTCAGCGCCACGCCCAGGACCGCCGGCTCATCCGGGGGTTTGCCTGTATAGGTGGAGTGGTAAATCGGGTCGCGCCGCATGGTGATACGGTCGATGGTGAACACCGGGAACCAGTCCTGCTCATTGTAATACCCGGTGTGGTCGCCATAAGGTCCTTCCAGGCCGTGCTCGTATCCGGA
>JBCNOP010000065.1:0-23700 GCA_039593775.1 Pseudoduganella sp.
CGCCAGTTCTCGCTGTCGATGGTGTCGGCGATGGTGTTCTCCGCCCTGATGGCGCTGTCGCTGACGCCGGCCTTGTGCGCCACCATGCTGAAACCGGTCGAAGCCGGCCACCATCACGCCAAGACCGGCATCTTCGGCTGGTTCAACCGCGGCTTCGCCTCCACTGCTTCGCATTACCAGGGCTGGGTGGCAAAGATCCTGACGCGCACCGGGCGCTTCCTGCTGATCTTCGCGGCGCTGCTTGGCATCGTGGCATGGCTGTACGTGCGCCTGCCCTCTTCCTTCCTGCCGAACGAGGACCAGGGCTATATCATCGCCAACGTCCAGCTGCCGCCGGGCGCTTCGCGCAACCGCGCCGAAGCCGTGCTGGCCGAAGTGGACTCCTACTTCCGCTCGCAGCCCGGCGTGGCGCGCACCATTGCGGTGGCGGGATTCAGCTTCTCCGGCAGCGGCCAGAATGCCGGCCTGGTATTCGTGCCGCTGAAGGACTGGAAAGAGCGCGGCCCCGACCAGTCGGCCGAAGCGATCGCCATGCGCTCCTTCGGCGGCCTGGCCCATATCCAGGATGCGCAAGTGTTCGCACTGAGCCCGCCGCCGATCCGTGAGCTGGGCAACGCTACCGGTATTACGGCCCGCCTGCAGGACCGCGGCGGCCTTGGGCACGAAGCCCTGCTGGCGGCGCGCAACCAGCTTCTTGAACTGGCAGGCAAGAGCAAGATCCTGACCGGCATGCGCCCGGAAGGGCTGGAGGATGCGCCGCAGCTGCAGGTCGACATCGACCGCGAGAAGGCCAATGCGCTGGGCGTGGCCTTCGCTGACATCACTTCCACCCTGGGCACGGCATTCGGCTCCTCGTACGTGAACGACTTTGCCAGCAGCGGGCGCCAGCAGCGCGTCATCGTGCAGGCCGACCAGTTGCGCCGCATGCAGCCGCAAGACATCCTGCGCCTGAACGTGCGCAGCAGCACCGGCACGATGGTGCCGTTCGCCTCGTTCGCCACCACGCGCTGGGTCACCGGCCCGATCCAGCTTGTGCGCTACAACGGCTACCCGGCTTATCGCCTGAGCGCCAACGCGGCTCCGGGACATTCGACCGGCGAGGCCATGGAGGAGCTGCTGCGCCTGGCCGAGCAGCTGCCGCCGGGCTTCGGCATCGAATGGACCGGCCAATCGGCCGAAGAGCGCTTGTCCGGCTCCCAGGCCCCGGCGCTGTTTGCGCTGTCGATGCTAGCCGCCTTCCTGGTGCTGGCTGCGCTGTATGAATCGGAATCGATCCCGGTCGCCGTGCTGCTGGTCGTGCCGCTGGGCGTGCTCGGCGCGCTGCTTGGTGCGCATATCCGCGGCCTGCCGAACGACGTGTACTTCAAGGTCGGCCTGATTGCGATCATCGGCTTGTCCGCCAAGAACGCGATCCTGATCATCGAATTCGCCAAGGACCTGCAGGCGCAGGGCAAGGGCTTGATCGAAGCGACGCTGGAAGCGGTGCACCTGCGCTTCCGCCCGATCATCATGACCTCGCTCGCCTTCATCCTCGGCGTGCTGCCGCTGGTGATCGCCTCCGGCGCCGGCTCCGCCTCGCAGCGTGCCATCGGTACCGGGGTGATGGGCGGCATGATCACCGCCACTGTGCTGGCCGTGTTCCTGGTGCCCGTGTTCTTTGTGGTCGTGCGCCGCATCTTCAAAGGCAGCGAACGCCAACGCCGCCTTGCCGCGCACGAACTGGATCTTCCGGAGTCGAAGCAATGATGAAGCCCATCCTCCCCGCCCAACCGGCGTTCCGCGCGCTGGCCGCCTCGTTGCTGCTGGCCGGCGTAGTCTCCGGCTGCTCGATGGCGCCTGCCTACCAGCGCCCTGCTGCCCCAGTCGCCGACACCTTCCCCGTCGTACCTGCCGCTGCTGGCGCCACCGGCAGCAACGTTGCTGCGCCCGCCGGGCCGTCCGCCGTGGAAACGGGCTGGCGCACATACTTCCCTGATGGCCGCCTTCAGCAACTGATTGCGACAGCGCTTGAAAACAACCGCGACCTCCGCATCGCCGCCCTGCGCATCGAAGAAGCGCGCGGCGCCTACCGCATCCAGCGTGCCGACCGCCTGCCGACACTGAACGCAACACTCAGCGAATCGCGCGGCCGCTCGCCCGGCTTCACCAATCCCAGCGGCCAGCCGCAAATCAGCGAACGCTTTGACGCAGGCCTTGGCATCCCAGCCTTCGAGCTGGATTTCTTCGGCCGGGTGAAAAGCCTGAGCGACGCGGCGCTCTCGAGCTACCTGGCAACGGAAGAAGCCAGACAGGCCGCCCAAATCAGCCTTGTCGCCGAGGTTGCCAAGGCCTACTACACCGAACGCGCTCTGGCCGAACAGCAAACGCTGGCCGAAAGCACTTACGAAGCCCGCAAGCGCACCTTCGAGCTGACGAAGCAGCGCGTTGAAGGCGGCGCATCCTCGCGCCTCGACCTGCGCTCCAACGAGCAGCAGATGGAGACAGCGCGCGCCTCCGCCCTGGCCCTGGCCCGCCAACGCGCCCAGGCAGCCAACGCGCTCGCCCTGCTGGTTGGCCAGGCGCTGCCGGCCGGGGTTGCGGTCGGCGGCCCGGCGCCGACAGATGATGCACAAGCCGACGCCATGTCCGCCCTGACCGCCGGCCTGCCTTCCGACCTGCTGGCCAACCGCCCCGACATCCGCGCCGCCGAGCAGCGCCTGAAAGCCGCCAACGCCAACATCGGCGCCGCCCGCGCAGCCTTCTTCCCGCGCATCACGCTGACCACCTCGATCGGCAGCGCCAGCCGCGATTTCAGCGGCTTGTTCGACAGCGGCAGCAACACCTGGAGCTTCGCCCCGCAACTGGTGCTGCCGATCTTCGACACCGGCCGCAACCTGGCCAATCTCGACGTCAGCCACGCCCGCAAGAACATCGCGGTGGCCGACTACGAGAAAACCATCCAGCAAGCCTTCCGCGAAGTCGCCGACGCCCTGGCCGCCCGCACCTACCTCGGCGAACAGGTCGCCGCCCAGCGCGCGGTGCAGGACGCCCAGGCCGAACGCCTGCGTCTATTACAATTACGCTTTGAAAGCGGGGTCGCCAGCTCGCTCGACGTGCTCGACGCCCAACGCGAATTGTTCACCGCGGAGCAGGCCCTGGTCCAGGCACGCCTGCTGCGCACAACCAGCGCCATCGACTTGTACCGGGCGCTTGGAGGAGGCTTGAAGTAGTGGATTCACCGATCAGTATCCGGCTCGGCCAGCGCGCCCGCCAGCGCATCGAGCGCGAAGGCTTGCAGGCCGGCGACATCGCCATCATTCCCGCCGCAGCGGGCGGCCCCAAAGGCCTGATCCTGAACGGCATCGACCAGTGGATGTTCGGCGAATGGCTGAAACAGGCGCCGCGCCAGCGTCGCCTGATCGGCGCCTCGATCGGCGCCTGGCGCATGGCCGCCGGTGCCTTCCACGACCCGGTTGCAGCGCACCAGCGCCTGGCCCACCACTACACCCACCAGACCTATCCCGACAAGGTCGATGCCGCCTACGTCAGCCGCGTCATCCGCGCCCTGCTCGACAGCGTGCTCGATGGCCGCGGCAGCGAAATGCTCACCAATCCCGGCTATCTGCTGTCGGTGATCACCGTGCGCGGCATCGGCCCGCTGGCCAGCACGCGCGGCAGCCGCTGGCGCGAAATGGCAGGCTTCCTGCGCGCCGCCGCCGGCAATGCGGTCTCGCGCAGCCGCCTGGCCGGCGCCATGGAACGCGTGGTCTTCCACGACACGCGCGACGACGCGGCCTGGCTGCGCACCAGTTTCGACTCGTTCATCTCGCATTACGTCGGCCTGTCCGAACAGAACCTGCACTCCGCCCTGCTGGCCTCGGGCTCGATCCCGCTGGTGCTGCAAGCGGTCAGCGACATCCACGGCGCACCGCCCGGCGATTACTGGGATGGCGGCTTGATCGACTACCACCTGCACCTGCCCTACCAGCGCGACGAAGGCCTGGTGCTGTACCCGCACTTCACCGACCATATCGTGCCGGGCTGGCTCGATAAATCGATGCCGTGGCGCCGCGCCCGCGACAGCGCGCTGGAAAACGTCATCCTGGTCTCGCCCTCGCCATCGTTCGTGGCGCGCCTGCCGAACCGCAAATTGCCGGACCGCAAGGATTTCCAGCATTACGGCCAGGACCATGCCGCCCGCATCCGCGACTGGACTTACGCGATCGGTGAAAGCCAGCGCATGGCCGACGCGCTGGCGCAATGGGCCGAGAAGCCGGACCTGAAGGTAGCTCAGCAGTTCTAAGCCATGCGTTAATCCTTGTTGCAGCCTTGCAACGGGATATCTACCCCGCAACTATTCAGGCGCATACTAGAACTCCAACTCATTGGAGGCTTGTATGCAATTCCTGTCCCAGCTCCGCATCGGGCCCCGCCTCGCGGCGGGCTTCGGCGTCGTCCTGCTGCTGTCGGCTCTCGGCACCAGCTATGCCCTTTACCATTCCAACGACACCGCCAACGCCACGCGCGCCATGATGGACCGGCCGCTGGCCAAGGAACGCATCGTGTCGGATTGGTATGTGCTGATCTACTCGGCCATCGCACGCACCCAGATGATCGCGCGCAGCAGCGATGGCGAACTGTCGAACACCTTTGCCACCGCGATTGCCGACAGCGCCAAGCGCGGCGCCGAACTGCTGAAATCCATCGAAGGCCTGCTGGAGACAGACGAGGAACGCAAGATCTACCAGGAAGCAGTCGCGATCCGCACCAAATACCAGGACGCAAAGAACCAGGTGATGAACGCCAAGAAGGCCGGCAATGCGGCGGAAGGCGAACGCCTTTACAACGAAGTATTCGAGCCAGCCGCCAAAGCCTATCAGGAGAAGGTGAAAGAACTGCTGGCGCAGCAGCGCAAGGCCATTGACGCCACCGCAGCCAGCATCAATGAAGCCAACGCACGCAGCAACCGCCTGATGCTTACCCTGGGCATCCTGCTGCTGGCGTTCGGCGCCTGGGCAGCGTGGGTGATTTCACGCAGCATCACGGTGCCGCTGAATTCCGCGCTCGGCATTGCCAACACCGTGGCCGACGGCGACCTGACTACCCATTTCGAAGAGCAAACTGCACGCGATGAGATAGGCGACCTGATGAAAGCCCTGCGCGGCATGAACGATTCGCTGCGCCGCGTGGTGAGCCAGGTGCAAACCGGTACCACCGCCATCGCCACCGCATCGAGCGAAATCGCCGAAGGCAACCTGGACCTGTCCTCGCGCACCGAACAGCAAGCCAGCTCGCTGGAAGAAACCGCCTCCTCGATGGAGGAATTGACCTCCACCGTGCGCCAGAACGCCGACAACGCCAACCAGGCCAACCAGCTTGCGCAAGCTGCCTCCGACGTCGCGGCGCGCGGCGGCGAAATCGTCGGGCAAGTGGTGGAAACCATGGGCTCGATCGATGCCTCCTCGCGCAAGATCGTCGACATCATCGGCACCATCGACGGCATCGCCTTCCAAACCAACATCCTCGCATTGAACGCCGCGGTGGAAGCAGCACGCGCCGGCGAACAAGGCCGCGGCTTCGCAGTAGTCGCCTCCGAAGTGCGCAACCTGGCACAACGCTCCGCTGCAGCAGCGAAAGAGATCAAGGAACTGATCGACAATTCTGTCACGCAAGTGAACGCCGGCACCACGCTGGTACAGCAGGCCGGCACCACCATGGGTGAAGTCGTGGCCAGCGTGCGCCGCGTGACTGACATTATGGGCGAGATCACGTCGGCCAGCCGCGAGCAAAGCGTCGGCATCGATGAAGTGAACCAGGCCATCGGCCAGATGGACCAGGTGACGCAACAGAATGCCGCGCTGGTGGAAGAAGCCGCAGCCGCTGCAGCCAGCATGCAGGAACAGGCCGCGCAGCTCGCGCAAGTCGCCGCCTCGTTCAAACTTGGCACTGAGGCGGTCGCCCGCTGGAGCGCCCAGCCCCGCCGCGTCGCCGATGACGGCGCCGCCTCCGCAATCGAAGCCCCGAGCCCCAAACGCCTCACCGCATCGGATCAACGAGCGGCACCGCGCGCCGCCCCGCGCACTGCGGCCAACAGCAACGCCAGCGCCACGGCGGACCACGCAACGGATCGACGCTCGAAATCCGAGCGCCGCGCCCCAGCTGCGACCAACGATGAATGGGAAGAGTTCTGAGGAAAGGGATTCGCTCGGCCCCGGCGATTTGGCACGCATCGCCGAATACGTCATGCCCTCACTGCCAGCATGCCCTTCGGATCTCGGCTTCCTTTTTGGGACGCGGCATGGCGTAGCGGAGTTCTGCGAGGCGGCTTTTGGTCTCTGGCGCGACGGCATGTTCGGCCACCTCTTGATCTCAGGTGGCCCAACAGGCTCCTCGCCAATGGCCGAGGCAGATGTATTAGCCGAACGCCTTGTGAGCCTGGGGATGCCGGAGTCTTGCCTGATATTGGAGACCGCCGCAACGAACACCGGCGAGAACGTAAGGCTTGGCCGCGCCCGGGTCGCAGAGGTCACGAACCTGGTCGCGATTCGCAGCGTGCTGGTCATCGGAAAAATATGCTCAACCCGACGCTATCTGATGACTTTGCAGAAGCACTGGCCCGGCCTGAGCATGTCGGTTTATCCGGTCAATTACTTCGGAGTTCCCGCGGAGCGCTGGCATGAGCATGAAGAATTCCGTGCCCGTGTACTTGGCGAACACAGCAAAATTCCTCACTACCTGGCAGAAGGCTTCTTGGAAGAGATCACCTCTTAAGCTGTCTAGGCCCGATGGCGGCGATACAGTCGCTTTACTCGCCCAGGAACATCTGCTGCAGGTCGTTGAGGAAGCGCTGGCCTAGTTCGGTGGGCTTGATCAGCATGTGATCGCGGTACAGCAGGCCTTTGGCCTCGGCTGCGTTGAGCTGTTTCTCGATGGTGTTGAGCGCCACGCCGGTGCGTTCGGCGAACAGGTTCGGCTCGAAGCCGCCTTGCAGGCGCAAGGCGTTCAGCATGAACTCGAAGCCCATCTCGTCGCGCGACAGCTCGCGCTCTTCCTGCACCGGATTGCCAGCGGCCACCGCATCCATATAGGACTTGGGCTGCTTGTAGCGCGCCTGGCGCAGCACGCGGTGCGGGAAGGACAGCTTGGAGTGCGCGCCGGCGCCGATACCGAGGTAATCGCCGAACTGCCAGTAGTTGAGGTTATGGCGTGCCTGATGGCCCGGCTGGGCGTAGGCCGATACTTCGTAGTGGCCGTAGCCATTCGCTGTGGACAGCTCGGCGATCATGTCCTGCATGTCCGCACTCAGGTCGTCGTCCGGCAACTGCGGTGGATATTTGGCGAACAGCGTGTTCGGCTCCATCGTCAGGTGGTACAGCGACAGATGCGGCGGCTTGAAGCCGATCGCGGTCTCGATATCCTGGCGCGCTTGTTCCAGCGACTGGTTCGGCAGCGCGTACATCAGGTCCAGGTTGAAGTTGTCGAAGTTTGCCAGCGCGATTTCCACCGCGCGCTTCGCTTCGCCATCGTCGTGGATGCGGCCCAGCGCCTTCAGGTGCTCGCTGTTGAAGCTCTGGATGCCGATCGACAGGCGGTTGATGCCGCTGTCGCGGTAGGAGCGGAATTTCTCGGCCTCGAAGGTGCCGGGATTAGCCTCCATCGTGATTTCGCAAGCACCGTCCAGTGGCAGCAGGCTGCGCAAGTCCGACATCAGGCGATCCATGCCGGCCGCCGACATCAGGCTCGGCGTACCTCCGCCGATGAAGATCGTATAAATCTTGCGGCCCCAGATCAGGGGCAGCGACATTTCCAGGTCGCGCCGCAGCGCGTCCAGGTATTCCTTCTCCGGTACCTCGCCCTTCGCCTCGTGCGAATTGAAGTCGCAATAAGGACACTTGCGCACGCACCAGGGCCAGTGAATGTACAGCGACAGCGGCGGCAAGGCCTGCAGGTTCAGCGCGCCAGGGCGCAGGTAGGCAGCAGCGACGCCGGCGGCGCTGTCAATGGTGCGGCTTGGTACGGCATTGCCGACCGGCTTAATCGGGATCATTTCTTCAGCTTCTCTACCAACGCACGCAGGGCCTGGCCGCGATGGGACAGGCGATTCTTCTCTTCCGGCGCCAGCTCGGCCACGTGCTTGCCGAGCGAAGGAATCAGGAAATACGGATCGTAGCCAAAGCCGCCCTCGCCGCGCGCTTCCGGCGAAATTACGCCTTCCCAGCGGCCATCGGCGATCACCGGCTGCGGGTCGTCGGCATGGCGCACGAACACCAGCACACAGTAATAGTAGGCCGATTTGTCGGCATGTGCTGCCAGGTCGGCGATCAATTTCTCGCTGTTGCGCGCGTCCGATTTCGGCTCGCCTGCATAGCGCGCCGAGTACACACCAGGCGCACCGCCCAGTGCATTGACGCACACACCCGAGTCATCGGCTAGCGCCGGCAAGCCGGTCAGGCGCGCTGCGTGGCGCGCCTTGGCCAGTGCATTTTCGACAAAGGTGTGAAAAGGTTCTTCCGCCTCCGGGACGTCAAATTCACCCTGCGGATGGACGGAAAAACCAATGGTCGAGAGCAGCTCGTTGAATTCCTTGAGCTTGCCCTTGTTGTTCGATGCGAGAACGATACGCTGTGTCATGAATGTCGGCTCAGATGAGAGAGCCGACATTTTAAACCACTTGCAGCACCAGCTTGCCCTGGTTGGCGCCTGTGAACAGCTTGGCAAAAGTCTCAGGGAAGGTGTCGAGACCCTGCACCACGTGTTCGCGGGTTTTCAGCTTGCCGGCCTGGATCCAGCCGCCCATGGTGGTGATCGCTTCCATCGCACGGTGGTAGTAGTCGCTTACCATCACGCCGCGCATGGTGGCGCGCTTGACCAGCAGTTGCAGGTAATTCGACGGGCCGGCCACGGCTTCGGTATTGTTGTACTGCGAGATCGCACCGCAGATCACCACGCGCGCGCCATGGGCGAGATTGGCCAGCGCTGCATCAAGGATGGCGCCGCCAACGTTGTCGAAGAAGACATCGATACCCTTCGGCGCATGCTGGCGCAGGGCGGCAGCCACGTCCTCGGTCTTGTAATCGATGGCCGCATCAAAGCCCAACTCCTCCACCAGATAACGCACCTTGTCGGGGCCGCCGGCAATGCCGATCACGCGCGCACCTTTGAGCTTGGCGATCTGGCCCACGAGCGCGCCAACCGCACCGGCCGCCCCCGAAACGACGACAGTATCGCCCTCCTTCGGCTGACCCACATCCAGCAGGCCGAAATACGCGGTCAGGCCAGGCATGCCCAGGGCGCCGAGGAACAATGGCAAAGGCGCCAGCGAGGGATCGACTTTGCTCAGCCCCATGCCGTTATGGATGGCATATTCCTGCACGCCCAGCAGGCCGGTGACATGCTCGCCGGCTGCAAAGCCAGGGTTGCGCGACTCAACGATGCGGCCGACTGCAATGGCGCGCATCACGTCACCCAGCCCCACTGGCGGCATATACGATTCGGTCGACGCATTCATCCAGCCGCGCATGGCGGGATCCAGCGAAATATGCGACACCTGGACCAGGATTTCGCCGTCCTCCAGCGCACGCAGTGGCGTCGTGACGAAGTTGAAATCGGAACGCTGGACGGCGCCTTCAGGACGGCGGGCAAGCAGGAACTGGCGGTTATTAGTCATGATGCTTCCAAAAAAGTTTCGAATGACGCCAGTGTAGCGACATGAACAATCCTTGATAAGTCAACGACATGGCATTACATTGTTGACCCAGGAGGAACAATGAACCCGCAGCGCCTTGCCATTTTCGCCACTATCATCCAGTCCGGCAGCATCAGCGCCGCCGCGCTCAAGCTGGGTTGCGGAAAGTCCGTCGTTTCACGCCAGTTGGCCCAGTTGGAAAAAGACCTTGGTGCGCGCCTGATCCAGCGCTCGACGCGCCAGCTCGCCCTGACCGAAGTGGGGCAGTTGGTGCTGGAAGAGGCGCGCCAGATCGAGCGCTCGCTGGACAAGATCGCCCACCTCACTGACAGCTACCAGCAGCAGGTACGCGGCCTGTTGCGCGTGTCCTGCTCCATGGCGGGACGGCGCGTGCTGGTGCCCCTGCTGGCTGATTTCACTGCGCTGTATCCGCAGGTGAAGATATCGCTGCAGCTGGACGACGCCATGGTAGACCTGATCGCACAGCAGGTTGATGTGGCGATCCGCACCTCCGCCCTGGTCGATTCGACCTTGGTGGCGCGCAAGCTGTCCGAGAGTCCCAGCGTGGTATGTGCGGCCCCAACCTACCTGGCCCGCCGCGGCACGCCCTGCACGCTGCAGGAATTGCAGCAGCATGCATGCCTGGTGTATGCGGTAGGCGCACGAGTCTACGATGAATGGAATTTCGGCGAGGCTGGTACCGTGCGGGTCGACGGTCCGCTGCAGATGAACGATGGCGGTGCCCTGGTGACGGCCGCCGTGGGCGGCGCGGGCATTATCAAGGTGCCGCTTTCGATCGTCGCCGATGAACTGGCCAGCGGCCAGTTGGTGAGGATCATGGAAGACGTGGACATTCCGCCGGGGCCCGCTACCTACGCGGTGTACCCGGCGCGGGAATTCCTGCCGTTGAAGACTGCTGCGTTTGTAGATTTTTTGGTGGCTCGCTTGGCCAAAACCGGTAAACCTGGGTCAGACCCAAGGGTCTGACCCTGACCAGCGGCTGCCGCGGACTTGGGGCTGACCCTTGGGTCTGACCCGGATTTACCGGTTTTGCTTACAGGCCCAGCGCCTGCTTCTGCAGCTTGACCAGGTCGCGGATGCCGCCTTCTGCCAGGTCCAGCAGGCGGTTCATGGCCGCACGGTCAAAGGCCGCGCCTTCGGCAGTCCCCTGCACTTCCACAAAGGCGCCGGCATCGGTCATGATCACGTTCATATCGGTGTCGCAGTCCGAATCTTCCAGGTAATCCAGATCCAGCACCGGTACGCCCTTGTACACGCCGACCGAGATCGCGGCCACGAAATGCTTGACCGGGATGGTTTCGATCAAGCCGCGCGCCTTCAGCTTGGAGAAAGCGTCATACGCCGCCACCATGGCGCCGGTAATCGACGCGGTACGTGTACCGCCATCAGCCTGGATCACGTCGCAATCCAGTTGCAGCGTGCGTTCGCCGAAAGCCTCCAGGTCGAAGGCGGCGCGCAGCGAACGGCCGATCAGGCGCTGGATCTCCTGCGTGCGGCCGCTTTGCTTGCCCTTGGCCGCCTCGCGGTCCATGCGCGAATGGGTAGAACGCGGCAGCATGCCGTATTCCGCCGTCATCCAGCCCTGGCCCTTGCCCTTCAGGAAGCCAGGCACGCGTTCTTCAATGCTGGCGGTGCAAATCACCTTGGTGTCGCCGCACTCGATCAGCACAGAACCTTCGGCGTGCTTGGTGTAGTCGCGGGTGATGCGGATATTGCGCAGTGCATCGACGGCGCGGCCGCTCGGGCGGTTCACAGTGCTCATGTATTTCCTATTTCAGTAACTGGGTAGATTTCTCGATGGCGCCGCGGATTTCCGCGATCGCCTTTTCAATTTCGTCATCGTCGAACACGTCGACTTCGGTCTTGGCGCCGTGGATGGTCGTGCTGACGACATCGTCCGGCAACTGCTCCGTCGAAATCACGGTCGAACCGGCGTGGGTGGTCGGCGCGCCATCGGCCACCAGCGCGCCCTGCCACATGATGGCCAGCGCCGTCACGTTGTCGCTGGTGTCACCGGCGCGGCGCAATGCAGTTGCCAGCATGTCCGGCACCGCGCGCACCACCGTCTGGGTGGTCAGCATCTGCACCAGTTCTTCATCGCTCACCACCGACCACAAGCCGTCGGAGCAAAGCAGCAAGGTATCGCCGGGCAGCAGGTTGGCACGGCCGGACACTTCGATGCGCGGCGCGCTGCCGGCGCCCAGGCAGGCATACAGCTTGTTGCGGTCCGGATGGGTATTGCGCGCCGAAGCCGGGATCAGGCCCTTCTCGATCATGTTCTCCACGTGCGAATGGTCGCGCGTGCGGCCATGCACCTGGCCATTGCGCACCCAGTACAGGCGCGAATCGCCGCAATGCGCCCAAACAGCCGTGTTGTGCTGCACCAGGCAGGCCACGATGGTTGTACGCGGCGACT
Source organism: Pseudoduganella sp. (assembly GCA_039593775.1). GTDB lineage: Bacteria > Pseudomonadota > Gammaproteobacteria > Burkholderiales > Burkholderiaceae_D > Rugamonas. The sequence goes on from JBCNOP010000065.1 coordinate 12,102, forward strand.
CCGGCATATTGTGGGTCATCGTGTACGTATGGATGTCGTTGTGCGCGGCTGCCAGCGCCTCTTCGAGGAAGCGCTCCGCCCCCTTCACGTAAGGCGTGGCCTGCTGCTGGAACATCTGGGAAATGGTGCGGGTAGCGATCGAGGCGGCGATTTCGCCGCGCGCATGGCCGCCCATGCCGTCGGCGAGCACCAGCAGCAGCGCATCGCGCGTGAAGCTGTAGCCCATCCGGTCCTGGTTAACCTTGCGGCCCCCGATATGCGTTTCCTGGTAAACGGCGAATTGCATGGCATGGGCTCCTTATTGTTGGCGCGGGGCCGCATCCTTTTTGCGGCCAAATCCGAGCTTGCCTGCCAGCTTGCCCAGCTTTTCTAATGTCCCCGGCGGAGGCGGGGGTTCCTTCGGCGCAGGGACCTGCGCCAGCAGCTTTTGCAGCTCGAACAAGCTTTGCGGACGGGCCAGCGGATCGATCTGCAAAGTCCATCGTACCAGCTTCACCAGCTCCGGCGAATAGAGGATTTCCAGCTTCTGGAAATGCGGCTCCATCTTGTCTTCCTTGCGGCGCTGGTCGGCCGGCTGCGGCGGCTGGCCGAGCATGCAGGCAAACATCGAAGCGCCGATCGAATAGACGTCGGTCCACGGCCCCAGCGCCTCGGTCTTGGAGTACAACTCAGGCGGCGCGAATCCGGGGGTGTACATCGGCATCAGCTTCGGGCTGTCCGTGTTGACGGTCTGGCGCGCCGCGCCAAAGTCCAGCAGCATGGGCGTGCCGTCCGTGCGCAGGTAGATATTGGCCGGTTTCAGGTCCAGGTGCAGCAGCTTGTTGGTATGCACCTCGCGCAAGCCTTTCAGCACCTGTGTGAAGATCTGGCGCACGAAAGCCTCGCTGCAATTGCGCCCCCTGCTGCGCTGGCGCTGGATGTGGTCCTGCAGCGAATGGCCCGACTCGTAGGCCATTACCATATAGACAGTTTCGTTGGCACGGAAGAAATTCAACACCCTTACAACATTGGGGTGTGAAATCTTTGCCAGTGCGCGACCCTCTTCAAAAAAGCACTTGAGCCCGATCCTGAAGACCGGAAGGTTCGATTTCGTGACCACAGGCACCATCTCGCCCTCTTGACGCAATGCAAGGCTGCTTGGTAAATATTCTTTAATTGCTACCGCATTACCTTCGGCGTCGTAGGCCAGGTACACAATACTGAACCCGCCTGACGCAATTTTCTTTACAATGCGGTATCCAGCAATTTCCAGACCATCCGGTAATGGAGCGTTGTTCTGAGCTGCCATAAGTTTCCTCGCTTCAACTAAACCGGATTGTGTGGGACAAAGCAATATATTGTAAAGACAAAGACAAAATCGGGGATATCCTTTGAGCATTTCCAGCATGACTGGCTACGCCGTGGCCACCAGCGAAAGCGCGGCGGGCACGCTGACAATTGAGATCAAAAGCGTCAATTCACGCTTCCTTGACCTGCAATTCCGCATCAACGATGACCTGCGCGCCCTCGAACCCGATTTGCGATCCGCCATCATGGGCGCCATCACCCGCGGCAAAGTGGAGCTGCGACTGAGCTTTGGCCGCAAGGCCGCTGCCGCCGGCACCCAGGCCCTGAATGTAATCCTGCTCAATGAACTGGCGCGCCTGCAAGGCGAAGTCAGCAAGCACTTCAGCGGTGCTACACAGATGAGTGTTGCTGAACTACTGCGCTGGCCCGGTGTTGTCGAAGAAGCACAAATCGGCCAGGAATCGCTCCAGGCCGACGTTTCGGCCCTGATGAACAAGACCTTGGCAGCCTTCGTGCAGAGCCGCCAGCGCGAAGGCGCGGCACTGGAAGCGATGCTGGTTTCGCGCATCGAAGCGATGGAAGCCATCGTGAAACGAATTACCCCACTAATTCCTCAGGTAGTTGCACAATTCCAACAAAAAGCCGTGGAGCGCATGCAAGAGGCGCTCGGATTGGCCTGCCAGGGATCGAATACGGCGATGTCGCGCCAGGACGCGATGGAGCGCATCCGCCAGGAAGTGATCCTGTACGGCATCCGCATCGACGTGGCTGAAGAACTGGGCCGCCTGTCGGCACACCTGGCCGAAACCCGCCACATCCTGAAAAAAGGCGGCCAGGTCGGCAAGCGCCTGGACTTCATGATGCAGGAACTGAACCGCGAAGCGAACACCCTCGGCGCCAAAGCCTCGGTCAAAGAGCTGGCCGACGCCTCGATGGAACTCAAGCTCCTGATCGAGCAGATGCGCGAACAGGTCCAAAACCTCGAATAAAAGTCGGGGTCAGGTCTGTCATTTGGACTGGCAGCACGCACCTTTGACAAATATCAAGACGGGGCGAATCGCTGAAAAGCGTATTCGCCCCGTTTGCATTTTCGGGTGCGTATTGATATTTCTCAAAGGTGCGAGTCGGCTGTCCAAATGACAGACCTGACCCCGAATTTATCGCGTCAGGCGGTACAGCAGCACCGCTGTCCGGAGCGCTCCCTGCTCGATCGAGCGCACGTCCAAATCTTCCCCTGGAGCATGGGCGCCCTTGCCTGTCGCGCCGAGGCCATCGAGGCTGTCGACATAGGGGGCGACGAACTGCACGTCGCCGGCACCACGCAGGCCCGGGGGAAGCGCGGCGATTGGGCCCAGCCCTGCGTCGACGCTGGCTTTGGAATACACCTCCAGCACTTTCAGGTTGCCTTCGGTCGGCGCCATCGGCGGATAGCCATCCTCGAAACGGATCTGGGCACTGGTGCCCGGCAGGTTTTGCGCGACGATTGAGCGCATGCGGGCACGCGCTTGCTCTCCCTGCTCCGGCGTCAGGAAGCGCAGGTCGCCTTTTACCGTCGCGCTATTGGCGATGACGTTCGATTTGCCGAAGGCGGTGCCCTTCGCAGTTGCGCCGTCGTACGTGACTTCCGTGCCGCCCAGGATCAGGCCGGGATTGAAAGTCAGGTTCGGCTCCTGCAATTGCTGGCGGAAGGCATCCAGGATGCGGGCCGTTTCGTACACCGCGCCATAACCTGCGCTGGCGTTGAAAATGCCGGAGGAGTGGCCTTGCTTGCCCTTCACCTCCAGCTGCCACGAGGTTGAGGAGCGGCGGCCAATGGTGCCGGTGGCCTTGCCGTTCTCGTCCAGCACCGTGGCTTCGAAGGCCAGCGCGACGTCGCTGCGCTTGGCCAGGTTGACCATGTCGCGCCGCGAGATCTCTTTCGGGTTGCCTGCATTTTCTTCGTCGCCGGTGAAGATCACGCTGATGGTGGTGTTGTCCAATGCTCCCGCTGCGTGCAGCGCGCGCAGCGCTTCGATGATAATGACGTCACCGCCCTTCATGTCGTTGACGCCTTGCCCGCTGGCCCGGTCTCCCTGGCGCTCCCATTTCTGCATCGGCGCATTCGCTTCGAACACGGTGTCGAGGTGGCCGATCATCAGCACGCGCTTGCCTTGCTTGCCTTCGCGTGTCGCGACAAGGTGGCCGGCGCGTTGCATCTCTTTCGGCATGTCGATCCACTGCGTCCTGAAGCCCAGCTTGTCGAATTCGGCGCGGAACACCTTGCCCACCTCGCGCACGCCCTTGTGGTTCATGGTGCCGCTGTTGATATTGACCGTCTTTTCCAGCAGCTCAAGCGCCTTGCCGGAGTTGGCCTTGACCAGGCTGACGATGCGTTCTTCTTCAGGGGACAGCGTTTGTGCCGCGGCGCCTCCCATCAATCCGGCGGCGAGCAGCGAAACGAACAGGCGGGTCATACGCATTTCTGGCATCCTCCTCGATGTGTGTTCGGCAAACTCTACTACGGAATCGAAAGACATGAACATCCGCGTTGGCATCGGCGGCTGGGACTTCGCTCCCTGGCGCGAAACCTTCTACCCTCCCGACGTTCCGCTCAAGCGCGCGCTGGAATATGCCAGCAGCGTCCTGACCAGCATCGAGATCAACGGCACTTTCTACCGCAACGCCAAGCCTGAGCATTTCGCCGGTTGGGCGGAACGCACGCCGGACGATTTCGTGTTTGCCGTGAAGGCTTCGCGCTACGCGACCAACCGCAAGGTGCTGGGCGAGGCGGGCGAATCGATCGAGCGCTTCATGGACAGCGGCCTGACGGAACTGGGCGACAAGCTTGGCCCGATCCTGTGGCAACTGGCGGCGACCAAGCGTTTCGATCCGGATGACCTGGAGGCTTTCTTCAAGCTGCTGCCGAAGAAGCTGGGCAAGCGCAAGCTGCAGCACGTGCTGGACGCGCGCCACGACAGCTTCATGTGCCCCGAATACCTGACGCTGGCGCGCAAATACAAGGTCGCAACGGTGATCACGGATTCGCCGAAGTATCCAAACTTCACGGAAGTGACGGGCGATTTCGTCTACGCACGCCTGATGGATGCGCAAAGCGAGGTGGCCACAGGCTACACCAAGCCCGCCTTGAAGAAGTGGGCCGCGCAAGCGCAGGAATGGACGGGCGGCGGCAAGCGCGACGTGTTCGTCTACTTCATCAACGGTGCCAAGGAGCGCGCGCCGGCAGCGGCACAGGAACTGCTGCGCGCGCTGGGAACCAAACGCTAATCAGCGCCCAAGCCCGTCGAACCACTCCAGCGCGCGCGTCCACAGCGGTTGCGCATGCTGGCGGAAGTAGCCCATGTGTCCCAGCTTGCCCAGCCCCGCTGCGGCCGGGTCGATGTCGACGCCGTGCCATGGCGCGTTGCGATAGCCGGACATCAGCGCATCGCGCGACAGTGGCGGCGCCCACAGGTCGTCGGTTGCATTCAGCGCCAGGATGGGGGTGCGCACGGTGGCGAAGCCTTCCGCAATCTCCGGCACTGCCGGATCATCCAGGAAGTAGCGCGGGAATTTGCACCAGTGCTTCCATTGGCGGTACACGCCCATCGGCAAATCCTCGCCCATGCCGAATTTGCTCCAGGCCAGGCGGCCTTTCCAGCGCGTGACGACCGGACCGACCACATGCCACATGGCCAGCACGCGCAGGCGTTCGAGACGCGGCATCCAGCCATGCCAGCCGGCGCCGACGCCGAACAGGTAGACCCCGGCGATCTTTTCGTGATTCGGCACCAGGCCCAGTGCGTGGCCGCCGTATGAGTGCCCGACCATATAGAGCGGCGTGCTGTCGGCCGGTGCGAAGAATTCGATGACTGCGTTCAGATCCAGCCGCGCCCAGTCGAGGAAGCTGGCCTCGAAACCGCGCAGGGTTTTCGGCGCCGAGCCGCCCACGCCGCGGTAGTCGAAAGTCAGCACGGTATAGCCCTGCCCTGCGGCGAATTCGGCGAAGCGGCGGTAGAAGCCTTGCGGCACGCCGGTGGCGCCGGCCACCAGAAGGCGCGCCTTCTCCGGGCCGCGCGCACGGTAGCGCATGGCCGACAGCGGGTAGCCGTCGGCGGCGCGCAGTTCCAGTTTTTCCGCCAGCAGCAAGGCGGCGGCAGGCATATGGCTCATGTTCTTTTCTCCACTTTCAGCATTGGCATCAGGGCATCCATGGTTTGCACCATCGGCGCGGTGTCGCCCGCCACGCGGGCTTGCAGCAGGCCGCCTTCGTAGGCTGCGAGGATCAGGGCGGCGATGCCTCCGGCGCGGTGACGTTCGTGGCCGGCTTGCACCAGGGCGTCGGCCATGCGCGCGCGCAGCGCGGCAAAGCCGGTCTTTAGTGCGCTGCGGATCTCCACGTCATCGGCGGTCGACTCCAGCGCCACGGCAGCCAGTGGACAGCCCAGCTCGAACTCGCTGTCGTCCAGGCCGCGCAGGGCCCGCAGGATCCAGGCTTGCAGCGCGGCGACGACATCGGGTTCGCGTTCCATGTAAGTGTCGAGCTTGTGGACCAGGAAGCTGAAGGTAGCTTCGATGGCGGCTACCGCCAGCTGGTCTTTACCACCCGGGAAATGGTGGTACATCACGCCTTTTGGCGCTTTGGCCGTGGCCAGGATCTCGCTCAGCCCGGCGCCGTGCAGGCCGCGATGCTGCAGCGTGGTGATCATGGCGTTGATCAGGCGTTCGCGCGTGGTCAGGGTTTGGGTGCTCATGCGGTTTACTCTATAGACCGGTCGGTCCAGTGTCAAGAACGGCTTGCGCCCCATGTTTCAACTCTGCTTGCTCCTTGGTAAAATACCTCTTTGGGCGACAGCCTAGCTTTCGAGAATTGCAAATGAGCCAACATTTTTCCGGCAGCCTGTTCATGGTTGCTGCACCATCCGGCGCCGGTAAATCAACGCTGGTCAATGCCCTGCTGGCGCAGGAACCAGCCATCAAGCTGTCGATCTCGACCACTACGCGCCAGCCGCGTCCGGGCGAGCAGCATGGCCGCGAGTACTTCTTCACCACAGCTGAAGACTTCCGCAAGCGCGCTGCCGACGGCGAATTCCTGGAGTGGGCCGAAGTGCACGGTAATTACTACGGCACCTCGCGCATCTTCGTGGAAGAGCAAATGAAGGCCGGCACCGACATCCTGCTGGAGATCGATTGGCAGGGCGCGCGCCAGGTGAAGAAGCAATTCCCGCAAGCGGCCGGCATTTTCATCCTGCCGCCATCGTTCGCGGCGCTGGAAGAACGCCTGCACAAGCGCGGCCAGGACGAGGTCCATGTGATCAACCGCCGCCTGCTGGCTGCGGGCGGCGAAATCGCCCACGCGCCCGAGTTTGAGTATGTTATTATCAACGAAGAGTTCCCGGTCGCCTTGTCGGAGCTAAGCGCGATCGTCCGATCGGCCCGTTGCCGGTTTGCGCAACAAGCCGCCCGCAATGCCAGGTTGATGTCCGAGCTGGGCATCCACGCCGACCACGCAGAATAATCACCGACAAATCAAGTACCGTATTTATCCAGGAGTTAAGCATGGCCCGTATTACTATTGAAGATTGCCTGAAGAATGTACCTAACCGCTTCCAGCTGACCCTGGCAGCCACCTACCGCGCACGCCAGCTGCTGCAAGGCCACACCCCTAAGGTCGAAGCCAAGGACAAGCCAACCGTCGTCGCCCTGCGTGAAATCGCCGCCGGCAAAGTAGGCCTGGAAATGCTGAAAAAGGTCCCTATGTAAGCTGGGAACCTTATTGTTCCCGATATGAACCTGACTTCCGCAGATCCCAACATCAGCGAACAGCCCGCACGGCGGGCACGGCGCCCGGCTAAGCAACAGCCGGGCGTTGACGTTTCTGCACAAGCGATTTCCACCTCCCCGCTTGCCGCACCGACCGTGACCACGGGCGTTGCGACCATCACCCACCTGACCGAAAAGCTGGCCGAGTACATGAACGAGGCCGACCTGAAAAAGGTCAAGGAAGCCTATCGCTTCTCGGACGAGATGCACCTGGGCCAGGTACGCAAGTCGGGCGAACCGTATATCTCCCATCCGATCGCGGTGGCCGAGATCTGCGCCGACTGGAAACTCGACGCGCAAGCCATCATGGCTGCGCTGCTGCACGATGTGATGGAAGACCAGGACGTCAAGAAGGACGAGCTGATCGAACGCTTTGGCGCGCCGGTGGCGCACCTGGTGGACGGCTTGTCCAAGCTGGAAAAGATCGAGTTCCAGAGCCAGATCGAAGCGCAGGCGGAAAACTTCCGCAAGATGCTGCTGGCGATGGCCTCGGACGTGCGCGTGATCCTGATCAAGCTGGCCGACCGCCTGCACAATATGCGCACGCTGGAAGTGATGATCCCGGCCAAGAAGCGCCGCATCGCGGCCGAGACGATGGAAGTCTACGTGCCGATCGCGCACCGCCTTGGCCTGAACAACATCTACCGCGAACTGCAGGACTTGTCCTTCTCCCACCTGTACCCGGTGCGCTACCACGTGCTGTCGAAAGCCGTGAAGGCTGCGCGCGGCAACCGGCGCGAGGTGGTGTCGAAGATCCTGGACGCGGTGAAGAACACCCTGTCGATGGCGGGCATCGAGGCCGAAGTCTACGGACGCGAAAAAACCCTGTACGGCATCTACAAGAAGATGCGCAACAAGCACCTGTCCTTCTCGCAAGTGCTGGACGTGTACGGCTTCCGCGTGGTGGTCGACAGCTTCCCGAACTGCTACGTGGCGCTGGGCACCCTGCACTCGCTGTACAAGCCGATGCCGGGCAAGTTCAAGGACTACATCGCGATCCGCAAGCTGAACGGCTACCAGTCGCTGCACACCACCCTGATCGGCCCTTACGGCACGCCGGTGGAATTCCAGATCCGCACCCAGGAAATGCACCGCACCGCCGAATCGGGCGTGGCCGCGCACTGGCTGTACAAGAGCAACGACGCCAACATCTCGGACATGCAGCAGCGCACCCACGCCTGGCTGCAATCGCTGCTCGACATCCAGCAGCAGACCGGCGACTCGGCCGAATTCCTGGAACACGTCAAGGTCGACCTGTTCCCCGATTCGGTCTACGTGTTCACGCCGAAGTCAAAGATCATTGCCCTGCCGCGCGGCGCTACCCCGATCGACTTTGCCTACTCGATCCACACCGGCATTGGCGACCACACAGTCTCGGTCAACATCAACGGCGAAGCGGCCCAGCTGCGCACGGAACTGCGCAACGGCGACATCGTCGAAATCGTCACCGACCCGAATTCCCGCCCGAGCCCGACCTGGCTGTCCTTCGTCCGCACCGGCAAGGCACGCTCCGCGATCCGCCACCACCTGCGCACGATCAACCTGCCGGAATCGATCCGCCTCGGCCAGCAGCTGCTGGCGCAGGCACTGGACGCGATCAATGTGCCGGGCGAACTGCCGCCGCCATTGATGGAGCGCCTGCTGAACGAATCGTCGGCCAAGTCGATGGAAGAGCTGTATGCCGACATCGGCATCGGCAAGCGCATGGCAGCACTGGTGGCCCGCCATATCTTCGGCCTGCTGGGCGGAGAATCGGCCAGCGTGCCGATCGAGCACACCAGCGCAAAAGAACTCGACCCGGTCACCATTTATGGCAGCGAAGGCGTGTCGGTGCAGCTGGCGCCATGCTGCCTGCCGATCCCCGGTGACCATATCGTCGGCCAGTTGCGCCGCGACCAGGGCCTGCAGGTGCACACCGGCGACTGCTCGGTGGCCAAACGCTCAAAGCAGAAAGAACCCGAGCGCTGGATTGCGGTCAAATGGGGCACCGAGATCAACCGCCGCTTCGACAGCCGCATTCGCCTGATCATTAACAACGAGAAGGGTATTTTGGCGCGCGTGGCCGCCGAAATCGGCGAAAGCGACGGCAACATCACCTTCGTCGGCATGGACGAGGACAGAGAGCACGTGCTGCACCAGCTCCGCTTCACGATTCAAGTGAAAGACCGCGTCCACCTGGCGGCCCTGATCCGCAACGTCCGAAAAGTAGCCGGCGTCAACCGCGTCACCCGCGAGCGCGCATAGCGGGGGGTGTCAGACCCTGCGGGTCTGACACCGGTTTACCGGTTTTCCGGTTTCCGCAAAGCAGCATCCCCCCTAATCGCGAACCTGATTCTGTCCAAATCTTTTTCAGCCAACGGCATTTCAAACAAGGCTCGATACGCACGCTGACGCTCTAAAGCATCCAACCCTAATCCAAGATAGCCAGGATGCGGGCAAAGCAGATCATCCCTGCACCCCTCAGCATTTGCCCGATAGCTCGACCACCTATAACCGCCCGCAAACGCCACCATACCTGCGCGAACGGGATTAAGTTCAATATAGCGCTGGCATAACAGCAAATATGCTTCGCTATCGATTTGAGATGAGTGATATCGCCCATCCCACATTGCGCCTGTGCCGCCGTGTCGCGTGTGCCTCCAAAGCGCAGTTCGCTGGGCAAGCGACTTCATCAAATCGGCTTGCGAATTCCTGTCTCGCACTGTGACCAGTAAATGGAAATGGTTGGTCATCAGTACGTACGCATGGATATCACAGCGGGATTTCAGTCCATGCTCTTTGAGCAGGGATAGAAAACCTTGACGCTCGTTATCGTCATGAAAGCATGAATGGCCGTTGTTGCCGCGCTGGACCAGATGAAGGCAAGTACCTGCTGTGTAATTACGTAGTGGACGTGGCATTTCCATTCTCCTTTAAAACCGGTAAACCGGTGTCTGACCCGCAGGGTCAGACACCGCCTGTTCAAAGGATAGCGGTGCTGCTTTCGTCGACTTTGTGCGGGCGCAATCCGCGTCTATTCGTACCTTAATGCTTCGATCGGGTCGAGCTTGGCGGCTTTGGCGGCGGGGAGCACGCCGAAGATCACGCCGACGCCGGCGGAGAACATCACCGACAGTGCCACTGCCCACCACGGCACATATGCGCCGGGGAAGTCGGGGATCACGCTGGCGATGGCGTGGCCAAGGCCATACCCTAACAACACGCCAATCGCACCGCCCAGCATCGACAAGGTCACCGCTTCGATCAGGAATTGCATCAGGATGTCGCGGCTGCGTGCGCCGATTGCTTTGCAAATCCCGATCTCGCGCGTGCGCTCGCTGACCGAGACCAGCATGATGTTCATGATCCCGATCCCGCCCACCAGCAGCGCAATGCCCACCACACCACCCATCACCAGCGTGACCGTGGTAGTCACCGTCTCGAAGCTCTTGAGGAACTGGTCAGAAGACTGGATTTCGAAATCATCCTTCTGGTCGCCGCGCAAGCGGTGTGATTGCCGCATCACCGTCGCAATGCGCGACTTGAGTTCTTCGGCGCGCCCAATATCGCTGATCGACACCGTGATCGACATGCTCGGCTTTTGCGTATTCCCGATCAGGCTTTGGCCCGTACGGAACGGCACCAGCACCTGGTCGTCTTGCGACATGCCGAGGATCTCGCCTTTCTTCTCCAGTACGCCGACTATCTTGAACCACTCGCCGGAGAACTGGATGAACTCACCCAGCGGATTTTCCGGCAGGTGCAGCATCTCGATGATCTTCTCGCCAATCACGCAAACGCGCCGTGCGCCCGCGTTATCAGAGTCGCCGATGAAGCGTCCCAGCCGCGGATAGCTGCCGTTTACCTCCATGAAGGCCGCCGTCACCGCCAATTGCTGGCGGCTGGAGGCAGTCTGGTTGCCATAGCGGATCTCGCCGCCCTGGAACATGAAGGCCGGACTCAGTTCGCGAATACCCTCCACGTGCCCGCGCAACTGCTCCACATCGTCGAACTGCAGGTAATTGATCTTGCCCCGCATGACGTCCTTGAAGTCATTCTTCGCATGCACCGTCAGCGCATTGCCGCCCAGGCCTTCAAACTGGCGCGTGATCGATTGCGACAAGCCCTGGATCAGCGAGATCACGGTAATCACCGAGGCCACGCCGATGATGATGCCCAGCGACGTCAGGAAGCTGCGCATGCGGTGCGCGCGGATCGCGGCCATGGCCGAACGCAGCGCTTCGATAAAGATGTACATGCCTTTATGCTCCCTGCACGCGCTGGTCGGACAACACGCGCCCATCCTGCAGGCGCACGATGCGCTGGCATTGCTCGGCGATGTCCGGCTCGTGCGTCACCATCACCACGGTCTGGCCGTTGCGGTGCACGTCCTTGATCAGCGCCATGATCTCGCGCGTCGTGGCCGAATCCAGGTTGCCGGTCGGTTCGTCGGCCAGCAGGATCGATGGCTTGCCCACCAGCGCCCGCGCAATCGCTACGCGCTGCCGCTGCCCGCCCGACAGCTCGTTCGGCC